>VFZW01000077.1 GCA_016871055.1 Acidobacteriota bacterium
GGCGGAGAAGATCAAGAAAGGGCAATTTAAATTTGGCAAACTAGGCGGGGCAGGGGCCACGATGCCGGAGATCTGGCGAGCCGCGTTGGTTGCGTGATTGGAGTCGGGTTCGATCGAGACCTGCGGACCGAAACGGTATCAAACCAGTGTCAACCCAGATTTTGCACCAGAGCCGAGAGAATTACGTCGCCCGGGGCCAAGACGTCAAGAGCGGACTTCCGCTTGCTCTCCTTTGGGAGACTCGTGCATGTTCGCCACCAGAGACTATCCTCGCGACTCTTGGTGTAAGAAAGCGCGCCGACGCTGATCACGTCTTTCAACGCCGCCGGATACATTGTGGGAGTATCCCGCTTCCAGTCTTCAGGACGGTTTCCGGCAGCCGCCACAACGATCACGCCTGCGTTCAGTAGTTCGCGAATATCCTCAGCATGCGCCGAGGACGGGGTCTGCGCTCCGAGGCTGAGATTCACAACTTGGATCGCGCTCAACCGGCCCGCTTTGCGACGTCGCGCGTCGGCAATCTGGCCTAGGAACTTCGAGTATCTGCCAAAATCGAGGGGGTACTGCGCGACGCCGTTCACAACTACAGGCCGTTCGCTCATCACGTTGGCAACCCACACTCGGCTCTTCGGCAGGACGCCTTGTGGGACGTCGTAGACTTTGTCCGGATCGAAAGGGGTGGGCTCGACACTCGAATAGCGACCTGCAATCGATGCGGTTACGAACGTGCCGTGCCCCGAAGGATCGCGGCGCGAACGATCATCGGCAAAATCGACGCGCTGGCCAAGCGCTGGATGTCCCGCTTCACATCCCGAATCGAGCACGGCGATATTGTCCAGGGCTAGATCCCGCCAGTCTTCCGGCAACTTTAGCCGTGCGTAAGCCCACGCACCAATGTCGGATTTGCCGACTGGGATCTCTGTTTGGGGTGGAATTCGCGGATCCTGGCTCTCTCGCGGATCGGTGAACAAAGCATAGTCAGCCGCCACGACCCGCGGCACCTCCTCCACATACGCAATCACCGGATACCCCTTGAGCCGTTTCACCGCCCGCTCCACGCGCTTCTCGTCGGCCAGCGTGACGAGCAATCGCCGTCGCGCGGCGGCCAGCGTGTCCGGCGTTTCCTCGGGTCCATCGAACGTCTCAAAAAAGTTTGGGGCGTCGTCGAGAAACCGCTTCGCATCGCCGTTCAAAATTCGATCCAGTCCATTTCGCTTCGCCGGATTAAAAAGCTGCTCCATTAGATCCATGCGCACGGGCCACAGCGGCTTCACGCGCTGCAATCCGAATTCGCGCCGCAGCAATACCAGCGCGTCGATCACCTTGATCGCCACATGCATCGCGTCCAACGTCCGAACCACATCGGGCTTCAACGCCAGGATTAGATCCGCGCTCATACCGGCCGCAACTGCCCTTCCAGCCACGCCCGCGCCATCGACCATTCGCGCTTCACGGTCTTCTCGGAAATGCCCATCACCTTCGCGGTTTCCTCAACCGACAGTCCGCCGAAGTAGCGAAGTTCGACGACGCGAGCCTGCCGCTCGTCCATGGCCTCCAAACGATTCAGCGCCTCGTCGATAGCCAGCAACAACACCGGGTCGCCGACTTCGATGCCGGCGGTCTCTTCGTTGAACTCCGCCTTTTCACCAGGCGCGATTCGCTTGCCGGCCCCCGCTTTGCGCGAGTGGTCGATCAGGATCCGGCGCATCACGCGCGCCGCGGTGTTCAAGAAATGCGCGCGGCTCTCCCAGGAGACCGGGTTGCCGACCAGACGCATGTAGGCTTCATTGACGAGCGCTGTCGGTTGCAGCGTGTGATTCTTACGTTCCATCCGCATCGCCGATACCGCCAGCTTGCGCAGTTCGGCGTGCATCAGGTCGAATACTTCGCCGGCGACCGCGCGGTTACCCTTGGCCGCTTCTCTCAGGCGGACGGTGATATCGGAACTCATGGCAGAGTCTTTCGATGATAGTCCTTTCCGGACCGCCCCTGCTAAAATACCCAGATGCAGCGGCGTGAAATCTGGATGACCATGGTCGGCGGCCTGGCCTCGTTCGCCGCCGTCGATAAGTGCGGCTGCGATCCAGCCGACGCCGCGACGCTTGCCGCACGGGAGTGCAGCCTGACGAACGAGGCGTCGAAACAGCCTGGCGAACTGGAAGTCTTCTTTCTCAAGGACTCCAATCCGCGCAAAGCCAACCGCACGCTTGCGTTGCCACGGCGTGTGGCGCCCGCGGCGATGCATGAGCTGAAGGACCTTTCGCCGAAGGAGCGCACCACGCTCTGGAAAGCCGCCATCGCCAAAGCGAAAGAGCTTTGGGGCGAGGAGTGGGGCGTCGCCTACAACGGCGCCAAGGTCCGCACGCAATGCCATCTGCACATTCACATCGGCAAACTGCTCAGGGGCATCGATAGCGGCGAGGCGGTCTTCGTCAACCGCATCGAAGACATTCCCGTTCCCGCCGATGGCACCGGTCTTTGGATTCACCCAGCCGGCAAACGCTTCAAAGTCCACATCAAAGAACAGATCTGCGAAACCGTATTACTCCGATGAGCCTACTCGACATAGCCAAACTCCCCACGGCGGAAAATTCCGCCATTCAATTGAACGCCGCCGACAACATCGCCGTCGCGCGTGTTCCTCTCGCCGAAGGTCAGGAACTGCGCGTCTCCGGCGTCGAAATCAAGGTCAGGAATCCGGTGCCGGCGGGCCACAAGGTCGCCATCAAACCGATCGCCGCGGGAGAAACCGTGCATCGCTACGGCCAGGTGATCGGGCGCGCGAAAACGGCGATCGAACCGGGACAGCACATTCACGTTCACAATCTCGCGTTCGAAGAGTTGAGCTTCAACTACGAGTTCCCGGCCGCCGAAGTCCCCTACCCCGCGGCGCCGGCCAAGATGCCGGCGTTTAAGGGCTATCAACGAGAAGACGGCCGCGCCGGCACGCGTAATTTCGTCGCCGTGGTTGCCGCGTCCAATTGCGCGGCACACACCGCCGAGTTGATTGCCCGGAGTTATGAAAACACCGCGATGCCACCCGGCGTCGATGGCGTCGTCGCCTTTCCACATGGCGAGGGCTGCGCACACACGATCGGCCCCGACACCGATCAACTTCGCCGCACGCTGGCCGGAATTCTGGCGCATCCTAATGTTGGCGCGGCGATCATTCTGGGCCTCGGATGCGAAGTGAATCAGATCGATCACTATCTGGGCGCCAACGCTCCGCGCTCGTCTCGGCTGATGGGCATGACGCTGCAAAACACCGGCGGCACGCGGGCTTCGGTCGACTACGCGCGCAAGTACATTAACGAGCAGATCGAGATGCTGGCCGCCGAGAAGCGTGTTGAACTTCCGGCAAATCTGATTACCGTCGGGCTAAACTGCGGCGGTTCGGATTCGTTCAGCGGGATTACCGCAAACCCCGCGCTCGGCCATGCTTCCGATTTGCTCGCCAAAATCGGCGCGGCGTCGGTGCTGGCCGAGACGACCGAGATTTTCGGCGCCGAGCACCTGTTGGTCAAGCGCTCGCGCAACCGGGAGACAGCCGAACGGCTGCTCGGATTCGTCAAGAGTTATAAGGACTACTTGCGGCAGTTCGCGGGGTCGAGCTTCAACGACAACCCCTCGCCCGGCAACAAAGAAGGCGGCCTCACCAACATCGTCGAGAAGTCGCTCGGCGCGGTCGCCAAGGGCGGCACCTCGACTCTGAATGAAGTGCTCGACTACGCCGAGCGGATTCACGGTCCGGGCTTCTGTTTCATGAACACGCCGGGTTACGATCCGGCATCCCTGACCGGGCTTGCGGCGGGCGGCTCGAACGTGATCGTGTTTACCACCGGCCGCGGCAGCGCGATCGGCTTCCCGACAGTGCCGGTCATCAAGATCGCGACGAACACCAACATGTACAAGCGCATGATCGACAACATGGACATCAACGCAGGCCGCATCGCGGATGGGGATGCGACTGTCGAAGGAATCGGCCAAGAGATCTTCGACATAATCCTGCGCGTCGCGTCGGGCGAGATCACTTGCGCCGAGCGCCTCGGACACAAGGAATTCGTGCCGTGGCGGATTGGGCCGATGATGTAAAGGCGCTACAACTCCACCCGGTCCATCGCCATGAACTCCTGAATATGGGGATGATCGGAATGGTCGAGCCCGGAGACGGGGCCGAAGTAGATGATGTCGCCCTTGTGCAGAAACACGACGGAATCGGCAACTCTTCGCATCAGCTCCAGGTCGTGGGTTACGACGGCCGACGTCAGCCGCAGTTGATTTTTCAGCCGAAGCATCAGATTGCCCATGTGGTCGCTCATGATGGGGTCGACCATCGTTGTGGGCTCGTCGTAGAGAATACACTCCGGCTGCGCGGCGAGAGCGCGAGCGATGGCGACGGCGCGTTTGTGGCCCGTCGACAGATCGGTCGGAAACACGTCGCGGTAATCGGATAGATCGACCAGATCGAGCAAACCTTGCACGACGTCTTCCTTATTCTGCTCGTCGTAGTCCTCGCGGAGTTCGAGCGAGAACTCGATGTTCTCTCCCACAGTGAGCGAATCGAAGAGCGCACCGGACTGAAACACCATGGTGACTTTTTTGCGGATGCGCCGCCACTCGGACTCGGGAAAATCGGTTACGTCTTCGTGCGCGACGATAACACGGCCCGAGTCGGGCTTGAGGAAACCCA
Source organism: Acidobacteriota bacterium (assembly GCA_016871055.1). Lineage (GTDB taxonomy): Bacteria > Acidobacteriota > Terriglobia > Bryobacterales > Bryobacteraceae. The sequence continues at coordinate 4,691 of VFZW01000077.1, forward strand.
TAATGTGGCCGAGGCTGACGGATTTGCCCACGCCGCTGCGGCCGATGATGGCAACGGTCTGGCCGGCATTAATATAAAAGTTCGAATCGACTAAAACCGGCTTGTCGAACGTCTTATAGACATGGCGGAATTCGATGTAGTGGGGGTAGAGGTTGTCCATGCCGGGCTACGCGCGCGCGGCCTCCCATTCTTCGGGTGTATTGATGTTGGCGAAAACGCGCTCGGCGGCGTCGATGCGATGATAGGGGATCTTTTCGATCGCCTCGCGCATACGACGGCCTCCGCTGTCGAAAAAAACGCGCAACGCGGGCAGATCGTCGCGGTGGTACACCGCGCAGAGCGGTTCGGTCGCGCCGTCCTCGTGCGCTGGGATCACCGAGCGGCCCGTTTCGGCGGCGGCCAGCAGGATCTCGCGCAGTGTCGGGACATCAATGCGCGGCATGTCGACGGCAACGATCAGATTGAGCGGATCGCGCGAGAACTCCAGCGCCGTAACGATTCCGCCGAGCGGGCCTTCGCCGGGCCAACGGTCAGCCAGTACCGGAACTCCCATATCCTCGTAACGGCCTTGGGGCGCCACGACAATCGCCGAGCCGGCGCCGGCTTCCACCACTTTTGCCACGCGCAGCAGCAGCGTATCGTCCGCATCGCCAAGCAGCGCTTTGTCCGATCCCATGCGCCGGCTGGCGCCGCCCGCCAGCACGAAACCCGATACGGCGCTTGCCATGAGAGAATCATAGCATCGGCCTGCGGGCCGGTTTCGGTTGAGAGGTTCGGTGTATAATCAATGCGACTGGAAAATGTTTTGAACAAGAAGATCCAGTTCTGTTTTATTATCGGAGCGTTGTGCGCGCTGGCAGCTGAGCCGGCGGGCACGGTGAGCAATGTGCGCGCCGATCGCCGCACGGGCAGATTGGTGCGTAGCGTGACCATCGAACCCGTTGTGGTGCAACCGATTATCCCTGGTTCTCCGGTGCGCCCGGCTAAGACCGCGCCACCCTCGCTACCGTTGGCCAAGGACGCGCGCATTAACGAAATTGTTGAGAGCGCGGCGAAGCAATATGAAATCGATCCGTTGCTGGTGCACGCCGTAATTCAAGTCGAGAGCGCTTATAATCCGCACGCCGTTTCCCACGCCGGCGCGCAGGGGCTCATGCAGTTGATGCCGTCGACCGCACGGTCGCTGGGCGTACGCAATAGCTTTGACGTCGAGGAAAATATCCGCGCGGGCGTGCGGCATCTGCGCGATCTGCAGGATCAGTACAAAGACGACCGGCTGGCGCTGGCGGCCTATAACGCCGGCGCGGGCGCGGTGAAGCGATTTGGTTGGATCCCGCCCTACGCGGAAACGCAGGAGTACGTCTACAAGGTCGGCAAGAAGTACGGCGAGGCGCGCCGCGCGGCGGGCGCCGTGCAACAACCGGCCCCGGCCGCCAAGCCGCCGGAAATCAAACCATCCGAAAACGAGCCGCGTCAGGTCGAAGCGTTCGTGGACGCCGACGGCCGGCTGCACATGCGAACCAAATGACTCGATCGCCGACACAACACGGAGGCTGGCTGCTGCCGCTCGTGTTGTCGCTCGGCGCGCGAGGGGCCGAAACTGCACAACTCAAGGATGTCCGGCATACGACAAGCGGCAAGGTCACGCGTGTCGCGATCGAATTGAGCGGGCCAGCCGAGGTCCGCCGCGACCGGCTTTCGAAGCCCGAACGCTATTTCTTCGATTTCGTAAAGACCACGCGTGACCGCAAAGGCTTGCAGACAATCCAGGTCGGCGATCCGCTGGTTCGGCAAATCCGCGTCGCGGAGGCTAAACCGGGCGTCATGCGGGTTGTGCTGGACCTCGAGTCCGAGGCCGACGTCACGACTTCTGAGCTGGAGAACCCGTTCCGCCTGATCGTCGAAGTGAAGCCGCGCGGCCACACCCCCCCGCCCGCAGCGAAGGAACCGGTCGTGATCTCGGCCGCTCCCGCCAAACCCGTACGGCGCGCGTTCGTTCCGCCGAAGCGGCCGGTTATGGAACAGCGCGCGGTGGTATTGCCTCTTCCGCCGGCGATCGCACAGCTTTTCGTCGTTAAGAAGGCCGAAGTCATTCCGATTCCGCGGACGCGGTGGCCGAAGTTCAACGGAGCGTCAAAGCCGATCGTGGCCGCGACGAACCCGGCTCCACCACCGGCGGAACCAGCCAAACGGACCGCGGCAGGCACGAACTCGCTTACACGGGCGCTGGGGTTGAAGCTGCGCCGGGTGATGATCGACCCAGGTCATGGCGGTCACGATCAAGGGTCATCGGGGCCAACGGGACTGCTGGAGAAAGAACTGGTGCTCGATGTGTCAAAGCGTCTCGGCGAATTAATCGAAGAGAATCTGGGCAGCGAAGTTGTCTATACGCGGGATGACGACCACTTCGTCCCCTTGGAAGCGCGCACCAGGATGGCAAACGAAAGCAAGGCGGACCTGTTCCTGTCCATCCATGCGAATTCGTCGACGATCCGCAGTGTAACCGGCGTCGAGACGTATTATCTGAGCTTCACCAACTCGAAAGAGGCGCTCGAGGTCGCGTCGCGGGAAAATGCAACAAGCGATCGGAGCGTCTTCGAACTCCGCGATTTGCTGCAGAAGATTGCGATGCAGGACAAGATCAACGAGTCGCGTGAGTTCGCGGCAAAAGTAAATAACGCGCTCTACCGGGTTTGGGGGCAAGCGGGCGCCACGCGTAATCGCGGTGTGAAGAAAGCGCCGTTCGTTGTGTTGATCGGCGCGAATATGCCTTCGGTGCTGGCTGAGATCGGGTTTTTGTCGAACCCCCGCGACGAGCAGGAGATGAAGAAGCCAGCGACGAGACAGAAGATCGCCGAGGCGCTGTACAGGGGAATCGCACAGTACGCCGATTCGCTCAGCCACTTCACGGTCGCGCGTCGCGGCAACGACGAGTAGGGGCTAGGCTTCCTGCAGGCAGGGAGTGGGTGCGACGCAGACACGGTTTCGGCCGGCATGTTTGGCTTGATAGAGCGCTTCGTCGGCGGATTTCAGGATTAGGTGCCCCGGGCAGGGTGTCGACAGGTCGCGGCTGGCGACGCCGAAACTGGCGGTCACTGTCAGGTAAAGACTGGTGACCTCAATGGGTTTGCTGGCAATGAGTTCACGAAGCGACTCGGCGAATTGATGTAAGTCTTCCGGTTCCCTCTGTGAGACGATAACGAACTCCTCGCCGCCATAGCGGCCCAAGGAATCCTTTTCGCCGATCGCTCGCGCCAACCGCTGCGCGATGGCGATAAGAACGGCGTCGCCGGCCGCGTGGCCATGGGCGTCGTTCACCGACTTGAAGCGGTCGACGTCGAGCATGATCACTCCGAGTGGAGCATTGGCGTCAACCCGGGCGGCGAGCACCTCGGTGATTTTGCCGCGATTTTGTATGCCGGTCAGCGCGTCGTGCGTCGCCTGATGCCGCAGGGCGGCTTGGGCCCGCATTAACTCTTGTTGCAGGTCGACAATCCGGCGGCCCGCGCGCAAACGGACATTCAACTCCTGTTGATCGAACGGCTTGACGACATAGTCGTCGGCGCCGGCCATCATTCCTTCGATGACATCTTCCTTCTGCGTTCGAGAGGTAAGCAGCAGAATGTAGACGTACGGATCGCTGATTTTTTCACGGACCAGCTTGCATACCTCAGGTCCGGTTAGTCCAGGCATCATCCAGTCGAGGATGGCCAGACGAGGCGCATCCGGCCTCTGCAGCACCTCCCAGGCTTGATTACCGTCCGAGGTGGACACGACTTCGTATCCCCATTTCCTGACAATACTCTCCAGGAGGTGGCGGGAAACCGTACTGTCGTCGGCAATCAGAATCTTCATACGCTCTCGGCGCTACCGGGCGCCCCTACTCCTCTTATCGGCCGATGTTCGGATTTTCTAGATAGCCGTCTCAGATTTCCTCCACCCGGCCAGCAGAGTGGACTCAGACTAACACAACCGGTCAGCGTGCGCATGGCGTTCTCATCGGCAACATCTCCCAGAGCTAATAGCGTCAAAACGGTTCCGTTTCGCTCTCCTGGAGTTGATGAGAGTTCCTCCGAGAGAGTTTTATACCGCTTCCGGAGCGATGACGCTATGATGGTAGTCGAATGCCCCGTATGGAAAATTCCGTTTTGGTCCCCATGGTGGTTGAGCAAACCTCCCGCGGAGAACGTGCCTACGATATCTACTCGCGCCTGCTCAAGGAAAACATCATCTTCTTGGGAACCCCCATCGACGACAACGTCGCCAACCTGATCATCGCCCAGATTCTCTTCCTCGCCGCCGAGGACCCCGAACGCGACATCTCCCTCTACATCAACTCGCCGGGCGGCTCGATTACCGCCGGCCTCGCGATTCTCGATACCATGAATCTCGTTGAGCCCGATATCACCACCTATTGCGTGGGCCAGGCGGCTTCGATGGCGGCCGTGCTGCTGGCATGCGGCACCAAGGGCAAACGCTTCAGCCTCCCCAATTCGCGCATTCTGATCCACCAGCCGTCAATGCACGGGTTGGCCGGACAAGCCACCGACATCGATATCTATGCGCGCGAAATTCTGCGCATGCGCGAGTCGCTGAACACGATTCTGGCCAACGCCTGCAACCAGCCGGTCGACCGCATCGCCCGCGACGTCGACCGCGATTACATCATGGATCCGTTGCAGGCCGTCGACTACGGCATGATCGATAAGGTCGTCGCCTCGCGCCAGACGATGCTGAATAAGTAGTGCTCCGCCGCGCGCTCGGCCCCGGCCAACTGATAGCGACCGGGGTAGGGTGCATGATTGGCGCGGGCATATTCCTTTCGACTCCCGGACTGGCGCACCGTTATGGTGCGCCAGCGCTATTTGGAGGCTACCTCGTTGCGGCGCTGGCCTGCGCGTTGACGGCGCTCTGTTACGCAGAATTCGCGGCGGTCGACGGCGGCGCGGGATCGGCCTACAGTTATGCGCGCCTGACGCTTGGCCCGCGTGCGGCCTGGCTTGTGGCGGGAGCTTTGGTTCTCGAGTACTCGTTTGGAGCGGCCGCGGTCGCGAATTTGTGGATGAGCGGCCCGGTAGGCGGGGCCATCGCCTCGATAGGCGTCGCGGTCTTGTTGGCGTTCGGAATCCGGATCTCGGCGGGATTGAACACGGCATTGGTTGTTCTGAAATGCGGAGTCCTCGCAATACTCGTCGCGGGCGCGTTCTCCCGCACTGGAGGCCGCGGCTTTCCGTTTGCATTCGAGGGCGACTGGAGCGCCGTGGCGGGCCCAGCGGTGTTTTCCTACCTGGGCTTCGAAACGGTTTCCACGTTGGGACTTGAATGCAAACGGCCCGCCCGCGATCTGCCCTTCGGCGTAATCGGCTCCTTGGCGGTTACGACGGCGATCTACCTCGTGGTTATCGCGGCGTATGGAGCCGTCATGCCGCCCTTGCGCGCGGAGATGGCGGGCATGGCGCCCGCGTTCGAACCGGCGGCCCGGCTCGCGATCGCCGTCGGCCTCAGCACGGTGCTCATCGCCATGATGATGGGCCAGAGCCGCGTCTTCTTCGCCATGGCGAAGGATGGCGCCTTGCCGGCGGTAGTGGGCCGCATCTCCGAGAGCACGTTAGCGCCTGTAGGCGCGATCGCCGTTTCAGGCGTGGCGATCACGGTCTTGTGCCTGACCATTCCCGCCGGAAAGCTCTACGATCTGGCCGTCATCGGCACGCTGATCGCGTTCACCGCGGTCGCCGGCGTGTTGCCGTTGCTGCGGCGCAAGCAGCCGCGCTCAACGTTTCGCGTTCCCCTGATATGGTTGATCGCCCCAGCGGCGGTAGTCGTGAATCCGTACATCATGGCGCGGATGATCGCGCCGGTTGCAATCGAACTCGTTATCTTTGCCGCCGTATGGATTGTCGCCGGTATCGGGATCAACCGCACCAGGGGCTAGCTGGCTGCCCTATTTACAATGGTCCGTGTGAATATTCCGCCAGCGGCGCCGCCTCCCGCTCGCTTCGACGATGTCCTACGCGTATTGACCGCTACGATCATGGGGGCCGCGCGTGCGCTCCTGCGCCGGGCCGTCGGGCGGCAGCGGAGGCCGGCTTGGAGTCTTGGCATGGAAGCGCTGGTGTCCGTCACGAAAAGGGGGTGGTCGGTGATGCCGCGGATCGGAGTCGTTCGCTGGCGAAACGTCGGGGAACGGATGAGTCCCATTAAGGTCGACGGTCTCGCTCCTCGGTTCATCCAGGCCGGGCAAGTCGAGGGCGCCTGGATCGAACCGCCGGGCGCGGATGTTCCGGTTTTGCTCTACTTCCACGGCGGCGGCTTTGTCTTCGGTTCCCTTCGAACACACGGCATGCTGATTGGCGCGCTGGCGCGAGCAGCCAAGGCGCGCACGTTCGCGCTTTCCTATCGTCTTGGGCCGGAGCATGCCGCTCACGCGGCGCAGGAGGACGCCATCGCGGCGTACAACTATCTGCTGGCCGAAGGAATCGATCCCAAGCGTATCGTGCTGGCCGGCGATTCGGCGGGTGGAACGATTGCGCTTCTCCAGAAAGCCCGACCGCCGCCCCGCGTGCGATCCGGGTCCGATTTCCCAAATAGTGGACCGCGAGTTGCCCCGCGGTTAGCGGCTCAACACGCTCATCCAGCTTCGCGATTCCGGCACGCGCCTTCCAGCGGCAGCGGTCGCGATTTCTCCTTGGGTGGATTTGGCTTGTTCGGGGGAGAGCTTCGAAACCAACGCGCCGTTCGACTACGTCGGGAAGGTCCATTGCCTCCTCGCCGCGAATAACTACTTGGCGGGAATCGATCCGCGCCGGCCGAACATCTCGCCATTGTTCGCCGATCTCACGGGCTTGCCGCCGCTGCTTGTCCACGCTGGTGGCGCGGAGGTGCTTCTAGACCAGAGCCAAGAGTTCGCGGCGCGAGCGGAAGCGGCGGAGGGACCCGTGCAGTTCGACGAATATCCAGACATGGTGCACGTTTGGCACCTGCTTCGCGATGTGACGCCGGAAGGCCAAAGGGCAATCGACGCGATCGGCGCTTTCGTGCGGCGATGCACAGATGCCGCGTCGTCCTGAAACTTCCCCTGCTATGATTTCCGAATGATCCGACTATTCTTCGTGACCGCACTTTGCGTTGCGGCGCAGGACAAGCTCAAGGGGATTGACGACGCCGTCGACGCGGCGATGAAACAATGGCAGGTCCCAGGGCTGGCGCTCGCCGTTGTCCACAACGGCCAGGTCATCCATTCGCGCGGCTACGGCTTCCGCGACGTCGAACGCAAGTTGCCCGTCACTCCCGACACGCTGTTCGCGATCGGGTCGATCACGAAGTCGATGACGGCGCTGACGCTTGCATCGCTGGCAGGTGAAGGCAAACTGCAATGGGATAAACCGGTGCGCGATTACATGCCGGACTTCCGGTTACGCGATCCCATCGCCAGCGAACACGCGACCGCGATCGATTTATTAAGTCATCGCACTGGCCTGCCGCGCCACGACACCATGTGGAGTGTCGGCCTAGGACGCCGGGAGATCTTCGCGCGGCTGCGATACCTCGAGCCCAGCCGCGAATTTCGCGAGGCGTTTCAGTACAACAATCTGATGTACCTCGCAGCCGGCGTGCTGGCGGAACGGATTTCTGGCGATTCCTGGGAGCGGCTGGTGCGCGCGCGGGTGCTCGATCCGCTGGGCATGAAACGCGCGAACTTCTCGGCGGCCGAAACACAGAAAACCTCTGACTTCGCGCAGACGTATGGACTCGAAAACGGGGCGTTGAAAGCCGTTCCGCTGCCGGTGAATCAGGAGGCGATCTGTCCGGCCGGCTGTGTGATCGCGCCGCTGACGGAAATGACGGCGTATCTCCGCGCGCACATGAACCGCGGCGGGAAAGGGCTGCCGTCGGCCGCGCAGTTCGACCGCATGCGAGAACCGCGCACGATCACGCCCGCCGGCTCCGTTGGCCCCGAAGCGATGGGCGAAGGCGTCTACGGACTGGGCTTGATGACGCTGCCGCATCGCGGGCGCAAGGTGATCTTCCACACGGGTACGATTGGCGGGTACCACGCGCTGCTGGCGTTTCTGCCGGATGAGAACGCAGGCGTGATGATTCTCCAGAATCGCGTTGCGCGTCCGGTGCCGCAGGTGTTGTCGCGTATTATATGGGACAAGCTGCTCGGACTGCCGCCGGAAGACTGGCAGGCAATCTTTCTCAAAGACGACAAGGCGGCCGAGGCCAAAGCGGCCGCGGAGCGAAAGGCGCTTGAGGCGTCAAAGATAGCCGGCACGAAGCCATCGCATCCGCTCGGCGACTACGCCGGCAGCTTCACGCATCCCGCCTACGGAACCGTGAAAATCGAAGCTCGAGAGGCAGGGTTGCGGTGGATTTTTGCCGGCAACAGCCTGACGCTTCGCCACTTTCACTACGACACGTTTTCGCGGGGCAACAGCGCGCGGGTGCAGTTCCTGACCTCGCTGGACGGCGTCATCGACCGCGTCGAGGTCAAACTGGAGCCGGCGGCGCCGCCGGTCGTATTCAAGCGCGACGGCAAATAGCAGTGATTAGTCCGCCGCCGCCAGCGTCTCACGCATGGCGGCCGGCAACATCGACCGAAATGCATCGCGAAGGCGGGATTCGTTCCGCTGCCACCAGATGCCGCCGCCGACAATCGCGAGGCCCAACGCCGTCAGCGCGATGGGAAATAGGACGCTGTCCTTGAAAACGTTGTAGGAGAGATAGCCCAGATAACCGCACAACCCGAGCCCGCCGAACACCGTGAACACGCGCCGCGCCAGTATCGCGCCGACAAAGATGAGTGCGGTGTTCAGCAGGCCATACAGAAACTTGCCAAGTTGGCTGTTGGAGTCCGACATGGACAGCGCGCCCCAGAACGCGGCCATTCCAAAAAGGTACAGCCAGAATCCGTAGTCGGGCTGGCGGCGCGAACGCACATCAACAAAGAGCGCCAGAGCGATCATCGCGAGTCCGAAGATCATCGAGACCGACTTGCGAAACTTCCAGTCGAAGTCCTCGCCACCGGCGAGAAGCGGAGCGAAATCCATGCTCATGTACCAGAGCGTGACGGCGAGCGGCATGACCGCGAAGGGAAGCCGGTAGGCGTAAAGAATCAACGCGCCCGCAAACAGCGTTCCCAACTCCATGAACGCCCATCGCCAGTCGATGATGTAGTGATAGTCGCGATACGGGCGCACGTCGTCCCACGAGCCCATCGCCGTCTGCGCGCCGTAGATCGCCAGCGGGACAAGTACGACCGCGAGCGCCGCGAGGATACCCGCGGGCGTCTTTAGATTTCTTGCATTCAGCAGATGCGCGCCGCCCAGCGCGATCACGGCATAAACGATGGCGATCGCACAAATCCCCCAACCGCCGAACGTCTGCCAACCGAGCGTCATGAAGAGACTCATCGCGCCGATAGCGATCATGCCGCCCAGGTAATAGAGGACGTTGGTGAACGTGAACGCGGGGCCGGTGGCTCGGGTTTCCAGGAACTGCCACAGCGCTTCGGCTTGTTCTGGCGAGACGATTCCGGAATTCACCGCTTGCTGTAGCGTGTCGCGGGTGACGTAGGGCATGACAATGATAGTGTCACAGAACCCCACCGCCGGAAAGAAGCTGAAGCCGAGAAAGCGTGCAATCGAGGGATTCGGCAAATCGTTTGCGATTCGCGATCGAACCGCTTTACGGCCACGGCAACCGCGTCTGGTGGGGCTTTGGCCGTCAATACGAGCCAAAGAGACGGCAGCATAAGAACCGCCGTGAGATATCGAGATTTGCATCTTCGAGATGGGTGAGTCGCCAGGAAAGCGGATTTTTCTCAATAAATCGCTTGAAAGCCCAGGGACCGCTGTGATAGCCTGGATTCGTAACTGCAAGACAGTTGCAATTCTGAATCCGATGTCGACTCTGATCCTAGTTCGTACCGCGTGCTGCGAAACCTACAAATGCACCGGCATGCGCTGCTCGATTTGCCCGAACCGGCCGGAGAACCGCCAGGCCGCCGATCAATGCAAACGGGAGTTGGCGCACACGTCGCTTGGGGCGCGCAAGAAGCCGCAGCCTTCGGGCGTTGTACGCTCGTAGAGTCGAATGAAAATCACACGGATTCTGACGCGCGTCGCCAACGCGCGGATGCGCAATTGGATTTTTGTCAAGGTCGAGACCGATCAACCCGGCTTGTATGGCTGGGGCGAGGCCACACTCGAATGGAAGACCAAGTCGGTTGTCGGCGCGGTCGAAGACCTGAGCGTGCTGCTGATCGGCCAAGACCCACGCCGAATTGAGCACATCTGGCAGGTAATGCACCGTCAGTATTTTTGGCGCGGCGGTATCGTCAACTACTCGGCGATGAGCGGCATCGATCAAGCGCTGTGGGACATCAAAGGCAAGGAGTTGAATCGCCCGGTCTGCGAACTGCTCGGCGGGCCCGTGCGCGACCGGTTGCGCTTTTACGATCACTTGGGTGGCGGTAAACTCGAAGACATCTACGGAACGCTGGAGCCGCAAGAGTTCGCCGAGCGGTTGCTGCAAAGTAAAGAAGAAGGCTTCGACGCGGTAAAGTCGATGCCGATTCCGGTAAGCGATCCGATCGAGTCCCCCGCGGTGTTGAAACGTGCGGCGAAGTGCGTGGAAGCGATGCGGTTGGCCGGCGGCGACGAGATGGACATCATGCTCGACCTGCATGCGCGGACAACGCCCGCGGCCGCGATTCAATTCGGCCGCATGCTGGTCGACTACAACCTCTATTGGTACGAAGAGCCGTGCTGGCCCGAGTCGATCGACGGACTGCGCGAGGTGTGCCAGGCGCTTCCCTTCCCGATCGCGACCGGCGAACGTCTCGTGGGCCGCTGGGAGTTCCGCGAGTTGTTCGAAAAACGCGCGTGCGCGATCGCGCAGCCGGACTGTTCCCATTCGGGCGGCATCAGCGAAGTGCGGAAGATCGCGGCGATGGCCGAGGCGTATTCAATTGCAATTGCCTGTCATAACCCGCAAGGTCCGATTTCGACCGCGGCTTGCACGCACATCGCATTCGCGACGCCGAACTACTTGATCCAGGAAGTGGTGCGCAAGGACGTGCCGTGGCGGAAAGATGTTGTCATCGGCCAGATGCCGATCGACCGCGGATATGCGCTGCCGCCAGCGGCGCCGGGTCTTGGTATCGACATCAACGAAGCCGAAGCGGACAAGCGCCCGTTTGAACCCGAGGTCACGATGGCGGTGTTTCGAAAAGATGGCTCCGTCGCGGACTGGTAGCGGTCAGTCTTCGAAAATCGCGGCGACGGTGAGTTCGAAGCCCGGCAGAGCGGGCGTCGTCAGCGTGCCACCAATTTCCATGACGCGGTGTTGACCAGTCGATTCGAAGACGTCAACGGTTTGGGTATCGGGATAGACGACCCATACGGATTGCGAACCGGCCGCCAGGAATTGCCGGACTCTGCGATGAATCTGGCTGGCGGTTTCAGAGGGCGAAACAACTTCGACGACTAGATCGGGCGCCAGTTCGGGCCAACCGTCGTCGGGAATTCCAATGAGGCGCTCGGCGCGGACGAAAGCGACATCGGGTCCGCGAAGAACATCTGGACTTCTTGCAAGGACGTATCCGCTTTCCGTACTCACTTCGCCGAGGTTGTGGTCGGCTACAAAATTGCCGATCTTTCGCAACAAACGGGCTTGGCATCGGCCGTGTTTTCGGACGGGCCTGGTCATTGTAATCAACTCCCCTTCGTCGAGCTCATGAAGCAAACCGTCTTCCGGAAGACCGGCGAGTTGTTCCAGCGTGAAGGCTACCTGTGTCGCCATGCTCTTATCGTAGTCCAAATCGAATATGCTATCCGGATGAAGCGTTTTTGTTTGGCCGCGCTGGCTGTCTTCGTATGTTTGGGCGAGCCCATTGTCGTCAAGATCGACAAGGCGCAGCCCGCGCCTGAGTGGGCGCTGTGGCAACGCCATCTCTTGAAGGAGTATTGGCCGGCGTCGCAGGAGTTCGTCAAGCGCTACACGCGGCCCGACGGCACGTTGATTTGGCTCGACAAATGGCCGGGCATGGACGGCAGCGACGATGGCTACGAGAGCTTCTACAACTTCCCGCTCTACTACGCGCTCGGCGGTGATCAGCGCATGGACGCGTGGTCACGGCTGTTGTGGAATCGCGTAACGGATCTGTTCACCAAGTACGGAACCGTGTCGAAGGAGTTCGATTCCTATTACGACTGGATGCACCACGGCGAGAGCTACGTCAATTTCTATTTCTTCGGACTGGCGAATCCCTATGAACCGCAGATGCGGAAGCGTGCGCTGGACTTCGCGGCCATGTACACCACGGGGGCAAACTGGGATCCGGTGCACAAGCGGATCACCTCGCCGATCACGGGATCGAAGGGCCCGCGGTTCGTCAACACCGCCGAGGACTGGGAGACGCATCGCGACGTATTAAAGGACTATCCGCTGCCGTTCAACGATATTCCCAACGTCACGCATTCGAAAGCCTGGGTCGACGACAAGCTGTTTCCGAACATCCTGGACACGATGAACAAACGCATGATGCGCGCCGACGTGCCTCTGAATTTGGCGGCGACGTCACTGATCGCCAACGCGTACATGTACACCGGCGATGCGCGCTATAAAACGTGGATCACTGATTATGTTTCAGCGTGGATGGACCGCGTGAAACAGAACGGCGGCGTAATTCCGGACAACATCGGGCCAAATGGGAATATAGGCGAAACAATGGACGGCAAGTGGTATGGCGGCTACTACGGCTGGCGATGGCCGCACGGGTTGTTCAACCAATTGGAAGCGACGATGATCGGCGGATCGAACGCGTACCTGATGACGGGCGATGCGAAGTATCTCGAACTGCCGCGATCGCAACAGGCATATAGCGCGGGCGTGTCGAAGATCGAGGGCGGCCGAACGCTCGTGCCGAACCGTCACGCCGAGCAAGGCTGGTACGACTGGCGCCCGGCGGTGCCGCAGTATCCGGTGAATCTTTGGTACATGAGCTTCGCCGACAACGATTGGAAGCTGATGGAGAAACTGGTCGACGTGCCGGCATTATCGGCCGCGCCGTATCACAAGGCAAAGGGCGACGACAAAAACGAGGGGCCATGGATCGCGTTTCTGCAGGGTCGAAATCCGGACTGGCCGGTTGCGACTCTGAAAGCGAACTACCAGGAGTGCTTGCGGCGGCTGCAAATGATTCGCACCGACACGACGCCGGTGAAGGACATGAACGTGCATCACTGGCAGAATCGGAACCCTGTGGTGCTCGAAGGACTGGTGCAGCAGATGATGGGCGGGCCGAATCATATCTACCACGGCGGATTGTTACATGTGCGGCTGCGGTATTTCGACCCGGATCGCAAGCGCGCGGGCATTCCGGAAGATGTGGCGGCACTGGTGGATCGCGTGACGGAGGACTCGGTGCGAGTGACGCTGGTGAATACCTCGGCGACGGCGAAGCGGCGGACGATCCTGCAAGCGGGCGCATTTGGCGAGCACTCGTTTGTGTCGGTGGATGGCAAGGCAGTGGGTTCGAAACATCTGACGGTCGAACTGGCCCCTGGCAGCGTCGGAACTCTGACGCTTGCGATGAAGCGGTTCGTGAACGCGCCGACGTATGAGTGGCCGGCGGAGATGCGGAAACGATGAAGACGCTATTGATAATGCTGGCATTGCCTGCCTGCGTGCTTGCCCAGGGCGGGTCGAGTACCATCAGCGGACGGATTACCGACGCCAGCGATGCCGTGATCGCCGGCGCCGCGGTTCGCGTCGTAAACGAAGAGTCGGGTACGGCGGTATCGACGGTTTCAAATGACGCGGGGCTCTATCGCGCGGCGACTCTGTTGCCAGGCGCCTATCGCATCGAGATCGAAGCGCGCGGATTTCAGCGCGCCGTGCGAAGCGGAGTCGTCGTCCAAGTCAGCCAGACGGTGCAGGCGGATCAGAAGCTGACGGTCGGTAATGTCACTGAGACCATCGCGGTGACCTCGCGCACGCCGGCGGTCGAGACGCAGTCGTCGCATGTGAGCCAAATCGTCGAACGAAGCATGATCGAAGGCATGCCGCTGCCGAATCGCTCGGCGGCCGCGATGATCGTACTTTCGCCCGGCGCGACCGTGATCGATCCTGGTTCCGGCGGCGAGAATCTTCCGATTTTTTAGGTCGGCGGCGGGCGCGCGCGGAATCAGCAGTTCGCGCTCGATGGCGGCAACGTCACCAACATCACCGGACTTGCGGTGCCACAGAATCAGGCCGCGCTGCCGATGGAGGCGATGCAGGAGTTTCGTGTGATCACCAACAACTACGCCGCGGAATTTGGCCACTCGGCGGGCGGCGTGGTGACGATGTCGACGCGGTCCGGCACCAACGAATTGCACGGCAGCGTGTTTGAGTACATGCGAAACAACGCCCTCGACGCGCGGAATTTTTTCGCCGTGACGAAGGCGCCGCTGCGGTTACATCAGTTCGGCGCGGCGGTCGGCGGACCGATTCGAAAAGACAAGACACACTTCTTCGCGAGTTGGGAGCAGACTCGGCAGACGACGGGCGGCACGGCGATTCAGACGCTACCCGACGCGGCGCAGCGGGGCGGCGATTTTTCGCGCGTCGTCGATGCCGCGGGCCGCGTGATTCCGCTGTTCGATCCGGCGACGACGCAGAACCGCGTGCGGCAACCGTTTGCCGGCAATGTGATTCCCGCAAGCCGAATCGACCCGGTAGCGCGAGCCGCGACGGAGTTTTATCCGATACCGAACCGCGCCGGGACGCTCACAGGCGCGAACAATTTCGGCGCGAATACGCGTCCGACGTTTGACCGCGACATCTTCGTCGCCCGCGTGGATCATCAGATTTCCGCCAGGGACCAAGTGACTGGCCGCTACTATGTGAACGATAACGAAAGCGAAAATGTAGGCGCGTGGGGCCGCCCCGAGGCGGACCCGAGCGCGACAAGAGGTGGGAACAATAACTCGTCCTGGCTCGGCAGCTACACGCGTCTCTTCACGCCGCAACTCGTCAACGATTTTCGCGTCACACGCCTGCGGCGGTTCGGCGGCACTACGGCGCGCGTACTCGGCACGAACCTCGCATCAAAGATCGGACTGCGCGGCGTCAGCGATCAGGCGTTTCCGATCTTCAACATCACGGCTTACGCAACGCTGGGACGCGAACCGTTTCGCCGCAACAACAGGCCCTCGGACGATATGCAATATCAGAACTCGCTTTCGTGGTTCCACGGCAAACACGCCTGGAAATTCGGCGGCGAGTTCCGCCGCGGCTACTTTAACGACGACCGCGATCTGTCGAGCTCCGGGCAGTTCGGTTTCACACCGTTGATGACCGGCCAGCCGGGCATTGCGAATTCCGGAAACGCATTCGCCAGCTTCCTTCTCGGCGAAGTCAATTCGGCGGGCACGCAAAGACCCGACGTTATCAACTCCCGATCCGCGTATTGGGCGTTCTACGCGCAGGACGACTTTCGCCTGACCGACCGGCTGACACTGAACTATGGCATACGGTGGGAGGTCAACTTGCCGCGCACCGAGGACAACAATCTGATGAACTCGTTTGATACGCGGGCGATCAACCCGGTGTCGCGCACGCCCGGCGTCGTACGATTCGCCGGGCGCGATGGAGAACCGAGGACGGCGTTCGATCCGGACTGGAATAACTTCGGTCCGCGAGTCGGATTTGCTTGGCGCGCGCCGTTCAAAAAAACGACCGTGATCCGTGCGGGCGGCGGCATTTTCTTCGGCGAAATCGTGAGCAACATTATCGGCACGGCGGCCGCGCTGGGCTTTTCGACCGATGTCGATCTCATCTCCTCGCAGCCCGGAATCGCTTCGGCGATGGTGCTTCGCAACGGATTCCCAAGCGTGCCGCGCGTGCCGGTCGGCCAACTCGGCGCCGGATTTGGCGCGTGCCGGTCGGCCAACTCGGCGCCGGATTTGGCGCAGTGCCGGTCGGACAGAATCCGACGACCGCGCCGTCGTTCTTCGAACGCTCCCGGCCGACGCCATACTCGACGCAGTACAACTTCAA
>VFZW01000078.1 GCA_016871055.1 Acidobacteriota bacterium
GTACGCCTCCATGTGGCAGGCCGCCGTCGATCAGCTCAATCCGCGTAACACTTTAGAACTAAATCTAGTTACCCAATACGTCGACCGGACATGGCGCGCCGACCGTCTTCTCGGCGCCGCCAACGACGAAGCCCTCAACCGCTCCGCCGGCTTCCGCCTCCAGAGCCAGGACACCCTCGACTGGGACCAGGCCTTCGTCCGTACTATCACCGAGACGCAGTACGTCCAGAATCTCGAAAAGCAGGCCGCCCGCTGCACCTACAACGCCGCCCGAGTCCTCAAACAACTCAAAGACTTACGCGCCTTCACCGTATCGCGGGAAGAGTCCCAGGAATGCGCCGCCATGAAGGACAGAATCGCGCAAATTGGTGCGGAAAACAATCCCATTAACCGCTGGGAATTACCCCAGTATCAATACGTACCCGTCGCCGATGTCGACACACCGCAGAAACGATGACCAAACGTGCCCAACGCCGTTAACCAAGGGTCGCAAAAAACCGCCGAACTTACAAGCCCCAACCATCGACGAACTCGAGGTGTGCCCAGAAATCCAGTTCCAACCCAACCCTATCCCGGAACGCACATCCCTAAACACGCGAAGACATCGAAGCCGACCTCGACATGTCTCTCAATCAGGAAAGGAATCACATCGACCATGGATGCAGCAACGGCCTACAACAAGCGCTGACAGGGAGCCCCAATGGCCCGCCGCGGGCCGCGCAAAACGATGAAAGTCGCCACCTCCTCCCCAACCCGAACCATCCCATTTACGCCGACAACCCTACAGAAGCCGCGACCGCAAGGAAGCGGACCTTCCCCAACCCCAAATGCTGACTTTCAACGGAGTGGTCCTCAAAGACGCACACGCGCAGCCCCTTTACGCGCGGATTCCTCGGTTATAAGTGAAGGGGACTTCATCGGTTCTAGTCCTTCCCATCGGCTTCAAATTTTGCTACAGTGCCAAGAACGTAGCGAGGGGATCATCGGTATCAGGGCTATTACATTCGCATTCGCCGCGCTCGCGCTCTTAGCGCAAAGCAACGCGACGATTACGGGTCTGGTCGCGGACCAGACCGGCGCGGCGGTAGCGGGGGTGAAAGTGTCGATCCTCGCGGTCTCAACCAATACGACGATCGAGACGATTACCAACGAAACCGGCTCCTATACACAGCCCGCGCTGCCGCCGGGCAATTACATCGTCAGCGTGGAGTTGAACGGATTCAAGAAGGCGACCTCTCGCAGTTTCCGCGCCGATTCCGGCAGCAACAACCGCGTCGATCTCACGCTCGTCGCCGCCGACAGCAAACAGGTTATCGACGTCTCGGCGGATCCACCGACGCTCGAAACGCAGAACTCGATGCTGTCGAGTTCCGTCTCGGAACGCGAGCTCAATGCGCTGCCGATTGGCGGGCGCAACGTGCTCGATCTCGCGATGACCATGCCCGGCGTCGTCGGCGATCCCGGTTCCGACGAAGCCGGAGTCTTTATGGATGTACCCTCGGCCGGCTCCGGTATGTCGATCAGCGGCGGACGCGCGGGATCTTCCGCCATCCTCGCCGACGGCGCCAACGCCACGTCGATCGGCATTGGCCGCGCGACGGTCACCTTTTCACCCGATACGGTGCAAGAGGTTCAGATCATTACTTCGACGTTCTCCGCAAAGTACGGTAACTCCGGCGGCGGCGTTGTCCAGACCGTCACCCGCGCCGGGACCGATCGATATCGCGGCACCGCCTACTACTTTCATCGCAACCCGTTTCTGGCCGCGCGGACGTTTAACCGCCCCATCGAACCCGCATCGCGCCGCAACGAAGAAGGAATTACTTACTCCGGCCCGCTGGTGATTCCGAAAATCTACAACGGCAAGGGCAAGACCTGGTTCTTCGCCGCGATTGAGCCTAAGCAGTACTTCGATCAAATCGACATTTACGACCGCTTCCCCACCGTCGAAGAACGCAACGGCGATTTCCGCAATTCTTGGGTGCCGCCCGGCCAGGTCCGGCCGCGTATTTTTCAAACCGTGCGCTGCGCGCAACCGGACTGCAAACAGTTCGTACCCATGCACCGGCCATCGACTACGGCCCAGTATCCGTTCTGGTCCGCCAACGATCCCGATCCGACCAAACGCGGTTACGTGATTCCCAAGCAGTACCACGATCCTCTCACTTTGCGCATACTCGGAGAGCTTCCGCTGCCGAATCAGCCCTTCGACGCGCAGGGCCGCAACTACTTCGGCGTGCGCGGCGTTACCGGCGGATCGAAACGCATGCTGTTCAAGGTCGATCACAACATCACGCCGAAGAATCGCCTCTCGGTCAACTACCGGGAAATCCCCAATTTTTCCGACCGCTTCCGCATCCGTAAGGACGAACTCTTCTTTACATTCCCCGGCGACAAGAGCGTCACCCGCCAGCCTCTGCTGTCGTTGTCGATGACGCTCTCACCGCGCGCGGTCAACGAATTGCGCGCGAGTTATACGTTCTCGGATTACTCTCGCACGCCGCCCGGCGAAGTCGGCGCCACCAACTTCACGAAAGAAAAATTCGGCCTCCCCAACGTCACCGATTGGGGCTACCCGCTCTTCAACTTCAACTCGCAATTCGGCAACGCGCTCAGCTCCATCGGCTTGAATGGCGCGCTCGGCGATTACATCGAACATCAGTACCAGGTTTCCGACGACCTCACTCTGATCAAGGGCCGTCACAACATCGCGATCGGCGGCGACTACCGCAAGATGATGCTGAACGCCAAGTCCAACGGCTTGCGCGATCTCTGCTGCGGAACCTATACCTTCAACCCTGCACAAACCAACTCGGGGAATGCGAATACTCCCGGCGGCACCGGCGGCTGGTCGGCCGCAAGTTTCCTTCTCGGGACGCCGAACGGCGTCGCCCTGCGCAGCATACTGATCCCTTATTACTACCGCTGGACGGTGGCAGCCGCTTACTTTCAAGACGACTTTCGCGTCCGCCGCGATCTCACTTTGAACATGGGCGTTCGCTGGCAGTTTAACTCGCCGCGCATCGAGAAATTCAATCGTCAAGCGACGTTCGATTACGATAATCCGATCCCCGTCGAGGATGTAAACGGCAACACACGCGCCTTCGCGTTCAACTATCTGTACTCCGGCTACAAAGGCCGGTCGCGATTCCTGGAGCCCGCGCACTACAAGAACTTCGAACCGCGCTTCGGCTTCGCCTGGCAACCGGCGTGGAGCCCGTTGCGCAGCCGCAGCTTTGTCATCCGCGGCGGCTACGGCATTTCCCATCCGCCGACAACGTCGCGCGGCCGCGATCCGATTCCGGATTTCGGCGTCGGCTCCTCCGGTTCCTGGGGCTTCCTTCGCTGGCAATCGGCGACCGCCGTGCCCGCGCGCACGCAAGGCGTCGATCCCGCCTACACCATCTCGATCGGCCGCAATCCACCCGTGCTGCGCGCCAATCCGAACGTCTTGAATATCCCTGAAGATGGCACGATTTGCGTCGGCTGCGGCACGGTGCAGGACGATCGCGTGCCCGGCGGCGCGCGCGTTGTCTTCACGCGCGACGCTCATTCGCCCTACGTGCAAACGTGGAACCTTACGACGGAATTTCTCATCCCCGGGCATTTCGTCGTCCGCACCAGTTACATGGGACAGAAGGGAACGCATCTCTACTCGCCGCTGCTTGGCGTTAATTTTCCGGATCGGGAAGAGTTCGAACAGATGCTCGCCGAGGGTATCGATCCCAATGAGTTGATCGACGATCCGTTTGGCCGAGTCGACCAGGCGGGCAATCCCCTTCAGCGTCCGCGTGTCGATTATCTGCGCGCCAATCCGCTTGTCGGCGATGTCAATGTTGCCGGCCTCACCAACGCCAATTCGATTTATCACGCCGGTTCGATTTCGCTGGATCGCCGGAATCAGCGCGGTGTTCTCGCCCGCACGAATTACACGTGGGGCAAATCGATCGACACCAGCTCCGACGCCACGCTGAACGGGCCGAACCTTTTTCTTTGGGGCAGCACGCGCATTCAGGACGCGCACAACTTGAAGGCCAATCGTTCGGTGTCGAACTTCGACATTCGGCATCGCGTCAATGTTGTTGTTTCGTATGACTTGCCCTTTGGCCGCAACCGCAAGTTCTTTAAGACCGCGAGCCGCAAAGCTTCGATGATCCTCGGAAACTGGACGGCGTCGAGCGTCGTTACCACGCAGAGCGGCTTTCCTTTCTCACCTTTCTTGAACGACGCCAACGGCATTCCCGGCGGCGCGACGGGCACCGAGCGCATCCGGCCCGATGTCGTCCCGGGCGCTCCGATTCGCAATCCCCGATGGTCGAGGAACGTTGCCAACGACGTGCCCTACTTTAACCCGGAAGCATTCGCACGCCCAGAGTTCGGCAACATCGGCGATGCCGCGCGTACGCTCGATTGGGCGCGGAATCCGTGGCGTTTCACTGCCAACGCGACGTTAATCAAGTCCATCTACCCGTGGGCCGAGCGCCGGCGCTACTTCGAACTGCGCGGCGAAGCCTACAACCTGACCAACACGCCCGTTTTCACGCTCGACTCCGGCATTAGCTACAGCATGTTCTCCAGTGCGCCGCCAGTTTGCCGCATTGGTTGTGTCTCGCTGGCCGGGCCCATGCCCTACCTTTGGAATCGCACAACCCCGCCGGCGGCAGGAACGCGCGAAGCCATCATCGCCAACAATTACAACCAGAATTTCGGAAAGCTCTGGCGCGATCGCAACGGTCCGGGCCGCATCATTCAACTCGCGCTCAAATTCTACTTCTGATGCTCCGCACACTGTTCATTCTCGGCGCTTCCACGGCTCTCGCCGCCACGATGCCGCTGCGCTTCGAGCCCAACCGCGGACAAGCGTCGGACGAAGCGATCTTCATCGGGCGGAGCGCGAGCAATATGTTCGCGGCTACACGGAACGGGCTTTTCGTCGGTGCGGCGAAACTCGAATTCGAATGCGCCGGCGGCTGGCGCGGCGAGACACCGGCGAGATCGAAAGCCAGCTACATCCGGGCGGCGAAATCGGTGACCGTCGAACAGTTCGAACGTATTCGCTGCGTGGACACCGCACCCGGCATCGACGCGGTCTTCTACGAAAACGCGAGCGGCGAGTTTGAGTACGATCTGCTTGTGGCGCCGTTTGCCGACGTGTCGCGCGTTGCATGGAGACTGCGCGGCGACTTGCGCTTGCGCCCGCCTGTTGCGGCGCAGAACGGCGGAGCCGTCGATGTGCGCTTCACTCGAAGCGGCTCGAATTACGGATTTGCACTCGGCCCTTACGATCGGTCGAAGCCGCTGGTTATCGATCCCGTGATGACATTCGGCACCTATATGGGCGGGGTGGGCGGCGGAACGGGCGAGGGCGTGACGCTCGATGCCGAAAACAACATCTACATCACCGGCGTGATGAACACGAACTTCTTTCCGGTCAGGAATGCGTTGCAAGAGTTCTTCCTTGGATCGAACGACGTTTTCATATCTAAGTTCAACGCCAGCGGCGAACTACTCTGGTCGACGTACTTCGGCAGTTTCGCCGACGACCGCGGGCTCGATATCGCCGTCGACGGCGCTGGTTCCGTCTACATCACCGGCTTCACCGCATCGCCCGAATTTCCAGTCACGCCCGGCGCCTACCAGACCAACTACGGCGGCGGCTCGATGCTCAACGGCGGCGATGCCTTTGTTGCGAAGATTTCCCCCGACGGCGCGCGGCTGGTCTGGTCGACGTTCCTCGGCGGCCTGGCCGATGAATATGCGCGAAGCCTTGTCGTCGCGACCGACGGCAGCGTGATCGTAACCGGTTCGACGACGTCTCTCAATTTTCCGCTGGTCCGTGAATTGCAGGACGAACGCGGCGGACCGCGCGACATCTTCGTTTCTCACCTCTCCGCGGATGGATCGCAGCTTCTCTTCTCGACGTACCTCGGCGGCGCCGGCACCGACGAAGGCAACGGTATCGCCATCGATCCCGCCAACAACGTTTACATCTCCGGCACTACGACAAACGGTACGTTTCCGCTGAAGGGCCAAGCGCAGACCAACTACGGCGGCGGGACGCGCGACTTGATCATCACCAAGATCGATCCTTTTAACGCCGCACTTGTGTACTCGACACTATGGGGCGGTACCGGCGACGACTTCGCGCGCGGCATCGTGGTCGACGAACTTGGCAGCGCCTATTTGACCGGCTACACGACCAGCACGACGTTTCCGACGCGCAACCGGCTCCGGGCCTCCGGCGGCGGCACCGAGTGCTTCGTGCTCAAGATGCACCCGGAAGGCAACGATGCGCTCTGGGCGACATTCCTCGGCGGCAGTTCGACGGAACAGTGTTTCGGAATCGGCATCGATGCGGAGAAGAACGTGTATGTCGCCGGCTACACGCAGTCGTTGAATTACCCGCTGGCGCAGCCGCTGCAAACAGCGGTCGGTAGCCCTTGCCGGGCAACGCCTTGCACGGCCGATTGGCTCCTGGCCAGGTTTCGCGCCGACGGCCAGCAGTTGCAGTTCTCGACCTACCTGGGTGGCAACTCCGGCGATCAGCCGCGGGCGGTCGCGGTGAGCCCCGAAGGAGCTTTTCATATCGTCGGCAATAGCCAGTCGTCAACGTTCCCGACCGTGAACGCCTTTCAACCGGCCTACAACGGCGGCGGACCGAACATCGTGATGTTGACCCGAATCGAACCGTAGATGTTTGAAACGATCGACGCCGCTTTCGTTTCGATCGCGAGGCCGGAGAGATTCACTACCGATGGAAAGGACGACGAGTACTTCCGCGCTCACTCAATCGAATCGCTTGGCGCGCTCGAATTCGAATCGGAAGTCGTACCGATCGCGTTTCTGACGGACGAAGCCTTCCTCTACTTCTTCCCCGCCATCGCCCGCATGATGCATCGCGGCGACAAAACCGGGCTTCTCATGATGACTGAATTCCGGCGCGATCTTTTCAATCCGGCCCAGCGCGCCGCCATCGCGGCGTTCCTGGCGACACTCGACCTGGGAGGCGAGTGGATGGCGGCAGAGACGATTGAACGACTGGTCAACGAGTAATGTCCGCCGCCCGTCGACTTTAACCGGCCCAACTTTCGCTGTAGATACTTTGTTCATAGGCGAATGTAATTCTGGCCTTTGCCAGCGGCAGCATCTTGGATCACCCAATCGCTACAAGATGCTCAGTTGTCCGGATGTAGATCGTGTCGCGCAGAATCGCGGGCGTGGCGAAACAGGGTGCGCCCATCTTGTTTTGGGAGAGCAGTTCGAAAGTGGGCCCGGCCTTCACTACATACACCGACCCATCGACCGAGGGAACGAATATCTTGCCGTCGGCGGCGACGATCGACGAGTAGACTTGCGCGTCGGGTGACAATCGCTTCTCATAGGCCTTCGCGCCCGTCTTTGCGTCGAGGCAGCGCAACAAACCGTTGGTGTTGCCGAGATAGATGTAGTCACCGTAAACCACGGGCGTAGAGATGTAAGATCCGACGCCGGCCGCCGCGAATACGAGGCCGGGCTTTTTCTCACCATCCGGCGTAGGCGTCAGATCGCCCTTTGCATCGGGGTTGACCGCATAAACAGGGGCTTTGCCGCCGTGGGCGTTCGTGATGTAGATCCAGCCGTTGGCCGCGAACGGCGTCGGAATCGGGTTGTCTCCGCCGTCGCCGATCCGCCAGCGCTCCTTGCCAGTCTCCAAGTCGTAGGACACCGTCCAGGGCCATCCGTTGGCGACGATTTGCACTGCCGTCGCCGAAGCATGAACGAATGGCGTTCCCCAACTCCGTTCGCAGATGCCCTTGCGCGAAACGCGCCACAACTCTTTGCCGTCGCGCAACCGGAGCACCGTCAAATACGGATCATCCGGTGCGTCGCACAGAAGCACAATCCGGTCCTGGTAGATCGCCGGCGAGCTCCCATAACCCCAGCCAACCCCATACTTGCTCACGTTCACCACGCCAAGATCGCGGCTCCACAGCAGCTTTCCGTTCAGATCGTAACAGTACAGCCCTTCGGATCCGAAGAACGCCACCAACTGTCGGCCGTTCGACGCCAGCGTAGTGTTGGCGTGAGTGGCGATGGCGTGCCGCGTCGCCCGCGGTTTGGCGCTCTTCGCGGTGTTGCGCCACAGCTCTTTGCCGCTGGCCGGGTCGTAACACAGTACCATCCAGCTTTGTTCGTCGTTGTCTTCGGCGGCCGTTCTCGCGCCGCCAACCTTTAGATCCAGCGGCGCCTTCCCGGAAGCCTTCCTCACCGCCGAACATACGTAAATCCGGCCTTCCGCGGCGATCGGGCTCGAATGCCCCAAACCCGGCACCGGACTCTTCCACTTCACGCGCGCCAGCTTACCCGCTTCGGGATCTGCGTTCCAAATCGCTGGAAGCGTGTCTCCGCCGGCCACTCCCGCGCGCCCGCCTCCTCGAAAGGCCGGCCAGTCCGCCGCCAGTACACTCGGAACCGCCCCGCAAATCGCACGCCGTGTAAGAACCATGAATTGGCTGTAGTATACAGGAATGCCGCACTCCAAGTGCTTGATCGCTTTATTACTGGTGTGCGCCGCGGAGGCAGCCGAACAGAGAACGTTCCATCGGGTTCTGCCGCTCGAATCGAAAGGCGAAACTTCCGCCAGCGTCAGCCTCGGGGATATCGACGGTGACGGCGACCTCGACATTGTTCTCGCCAAAGGCCGGCACTGGCCGTTGCACGATCTTATTCTCCGCAACAACGGCAAAGGCGTCTTCCAAGCCGAAACACTCAGCGTCGAGCCGGACCGCACCTACTCGCTCGCTCTCGCCGATCTCGACGGCGATGGCGACCTCGACATCGTCTCCAGCAACGACAAGCCCGACAAGAAACTCGTCTACAAAAACGACGGCAAGGGCAGCTACAAAGTCTCCGGTGAATTTGGCGACCCGGCGTGGGCGACGCGCTATGTCACACTTGCCGACGTTAATGGCGATAAGCGCCCCGATGTCCTGGTCGCCAATCGCAACGGCAATTCTCCGAATCCGCGCCACAGTCAGGTGTGTCTCAACGACGCCAAAGGCGCGTTTCCGAAATGCACGCCGCTTCTGATCCAATCCGCCACCATTATTGTCGCCGCCGATTTCGATGGCGATGGCGCGGTTGATCTTCTTATCCCGCACCGCGACGGCGGCCAAAGCCTGATTTTCTGGAGCGCCGATCAGCCCGCTCCCTTCGGCGCGAAGGCGGCGTCAATCCGCGCGGCGGCCGCCGGCGACATCGACAGCGATGGAAAGATCGATATCGTTGTTGGCGACGAGGAGGCGGGTCTCTTTTACTACCGCAACCTCGGCGCCCGCAAGTTTGCCGATCCGATCGCGCTCGGCGCGAAGGGAATCGCGCCGTACTCGATCGCAATCGCCGACATGAATCGCGACGGCAGACCCGACATTGTCGTGGGCAATCAGCGAGCACCCGGCGGGGTCTTCTACAACGAGCCGGCGAAATTTCAGGAAACAAAATGGGGCGACGGGAAGGGCAGCGTTTACGGCCTCGCCATCGGCGACCTCGACGGCGACGGTTGGCCCGACATTGCCGCCGCGCGCTCCGACGCGCCGAACTGCGTTTGGTTCAGCGGCCCGCCTCAACCTTAGTCAGCCACTTGGCCAACACGGCTTCCAGCCGCCTCCGGTCGATGGGCTTGGCTAGATAGTCGTTCATCCCCGCCGCCAGACACCGCTCGCGCTCGCCGTCAACCGCGCTCGCCGTCACCGCGATAATCGGAACGATGATGCCGTGTTGGCGAATCGACTTCGTGGCGGCGAAACCATCGGCCTCCGGCATGTGCAAATCCATCATTATCAGGTCGAACGTGTTCGACGTTGCGGCCTCGACGGCCGCGATTCCGTTCGTCGCCGTTTCGCACTCGCAGCCACACTTTCGCAGCAGACGCATCGCGACGGCGATGTTCACCTTATTGTCCTCGGCGATCAGCACCCGCTTCCCCGCGAATACGCCAGGAGCGGTTGCCTCGACAGGAGGCGGAGCGGGGGCAAGCTTCACGGGCAGGTGAACCGTAAATCTGCTGCCGCGGCCGAGCTCACTTTTCAGCCCAATCCGGCCACCCATCGCGGCGACGATCTCCTTCGTGATCGCGAGCCCGAGTCCCAGGCCGCCGTGTTTGCGCGTGTTTGTGTCGTCGCCTTGCACGAACCTGTCGAAAACGCGGTCCACTTTTTCCGGCGCGATCCCGGTCCCGGTGTCGACAACCTCAAGCCGGAGCCATTCGCCGTCCCGGTCTGCCCGAAGCTCGATCGAGCCGTCAGCCGTAAATTTCACGGCGTTACCGGTGAGGTTAAACAGCACCTGCCGCAGACGGACCGGATCGCCCAGCAGATGCTCGGGGATGTCCGCCGAGGCGGTGCAGGCTATCTCCACACCCGCTTGCGCTTCTCCGGCGAACAGATTCACAGCTTCCTGCAGCAGCGCGCGGGGCGAGTAGGGCAGTTCTACGAGGTCCAGCCGCGAGGAATCCAGGCGAGTGAGGTCGAGGATGTCGTTCAGGATATGCAACAGATGGCCGGCCGAAGACCGGATCGTCTCGACACACTCTCGCTCCTCGGCTGCCATCGGCGCGTCCAACAGCGCGTCGCTCATTCCCATCACGCCGTTCAGAGGCGTACGCAACTCGTGGCTGATATTCGCCACGAACCGGTTCTTCGTTTCGGCGGCGGCTATCAGTTCCTCGTTGCGCTCAACTAATTGGCGTTCGACCCTTTTGCGGCGGGCGATGTTCACCGCTAGCGCCGCGATCAACAACGACTGCGCGAATAAGAAGACCGCGCCTCCGATAATCCACAGCTTGTATTGTTGATACAGCGTCTGATGCCGCCGGATCACCAGAACGCCCGCCGGTAGTTGCGATTCGGCGATGCGCCAGCGCTGGAGCGCCTGTTCCTCGACTTCGGGAATCACTTCTTTTCCTAGGGCAGCGGGTATCGACCGAGGGTCGGCGCCGTTCAGAACACACAGCGCAATCGCTCCCATCTCGCGGCCATACGATATGCCGCTGTTTTGCGATCCCGCTAAGAGGCCGGGAAACGAATGATGCGAGAGCGCGATCACCGGGACGTTGGCGGCCGCCACGATGCTCCGGTACGTTGCGTTCGGCGGCAGAAATTCGCCAGACTTGTCGTTCAGAAAACTTGCGATGTACACCAGAGTGTTCGCGGGTAGTTTTCCAACTCGGACGAGCAATTGCGGAAGGGAATACTCGCTGCTCTTCCACTCCTCCACCTGTATCGAAGGCTTCTCCGCCAACGCCTGCCGCACTTCGCCCGCAAGAAAACCCGATAACGGCGTCGTGTCAGTCATCAGCACGACCGACCGCGTTTCCGGCAGGCCTCTCAATCCGATATCGATCAGGCCGCGACTGTTAAAGTGCTCCAGCAACCCGGTCATGCGAAGGTTGTTCGACTTCGCGCAAGGCGGCATCGCCGTGATTCCACCCGCGACGATAGGAACGCGCCAAAAGCTGGAAGCGTGCGTGCAGGCAAGCGACACGGCTTCATCGTCAATCAGGATGGCCAGATCGTATTCGCGCTTGCCGTACGCCGCCTGATAGCGCGCAACAAAATTGCGCTCCCACGCCGGATCGCGCCGCGAGTCGAGGAAATCGTCGTAGGTCTCGATTTGGATGTCGCTCTCGCGAAACACTTCATGGATGCCGCGCACGACATCGGCGCTCCATTCATAGCTGACTCGATATGAACTGACGGTCAACACCGTCTTCGGATTGCCGGCCCAGCAGCACGACAACAACATCGCGAGTAGCCCCGCGCGCGAATTCATCGTAGGCCAATGATAAACGATTTGCCGGGGGGTACGCCGCCGGGAGCCGCTACGGCCGCCGAACGGTAATCGGCCGGTTGGGACTGCACGCCGAACCGGCGCAAACCGAAATATCCGACGTAATCGATTGCAGCGCCTCCGGCACCATTGCGTTGACCTGTTGCAAGCCGATAAATCCAGGCGCCCCGGCCGCATACAGGGGATCAACGGTGTAGTCGTGAATGCGTACCTTCGTGTTTCCCGATGGCAGTCCGGTAAGAAAGATCTGCACGACGCTTCCCGACAACGCCGGATTCGCCGCCGAGTTCGGCGAAAAATCCTGATTCAACACCGCTCCCGGAAAAATCCCCGGCGAAGCCGCGGCGAGAGTGATCGCTCGGGCGAGCGAGGGGCGGTCATCCACACGCACGACAAGATTAACAGTCCCCGACACGGGCAGCGACGGCGGAATGTCGAAGTTGATCTGCGTGTCGTTGGTGAAGAACACGCGCGCGTTGACGCCATTGACGGTCACGGTTCCGCCTCGCAACCGGGCGCCGAAGATTGTCGCGATCGTTCCCGGCGCCAGAGGCACTGCCTCGAACGTCGCGGCGTGCACAACGCTCGACACCTCCGGAATCGGAATCGGCGGCGGTGCAAACGGCCGCACGATCATCGACACATTCCCCGAAACGCGCCCCGCGACCGGTCCGGCGTCGATCGTCAACACAGCTTCGTAAGTCCCGGCGGCCAGCGTTCCCGCCGACGCGTCCATGCGGATCGTTGCGTTACCGAATCCCGAAGCGGGGTCGATCGTCAGCCACCCGGCGCCCGAGCGATATTGGATGTTCGCCGCCCAGTTCAGCAACCCGCCGCCGGTGTTGTTCACGCGAATGAACCGAGTTTGGGGGGACGAGCCTTGAATGACGTTGTAGGTGAGCGCTTCCGAGTCCACCGAAAGCCGGGGGAAGAAAGGCGCGTTGCAGTCGCCGAGCGCCGTGCAGTCCGCCGGCGGATTCAAGGCCTGAAAGCGCGGGACCGGGCCGGTCGAGGCCGTGCCGTCGGTTGTGATCGGGCCGAAACTCGCCGCGACGCTGGCCGTAACCGAACCGCCCGCGGGCCGCTGCTCCAATACGAGGAAGGTCGGCAACTGCACCGATTCGCGCGCCGTGCGATCCGACTCCACAACTTCAAACACCGCAATGCCGCTGCCATTCGACAGAACGATTTCGCCGAGCGCGCCGAAATCGACCGCGGGCCCGGCACTGGACGGTTGATAGGCCAACGTGCCACCCGCACCGGAGGCATCGGCGTTTCGGACGCGCGCCAGGAGCAATTGCCCCTGCGGCGTTCCCGGTTGAAAACGTCCGCCGTTTGGCGCGAGACCGAGATCGCCGACCGCGGTCGGCGTCGTTCCGGTCGAGCCAACTAATACGTCCGGCACGAACAACCGCGAGCCCGCCGGAAAGCCCGAATACCGCATCATCAGCCGCGTGCCGTGATCGTTCAGAGGCTCTCGCCTGCGGAACGATTCCGAGAATCCTTCGGTGAACCGGATCGAAGCGAAGCGTGTGAAGGCGCGCAGAAAACTGTCGAAGGTCTGCTCGGCGCCCGCGGGAGAGACCGTGCAGAAAAACGACGAGGAGTAGGTCGCCAGCAATGCGCGCGTCGCGATACCCACGGTCAGCGGGCTATTGTCGATGCGGATCGCCGAAGGCCCGTTGGTGGCGAGTGCGAGTTGAAACGGAAGCTCGGCGGTCTGCGGAGGAACAACGCGGATGTTGGTCAGGCGGAAAACGGCCGTACCGCTCGGGCCAAGGTTGAAGTTCATCGCGCTGAAGTCGAACTGGTTTTGCGCACGCAGCACGGGAGTCGCACCGGTCGACATTTCGCCCGATCCCGTGTTCACGGTCAGCACGGCGTCAATCGCGTTCGTGTTGGGGTTGAGCTTGTTCGTCATATTGCCGCCGAACGAGATCACGCGAAGATCGCCGCGGACGAGACCGTTCGGCGTGCCGCCGGTGCAGTTCAGGACGATGTCGCCCACCTGCTCGGTCACTCCTTCGAGCCGGACCAACGCCGGCACCGCCGTGGCCGCGCAATTGAGCGCGGAAAACGTCTGCGCCTCTCCAGTCATGCCAAACGCCGCCATCAGAATTGCAATGGGTCGCACGAGTCTAGCCTCCCCTCCACGATACAATGAAGGCGGGAGCAGTCCCACCCATGACCACCGCAGCCCCGGCCTCACTGGTCGAAGAAATACTCGAACTGAAGAAGGAACGCAACGCGGTCATCCTTGCGCATCACTACCAGGAAACCGAAATCCAAGAGATCGCCGACTCGATCGGCGACAGCCTCGAACTCGCACGCAAGGCAAAGGAGCTCGACTGCGAAGTGATCGCCTTTTGCGGCGTCTGGTTCATGGCCGAGACCGCGAAGATTTTGAACCCCGCGCGTACTGTTGTCGTGCCGGATCAGGATGCCGGCTGTTCGCTGGTCGACTCCTGCCCGGTTGAAATGGTGCGCGCGTTTAAGCGCAAGTATCCCGATCACGCCGTCGTGAGCTACATCAATACTTCGGCCGACGTGAAGGCCGAGAGCGACATCATCTGTACTTCGCGTAACGCCGTCGCGGTGGTCAACTCGATTCCCGCCGGCCAGCCGATTCTTTTCCTGCCCGACATCAACCTCGGCAATTACGTCAAGAAGATGAGCGGCCGGCAGAACATGCGCATCTGGCAGGGCGCCTGTATCGTACATGCGACTTTCGCCGCCCGCAAACTGACCGAAGCGCGGAATGCGCATCCGGGGGCTTTCGTCGTGGCGCATCCCGAATGCCCGGCCGAAGTGCTACAACAAGCGGGCTATATCGGCTCGACATCGGCGCTAATCGACTACTGCGTCAAGTCCGAACACAAGCAGTTCATTGTCATGACGGAAAGCGGCGTTCAGCACTCGCTGCGCAAGCTCGCGCCGGAGAAAGAATTCTGGTTTGTGTCGAACGAGAACTGTAACTGCTCGGAGTGTCCATACATGAAACGCAATTCGCTTGAGAAGCTGCGCGACTGCCTCGACACGCTACGGCCGCGCGTGGAGATGGACGCGGCCATGATGGACCGCGCCCGCCTCCCTATCGAGCGCATGCTGGCCGTGAAGTAATGCCGCTCATCGACAGCTTCGACCGTCTTCACGACAACCTCCGCATCAGCGTCACCGACCGCTGCAACATCCGCTGCTTCTACTGCATGCCCGAGGACAACGTGCCGTTCATGGCGCGCGAGGAGATTCTATCGTTCGAAGAGATCGAACGATTCGCTCGTGTCGCCGTCTCGCTTGGCGTACGCAAACTTCGTATTACCGGCGGCGAACCGCTGGTGCGAAAAGATCTTCCTGTCCTGGTCGAGAAACTGGCGCGCCTGCCAGGTGTAGAAGATATCGGCCTAACCACAAACGGCGTGCTGCTGGCGGCGCACGCGAAGGCGCTTTATGACGCGGGCCTGCGCCGGATGAACGTGCATCTCGATACGCTCGACGCGGCGCGCTTTCACCAGATTACGCGGCGCGACGACTTCGCGCGCGTGATGGCGGGCATCGACGCGGCCCAAGCGGCGGGCCTGCGGTTGAAGATCAACGCCGTGGCGCTGAAGAACTTGTGCGAGCCCGATGTCGTGCCGCTGGCGCGATTCGGCCGCGAGCGGGGAATCGAGATCCGCTACATCGAATTCATGCCGCTCGACGCGCAAGGCTTGTGGGACAAGGCCAAAGTGCTGCTGCAGGACGATATGCTGGCGATGCTGCAACACGAGATTGGTCCGCTCGATGAAATCCCCGATCGCGACCCGCGTGCGCCGGCATCGGAGTACAGATTCCGCGACGGCATCGGCCGGGTGGGATTCATCAGTTCGGTGAGCCATCCGTTCTGCCTGAACTGCAACCGCATCCGGCTGACGAGCGATGGAAAGATTCGTTACTGTCTGTTCGCGATCGAAGAGACCGATGTAAAGGGACTGCTCCGCGGCGGAGGAAGCGAAGAAGCGATCGCGGACGCGATCCGCCGGACCATTCGCAAGAAGTGGCTTGGGCACGAGATCAACTCGCAGAAGTTCGTGGCGCCACCGCGGCCGATGTATTCGATCGGCGGTTAGAGAATAGAGCCCAACGGCCGGCGCCCTCCCACGAAGGGCTTGAAGCGCGCGATCATGTTAGGAAATGATCACTCGGCGAACTCTCCTTCTGTCGGCGCTGGCCCGCGCGCCGATCGGCATCGGATTCATCGGCACGTCTCATTCGCACGGTAAAGCGAAAGTCGAAACAGTACGGGCCAACGGCGATTACAGGCTGATCGGCACTACCGATGAGATGCCGCGCGACGCGCTGCTGCGGCACGCCGATATCCAGGTCATCGCGGTCGAGTCGCAGAACAAGGATCATGGCCGGGACGGGATTGCGGCGCTCGAGGCGGGCAAGCATTTGCATCTGGAGAAAATCCCGGCGGACAACAAAAGGGACTTCGCGCGGATCGTGGAACTGGCGAGGAGCAAGCGGCGGTTGGTGCAGGTCGGCTACATGTGGCGGTATCATCCGGGCATCAATCTCGCGCTCGAAGCGGCGCGGTCGGGATGGCTCGGTGACGTGTACCTGATTCGCGCGGTGATCGGCAATCAGCTCGAATCGGCGCGGCGGCCCGAGTGGGCGGCGTTCAGGGGCGGCGTGATGTTTGAGCTCGGTTGCCACGTGATCGATCCGATCGTGCGGCTTCTCGGCCGGCCAACGAAAGTGACGCCGGTCCTTCACAAACACGGCAAGTTCAACGACTCGCTGAACGACAATACCGCCGCGGTGCTGGAGTTCGGCAACGCGATGGCCATTGTGAATGCATCGAATTTGCAGCCAAACTCGGGGCGATACCGCGCGTTTGAAGTCCATGGGACAAACGGCGCGGTGATCGTGAATCCGATCGAGCCGCCGGACGTTGTGGTCGACCTGGCAAAGGCGGCGGGGCCATACAAAGCGGGCAAGCAGACGATGCCGGTGCCGCCCTACAAACGGTATGCCGACGATTTCATCGAACTGGCGGCGGCGATTCGCGGCGAGACGAAACTGCGAGTGACACTCGAGGAAGATCTGCTGGTGCAGGACGTTGTGCTAGCGGCGAGCGGGATGCTCTGACGTCAGCCGTTTCCATAGGGCCGCGCAATGGGCGCCGTCAAAATGGTAGCGGGGCATGACATTCGAAAAAACAACGCCGGCCGGATCGGCTCCGGTGCGGAGACTTGTACAGAACGACGCTTCGTCGTAAGCGCTGGGCGGACCGCCTCGGCGCGGGAGGGCGGAGAGTAGCGACCGGCGTGTCAGCGGCGGAGCGACAGTATCGCCTTCGCGGCCACCGCGAAAGCCGGCTCCGTGGCAGTTGGCGCACGTTGTTGCGGAGGCGTCGATCGGATCGTTACCCTCGCGCGAAAGGCCGGTCATGCGCAAGATTTCCGCGGCCGATGGAAGCGCCGTGGTACGGCTGACATAGCGCGCTCGCTCATCGATGAAAAAAGCCTGCATGGAGTGCGCGGCCGGCCGGCCCGCTTCTAGTTCGAATGCAGAGAGGAGCCTTTTCAGTTCGCCGGGCGCGATGTGCAGCGCGATCCACCGGTCGCTCGCGCGGTAGCTGTTCCGCCAAGCTTTCAGACGGGCCGGTGTATCGTTGTCCGGATCGACGCTGATCGACACAAGCTGTGTCCCGGGGCCGAGTTCCCGGTCAACCTTCGCGAAAAGCGCACCGAGCAGAGGGCAGACTGTGCGGCACTGGGTAAAGATGAATTGCACCACGGTTCGCTTGCCAGAGAGTAGCGTGGACAGTTGGAGTGTTGCTCCATCGTGGCGCGTGGCTGTTATGCCTGGCATCTCGCGCGGCGTTACCGGCCCAAAGTCGTGATCGCCGGCCCATAGCGGCGCTACTAGTATCACTGTCGCCACGGCTCTTGTGGAAAGTATCACTGGCGTGTATTGTAGACGGCTTGAATCTCGGCCGTGGTCAGGGCGGTGTTAAAGGCACGGACATCGTCCATTTGAGCGGCGGTACCGTCGGCGCGAGCGCCGTGCCAGCGTCCGTGTCCGAATGTGAGCGGAGCAGTGCTGGCAAAACTGCCTTGCGGCGCGTTTGCTTCTCCCTCCATTACGCCATTCACATAGATCCGGACCTTCTTCGCCGTCGCGTCGTGGACGCCAGCGATGTGATACCAAACGCCTGCTTGCGGTTGCGTTGTGCCATCTATACAGAAATCGGCGGCGGCGGTGGAATCGGAAGGATAAAGGTCGAACGTAAAGCGCCCACGGAGTCATCCGCCCAGTTGCAGATAAAAGTTCGAGACGTTGACCCCGGATTGGCTAATAAAGGTCTGCGTGCCAGCGGTGGTGACAAGCTTCACCCACATGGATACCGTAAAGCTTTGGCTGGTGTTGAGGACCTGGCTCTGCGTGACGATCGATCCGGCGGATGGATCAAGCGAGACTCCCTGGTTGATCACGGCCGCCGAAAGAGCATAAGCTCCTGTGACGGCGCCGGGGTTGTTGTTGCCGGAGACATCCGGAGTCGAGTTCGCGGTAACCGAATCGAGTGGCCATCTGCCGATCGCGACTGGCACACTGCCGCCAGTATTGACGACGATCCCGATCGGCGTCGAAGTTGTCGATGTGCCGTTCGAGCCAATGGCCTTGGCCGTGAGCGTGTAGTTGCCGGCAGCGACGTTGGTCCAGTTGAAGGAATACGGCGCCGTGGTGTCGGTGTTGAGCAGTGTCGCTCCGTTGTAGAACTCGACTTGCGTGATGGTGCCTTGCGTGGTTGTTGCGTTGGCATTAATGGTCACGCTGGCCGGGGCCACGAAGCTTGCGTTGTTGGCGGGTGCGGTGATGCCGACACTCGGCGCGGCTGGCGCGGTGACGACTATTGCTATCGGGGCGGATGTCGTCGATGTGCTGTTCGAGCCAATGGCTTTGGCGGTCAGTGTGTAGTTGCCGGCGGCGACGTTGGTCCAGTTGAAGGAATACGGCGCCGTGGTGTCGCTGTTGAGCAGTGTCGCTCCGTTGTAGAACTCGACCTGCGTGACGGTGCCTTGTGTGGTTGAAGCCGTGGCATCGATGGTGACCGATGCGGGGGATGTGAAACTGGCATTGTTTGCCGGAGCGGTGAGGGACACAGTCGGCGCGGGGGCGGTGACCGTGACGGCGACGGGGGCAGAAATAGTGGATGTGCCGTTCGAACCGATGGCCTTGGCGGTCAGCGTGTAGTTGCCGGCGGCGACGTTGGCCCACGTGAAGGAATACGGCGCTGTTGTGTCGCTGTTGAGTAGTGTCGCTCCGTTGTAGAACTCGACTTGTGTGATCGTGCCTTGCGTGGTTGTTGCGTTGGCGTTGATGGTCACGCTGGCCGGGGCCACGAAGCTTGCGTTGTTGGTGGGTGCGGTGATGCTGACACTTGGCGCCGCTGGCGCGGTGACGACTATTGCTATCGGGGTGGATGTTGTCGATGTGCCGTTCGAGCCGATGGCTTTGGCGGTGAGCGTGTAGTTGCCGGCGGCGACGTTGGTCCAGTTGAAGGAATACGGCGCCGTGGTGTCGGTGTTGAGCAGTGTCGCTCCGTTGTAGAACTCGACTTGTGCCACTGTCCCATCGGTAGTTGTGGCGTCAGCGTTCATCGTGACGGAAGCCGGTGCGACGAAGGAAGCATTGTTAATTGGGGATGTGATCGAGGCCGTTGGTGGCGGGAGCGCGTTGCGGTCGTTGTAGACTGCGAGAATTTGCGCGGATGTCAATGCGGAGTTAAATGCGCGCACATCGTCGATTTGCGCGTTTGTTCCGTCGGCGCGGTTGCCGGCCCACAGTCCATGGCCTACGGTAATCGGGGCGGTGTTAGCGAAACCACCCTACTGGGAGGTCGTTTCGCCTTCCATGGCGCCGTTGACGTAGATTCGGATCTTCCCAGCAGCGGAATCGTAAACACCCGCTATGTGATACCAAACTCCGGCTTGCGGTTGGGTCGTGCCGTCGACATATTTGTCTGACGCATTGGTCGAGTCGGTTGGATACAGATCGAAGGTGAAACGACCTCGCAGCCACCCGCCAAGCTGCAAGTAGAAGTTCGAGACGTTCGCGGCCGATTGGCTGATGAAGGTCTGTGTGCCGGATGTATTTGCGAGCTTGACCCAGGTGGAGACTGTGAAGCTCTGGTCGGCGCTAATGGCCTGCGACTGTGAGCGGATCGCACCCGAGGCTGGATCGAGCTGAATGCCCTGGCCGATCATCCCGGGTGAGAGCGTATACGGACCGATAACCGTACCAGGGTTGCTGACGGGCGAGAGGTCGGGAGTGACGCCCGCGGTCACAGCGTCGAGCGGCCAACGGAGCACCGGCACGGGCGCCGACGCGGGCGGATTGACGAGGATCGATACGGCCGCCGACGTTGTCGATAGGCCGTTGGAACCGATTGCCTTGGCGGTCAGCGTGTAGTTGCCGGCGGCGACGTTGGCCCAGTTGAAGGAATACGGCGCTGTTGTGTCGCTGTTGAGCAATGTCGCTCCGTTGTAGAACTCGACCTGCGTGACGGTGCCTTGTGTGGTTGTTGCGTTGGCATTGATGGTCACGCTGGCCGGGGCCACGAAGCTGGCGTTGTTGGCGGGTGCGGTGATGTTGACAGTTGGCGCGGCTGGCGCAGTGACGACTATTGCTATCGGGGCGGATGTCGTCGATGTGCCGTTCGAGCCAATGGCTTTGGCGGTCAGTGTGTAGTTGCCGGCGGCGACGTTGGTCCAGTTGAAGGAATAC
>VFZW01000079.1 GCA_016871055.1 Acidobacteriota bacterium
TCGGAAATCGTTAAGCTAGAGGGATGTCCGCGACGCCAATCCCAGAGCTCGATGGTTTGGGTGGGCGCGCGTTCTCGTTCTACCCGCCGATTCTGAACATTGAAAACAACGAGTGGGAACTGCGCGAGGCGACGTGGTCGGAGATCCTGGTGCATAACACCAAGTCTGATCTGGAGATCTGGGTTCCGAGGCGTTATCTGGGAGCGGTATCGCGCGTCGAAGAACCGGTGATGATCGTGGGATTGGAACGGGAGATGGAGTATGTCTCCGGCATACTGCGCCAGCACGATCGGCGCGTCCTGAGCATGCCGAAGGCCGCTGCCGGTCCCGCACCGCTAGATGAGGCCGCAATTCCGAAGCCGAAGATGGTGGCCGGTGTGCGGTTGGGCGATTCGGGCGGCGAATCCCGTATGGGGTTGTACGTCCTAGGCGGTATCGTGGCGACCATCCTTGTTGTCTACGGCGTCGTATCGATCAATAGCAACAACCGCGTCGAATACCAAACCGTGCTGCAGGAAGATCTCAACCTGACGGCGCAGGACGATTATCACGACATCGTTCGCAAACTGGGCGCGCCGGCCAAGGACCGCTGGAAGCCCGGCAACGATCTGCAGTACCGGGCGCTTGAGTATCCGGCGCGGCACTTCACCGTCATCATGATGGGGACCGAGCAGGGTAACGCTCACTACATCGGCGCCGTCAATGAAGACTGGCGTCCGGTCCATTCCGTGAAACACGCCGGCGGCGGCGACACCAGAGCGCTGCTGGCC
Source organism: Acidobacteriota bacterium (assembly GCA_016871055.1). Taxonomy (GTDB): domain Bacteria; phylum Acidobacteriota; class Terriglobia; order Bryobacterales; family Bryobacteraceae. The sequence goes on from VFZW01000079.1 coordinate 771, forward strand.
GGCCTTAAGCGATTCTGAACATGCGAAGCATACTTTTTCTCTCATTACTCTTCCCCGCATTCGCGCAAGAGAGCGAGGCTCACAAGGCCACGTTCATGAAGGTCTGCGCGAACTGCCACAAGCCAGAGGTCGTGCTCTCCGCCCGCCGGACGAAGTCGCAGTGGGAGGACACGTTCGAGAAGATGGTCGCGCGCGGCGCCAAAGGTACCGACGACGAATTCACCTCGGCCTTTCTGTATCTGATGACGAACTTCGGCAAGGTAAACGTGAACCGCGCGCCGGCCGATGAGTTGACGCAGGTGTTGGGCGTCAACGATGAAATCGCGGCGGCGATTATCAAGTATCGCCGTGGTAAGGGAAAGATAGAAGATATCGAGGACCTGGCAAAGGTCCCTGGTATCGACGCCAAGCAGTTGGAAGAGAAGCGCGAAGCGATCGCATTCTAGGAACTTCATGCGTTTACTCATTCTGCTCGTCACTGTTTTCCTCGTCGCCTTTTCGCAAGGCCGCCCGCAGCGCGCTCCCGGTGCGGGCGTTGGCCCGGACGACAAACACATTCCCGATCCCACCGGCGCGGAGCGAGGCAAAAAGCTATACGCCGCTGAGTGCATTAACTGCCACGGGACACAGGCTCGTGGCACGGAGCGCGGCGCGGACTTGATCCGCTCGACGGTCGTGCTGAAGGACCGCAGCGGGATTCAGATCGGCGACTTCCTGAACAACAATCAGCACAAGCTGCAAGTCACGCCGGCCGGTCAGTTGACGCGCGAGCAGCATTTGGATCTCGCGCACTTTTTGCACGGGTTGGTATTGTCGACGCTTCGGCGGACGCAGGATGTTCTCGACGTGTTGACGGGCGAAGCCAAGGCTGGCGCAGCGTATTTCAACAGCGAGGGCAAATGCGCGGGCTGTCACTCGGGGACAGGCGACCTGAAAGGAATCGGCAGGCGTTATGAGCCGGTGCAGCTTCAACAGCGCTTCCTGTTTCCGCGCGGTTCGGCATTTGGCCGGCGGTTCGGCGGTGGTCCGCAGGGCAAACCGGTGACGCTCGAAGTGACGCCGGCCGGCGGCAAAACCGCAAAGGGAACGCTCGTGTTTCTCGACGATTTCAACGTCGCGCTGCGCGACGACCAGGGTGAGTATCAATCTTGGAAGCGGACGCCGGGACTGAAGGTCGTCAAGAACGATCCGCTTCAACTCCACGCCGAGATGCTGGACAAATACACCGACAAGAACATTCATGACATTACCGCCTATCTGGAGAGCTTTAAGTAAATGAACGCGCTCATCGTTGTGCTCTTTTCGGCTGAATTGTCCGCGCAAGGACTGCCCGATCCTACCGCGCTTGCCAAAGCGCCGACCAGTTCCTGGCCGACTTATAACGGCGACTACTCGGGACGCCGCTTCAGCCCGTTGAAGCAGATCAACACCGCCAACGTGCATCAGCTTTCGTTGGCGTGGATTCATCGCGCCAACACTGGCGGAGGGGGAGGCGGCACGCGCCTCTCGGCGACGCCGATACAGATCAACGGCGTTTTGTATTTTTCGGCGCCCGATCACGTTTGGGCGGTCGACGCGCGCACAGGCCGTGAGATCTGGCACTATACGTGGCAATCCAAGGGCGGCCTACACATCGGCAACCGCGGCGTAGCGGCTTATCATAACTGGCTGTACTTCGAAACGCCAGACTGCCATCTGGTCGCGCTCAATATGAAGGATGGCAAGGAGCGGTGGCGGCGTCAAATCTGCGATCTCGACAAGTTCTATTTTGCGACGATGTCTCCGCTGGTGATCCGCAATCACATCGTCACGGGAGTGAGCGGCGACGATCTCGACGCGCCCGGGTACATCGAAGCGCACGATCCGGAAACCGGCGATTTGCAGTGGCGCACTTACACGGTTCCGATGAAGGCGGGCGATCCAGGCATCGAATCGTGGCCGAGCCTGGAGGCCGCGCAGCACGGGGGCGGTATGACCTGGATTACACCGACCTACGATCCGGAGTTGAACTTGATCTACTTTGGTACGGGCAATCCGCAACCGGTGATCGCTTCGAAGGGCCGTAAGGGCGATAACCTGTTCACCGAATCGATCCTTGCCGTGAACCCAGATAACGGCAAGATGGCTTGGTACTTCCAAGTGTCGCCACACGATACCCACGATTGGGACGGCGTCGAAACGCCGGTGCTCATCAATGGCGAGATCAACGGACAGAAGCGCAGACTGCTGGCGCAGGCCAGCCGCAATGGGTTTTTCTTCGTCCTCGACCGCGCGACCGGCAAAAACATCTTGACCACGGAGTTTGTTAAAACGAACTGGACGAGCGATGTTGACAAGATCGGACGCCCGATTCCGAATCCAGCCAAAGAGCTGCAAATCGACGGCGCGCTGGTGACGCCGAATCAGGGCGGCGGCACGAACTGGTACCCGCCGTCATTTAGCCCCGACACAGGCCTGTTTTACGTCAACGCCAATCGTGCGTTCAGCGTCTACTACATCTTCGATCCGTCCGATAAGCCGGAAGGATGGGGTGGTAATGATCGCAGCGTGTACGGCGAGGCGATGCTGCAAGCCATCGACTACAAGACAGGCAAGATCAGGTGGAGCAGGAAGTGGGAAGGGCAGGGCACTCGCGGCGGTGTGTTGAGCACGGCGGGGGGATTGGTGTTCGCCGGCGATACAACCGGCAACTTCATCGCACTGAACGCCGCCACCGGCCAACCACTGTGGCATGCGGGGCTTGGCGGATCGGTGTCAAACGGGCCCATCACGTATGAGATGGACGGCAATCAGTACGTGCTGGTGTCGTCGGGTGATACGCTATTTTCGTTCGTAATGAATTCTCCGGTGAAATAAATGCGCTACTCTTCTTTGCTCGTTATCGCTCTGTTGGTCAGTTGTTCGAAGACGCCCGAACCGGTGTTGAAGTCCGATACGCCGAAGGAAGAACCGGGCGGGTATCGAATCTACATCACTAATGAGACGTCGGGGGATATGAGTGTCATCTCATCGTCGACTCACGAGGTGATTTCAACCGTGGCGATCGGCAAGCGTCCGCGCGGAATTCATGCGAGTCCCGACGGCTCGACGATTTACATCGCGTTGAGCGGTTCGCCGTTTGCGCCTCCGGGCGTCGACGAAAGCAAGCTTCCGCCGCCGGATCGGCGCGCCGATGGCATTGGCGTGTTCGATGTGAAGCAGAACAAGGTCGTGAAGATCCTCGAAGGCGGAACGGATCCGGAGCAATTCGATGTTTCGCCCGATGGGAAGTTCCTCTACGTTTCAAACGAGGACAATTCGACCATGTCGGTGCTCGATGTCGCGGCCGGCAAAGTGGTGGGGTCGGTGCCTGTCGGCGAAGAGCCCGAGGGTGTGACGCTGCATCCGAACGGTAAGGTCGTTTATGTCACCAGCGAAAACGACAGCTCGGTATTTGCGATCGACACCGTTTCGCACAAGGTGTTGAAGGAGTTCAAGGTCGGGAAGAGGCCGCGGTCGGTTGCTTTCTCTAAGAACGGCGAAAAGGCGTTCGTAACGAACGAGAATGACGGAACGATCTCAGTGGTCGATACGGCGGCGCACAAGGTGATCGCGAACGTGAAATTGCCGGGTGAAGAGATCAAGCCCATGGGGTTCGCTTTGTCTCCGGATGGTGCGAAGCTTTATATCTCCACAGGCCGTTCAAAGAAGATCTTCGTGATGGACACCGCGAACAACAAGGTGCTCGACGAGTTCGAAGCTGGGCAGCGGCCGTGGGGCATCGGCGTGTCGCCGGATGGGAAACTGCTCTACTCGGCGAACGGGCCGTCGGGCGACGTGAGCGTGATTGACTTGGCTACGAAGGCCATAATGAAAAAGATTAAGGTGCAGGATAGGCCCTGGGGAGTGTTGGTAAAGTAGGCCGCTGGCTCGCGTTCGCGGTGTCTCTGCGATTCGAATCGGTGACAGGACGTTTGTCCAGTGGCGTTGGTAACGAAATTCACCGCTACACTGAAAAGAGATGCGCGTGCTGTTTATCTGCGTGCTGGCCACCGCCACCGCCGCCGACTGGAAATCGAAACCGTTTCTGGAGTGGTCCGATGAGACGGTGCTTCGGGTTCTGACCGATTCGCCGTGGTCGCATCCGCGCACGGTATCGTTCACCTGGCGCGAACGCGAGCAGCGGCCGATCACCTACAAAGACATTCCTGGCGCCGATCATGGGGTGAAAACGGGCGCGCTGGGGCCTCTTGGCGGTATCGGTGCACCGGTTTCGAGTCTGAAGGACAAGTCCGATATCATCGTCCGCTGGTGTGGCGCGTTGCCGGTGCGTCACGCCACCGCGGTCTACAAACACCGCGAAGCCAAGGGCGCCGGGTCGATCAACGAACGTATCGCCAACGGCGAGCAAGACTACGTTGTCGAGCTGTTCGGTCTGCCGGCCGAACTGGCGCATCAGAGTGCGGGCGTTTTGGAAAATGTCATCCGCGACAAAGCGTTCTTGCGCATGAAAAATGGCAAGGCGATTAAGGCGTCGAAGGTTGAGGTCACGATTTTCGGGTTGACCTTGACGGCCAAGATCCACTTTCCGCGTAGCTATGTCATCACTGCCAAGGACGGCGACGTCGAAATCATCGCCGACGCCAAGGTGTTCTCGTTGAACGAAAAGTTCAAGCTGGGGCCAATGGTGTATCTCGGTTATTTGGAACTTTAGCGACTTTCGCGCGTATAGAAAACATGACCCGCCGACTCCTGTTTCAGGTGCTCGCTGCCGGTGCGCAGGAACCGCCGCCGATCCGAGTGGAAGTCAGTCTTGTCAATGTTCCGTTCTCGGCGCGCGATGCGCGCGGGCAGCTGGTGAAAACACTGTCGAAGGACGACATCGAGATCCTTGAAGACGGTGTTCCACAGACGATTTCGCACTTCTCGACGGGCGCGGGCAGTTCGCTGTCGATCGGTCTGATCGCCGACATGAGCGGCAGCCAGCGCGAGTTTCAGAAAGACCACCGGCGGGACTTGAAGGACTTCTTGAAGAGCGTCATGCAAAAACAGGACAAGGCGTTCCTCATTTGCTTTGCGGGAGCGACGAAGCTGGTCGCGCCGCTGACGGCGAGTATCGACGCAATCACCGACAGCTTTCGCTCGTACGAAAAAAACGAAAAGGGCTTGGTGTTTCCTTCAATCGGGCCGCAAGAGCTTCGCGGCGGTGCGTCATCGGTTTACGACGCGATCTACAACACGTCCGAAGAACTGATGAGTCGCATTGACACGGGGCGGCGTGCGCTAATTCTGTTTTCCGACGGCGAAGACACGTCGAGCGCGCGCAACTTGATGGACGCGATTGAAGCGGCGCAGCGATGTGGCTCCACCGTGTTCTGCCTGCGTTATACCGAGTTGAACAAGAATCGTTGGACGGCGCGCAACAAGTACGGCCGGTCGGTGATGGAGCGGATTGCGCGCGACACCGGCGGTCTGGACTTCGACGCGGGCGAGTCGGACAATCTGCGCGAAGCCTACAAACAGATCGCGGATATTTTGCGGGCGTCCTACGATCTTGGCTACTCATCGTCGAACAAGACTTCCGATGCGACGTTTCGGAAGATCCAAATTCGGGCCAAACGTGAGGACTTGACGTTCCGGCACAAGGCGGGCTACTACGCGCGGTAAGATTAGGCGATGCGATTCTTCGCGGCGATCCCTTTTCGCGGCCAACTATTGATCGCGATAACATGCCTCAGCTGAGATTACATTCGGCCCGTTGGTCAAGCCCTGGAGGCGATGCGTGACCTTTGGGCGATTTTCATTCGAATCCGCAAGCGGCGAACTGCGGCGCGACGGCGTGCCGCTGAAACTGGCGGGGCAACCGGCGGCCGTGTTGCGTCTGCTGCTGGCCTCTCCCGGGCGGATTGTGTCGCGCGACGAAATGAAAGCGGCGCTGTGGGGCGACGATACGAATGTCGACTTCGAACGCAGCCTCAACGTTTGCATTGCGCAGTTGAGGATGGCGCTCGGCGAATCGGCCGAGAAACCGGTGTTTATCAAGACGCACCCGAAGAAGGGTTACGAATTCATCGCGCCGATCTCGATGCCGATCGCGCGGCGACGGTGGTGGTGGGCCATGGCGGCTGGCGTTGTGGTGGCGGGCGTTGTTGCTGTCGCGCGGCGCGCGGGAAAACCGGTGGTCGCCATTTCGCGATTCGATAATGAGACCGGCGATGCGTCGCTCGATCGATTGGCGGATTCCGTTGCCGACGGCGTTGTCGCCGATCTCACCGAAGCCGGCCATGAAGTTATCGGTAATGCGGCGATCTTGCGGGGGCCGCGAAACGAGCGGGATCCCGCTCGAATCGGCGAAGCACTCGGTGTGGGGTACGTCATCCTTTGCCAGTTGCAGAACGCATCGCCGGGCTACCGGCTGCTGGCGCACTTGATTCGCCTGCCCGAGCAGACGCATCTGAAAGTCGTTCGCATTCCCATCACACCTAAAGAGGCCGCTAGCGGCGCCAAACGCATCGCGGACGAGTTTGGCCCGCGACTGACCGCTTAATGTGTCACTGTATGTGGCTGGGGTCAAAGGAGTTCTCAAATAACATCCATTTAGCTTGCCGATTCCGAGGCGACGTGAGCATGATGGAGTTCGATGTACCTTACACGACGAAACTGGATCTGGCTGGCCTCCGCATCCGCGGTTGACGCGGCCGACGAAAGCTTTCCGCGGCAGCCTGCCGCGCTTGCCAAGGAGATGGTCGGCGCTTCGCACGCCAATCTAAAGCGTGTGAAGGAGCTCCTCTCGCAGCGCCCCGCGTTGGTCAACGCGAGTTGGGACTGGGGCTTCGGCGACTGGGAGACCGCACTGGGCGCGGCCTCGCACATCGGAAACAAAGAGATCGCCGAGCTCTTACTGGGGGGCGGGGCGGCGCCCACCCTGTTTTCGGCCGCGATGCTCGGCCAGACCGCGGTGCTGAAAGCGATGATCGCCGCGCGACCTGGAATCGAGTGCGCGCTTGGCCCGCACGGTATTCCTCTTTTGTCGCACGCCAAGGCGGGTGGTTCGAAAGAGATGATCGATTTCGTACAGTCGCTTGAGGGCGCCAGCGGAGCGCAGCCGCGCTCGCTGACGCCCGCGGAGCAAAGCGCGTTTACCGGTGTGTTCGTGTTTGGTACAGGGGCTAGCGAATCGATTGAGGTCAGTATCTCGAAGACTCAACTCATGTTTACGCGAAAAGGCGAAACGCAGCGGCCGATCCACTATCTCGGGGACAACACTTTTTATCCCTCCGGCGCGCTTGCCGTGCGAATTCGCATAGAAGGAGCAACGCTAACGGTTCACGACGGAGAATCCGTCGTCACCGCGAAAAAGCGCTAGGGCCAGAGCGCAAACGTGCCGGAGGCTTCATCGGCCGCGAAGACTTCGCCGGTGTGGATTTGATAAACCCAGCCGTGAATGCGGATCCCAGGCCGCGCCGCGCCGCACGGGTGGGTCCGGAGATGCCGCATTTGAGCCAAAACATTCTGCTCGCACAGCGATTTAAGGGAATCTTCGCCGCCGACGCGGGCAGCCGCCTCCGCAGCGGCGTCCGTATAATGCAGCCATCGTTCGACTGCGGGGAGCGCGGCCAGTTTCTCCGGATGCAGCACCGCCTTCAACGCGCCGCAGTCGGAGTGGCCGCAGACAATAATATCTGTCACGCCGAGCGCGGTGACAGCGTATTCGATCGACGCGGAGATGCCCGAGCGCGTTTCGGTGTAAGAGGGCACTATGTTGCCCGGCGTGCGTTCGACGAACATGTCGCCGGGATCGGCGTCGCAAAGTTCGGCGGGGTCGACGCGGGAATCGATGCAGCCAATGAAGAGCACTTGCGGCGCCTGATGATTGGCCAGCAGTTCATACAGGGCACGGCGTTGAGGGGAAACGTGGTTGCGAAAGCGCAGTACTCCACTGCGGATGTCGTCAAGGTACGTCATGCGCCGGTCATCTCCTTGGTCAATTTGAAAAAGCCTCGTTTGCGGTCCGTGTCGATGCCCCAGTTGGCCGGAATCGTCTGATAGCCTTCCACGTCCATGATGCCCCAGGAGGCGTACTCGCTAACAGCGGCGATGTAGTTGTTGTCGGGTTGGTCGAAGTCGAAGTGATCGTCTTCGTTGAACAGCACCGGTTGGCCGGCGTACGTTTTCTGCTTGCGCACCTGACGGACCATTTCGCGAATGCGGTTGGGGTCCTTGACGCCGTTGCCGTGCAGGAGCAGAAAGTCCGATACGGCGGTTACCTCTTCAGTCGGCAGCGTGTTGCCGTTGAAGCTCGCACCGACCAACAGCCGGCGGCGGCGCATCGTGATCGACCGAGCCTCTTTCATTAGCAGCGGGATGAGATCCTGCTTGAGAAGCGGTTGATCGTACTTGCTGTTATTGCATTCGTTGGCGACTTCAAGCAACACATGTTCGTACTCGCGCGTGAGCACGAACTCGATTGTGTTTTTCAAGGCGCGGCGTATTGCGGCGTCGGACTCCAACACCTGGTCCTGGCCGAAGTAGAACACGCCCAATTGCGACGCCATGCCGAGTTCGTTGGCTTTATCGAGAATCAGCCGCAACCGGTTCAAGTATTCCGGAATGATGTCGCCGTTGGGAAGGAATGCGCCCGTCACCCATGGCTGTTTCGGCGCGTAGCCGCGCGGATTACCGCCCTGCATGTTGACGTTGAAACTCAACACGCCGTGGCGGCGCCATTCGGGCATCGCGGCGACGAATTCGCGAGTATTTCGATCGGCGTCCCACACGCCCGTGTCGGCGTATTTCCAGTTGGCGATCGTTTCCCGATTGCGGTCGTCGAAGATGCCGTTGACCATTCGTGTGTTCATCAGCAGGCCTTCGATCTTGTGGCCGCGCCACGAGCGGCCCTTGTATGTTGGCACGCCGTTGATGAAGAATCGATTGCCGTCGATCGCTATTTCGGTGGATACGTTGGCCGCGGCGGCGGCCGCGAGAAAAGTTCGTCGAGTCATTGCGTCTAGCATATCTATATGGGCATCAGTCTGGGTGTGTACTGCGGGTCGAACCCCGGTAACGATCCGGCGATTCGTGAATCGGCCGTAGCGCTCGGCGCGGAGATGGGCAGGCTCGGACACCGGTTGATTTACGGTGGAAGCCACTTGGGAATGATGGGTGCGCTGGCCGATGCCGTACTGGCGGAGGGCGGAGAAGTGACGGGTGTCGTGCCGCGTTTGCTTGTCGAAAAAGAAGCGGCCTACATGGAGTTGGAAGATCTGCGCGTGGTCGAAAGCATGCACGAGCGCAAGGCGTTAATGGCCGATCTTGCCGATGGCTTTGTCGCGCTGCCCGGTGGGTTCGGCACGCTCGACGAGTTGTTTGAGATCGTCACATGGACGCAACTGCGCATATCTACGAAGCCCGTCGTAGTTTGGAACGTGGGCGGGTTTTACGACAGGCTGTTCGCGTTTCTCGACGGCGTGATGGGGACGGGGTTGCTCAAGCCACAGCACCGCGCGCTGTTGCGTGAGGCGGCGTCGTTGGATCAGGTCTTCGAGGCGCTTGCGCGGCCTGTGGAGACGGACGGTGACAAGTGGACCGGCCGCGACATCCGCTGATCAGATACCGCACTTCTCTTTTCGGATCTTTAGCGCCTCGGGCATCCACTTCTGGAATTGCTTGATCCGCGTAGCGTGCGACGGATGCGTCGACGTGAACTCCGCGGGGCCTCGGCCGCCGGAGGCCTGGCCCATTCGCTCCCACAGCTTGGGCGCTTCGGTGGGATCGAAGCAGGCGCGCGCGACGTAGGTCAGACCCATATAGTCGGCTTCGGATTCGTGATCGCGCGAGAACGGTAGCATCAGCCCGTACTGTGCGCCGAGTCCGAGTGCGCCCATAATGGCGCGCTGTTGGTTGATGTCCATATCGCTCACCGAAACGCCGACCGCCATCTGGCCGATCTGCATGAGCTTTTGCTGTGCCATGCGTTCGGCGCCGTGCCGGGCGATGGCGTGTGCGATTTCGTGACCCATTATGACCGCCAGCCCATTGACGTTCTTGGCGACGGGCATGATGCCGCTATACACCGCGACCTTGCCGCCCGGCAGACAGAATGCATTCACTTGCGGCGAGTCGATCAATTTGTAGTCCCAATGAAAACCAGGGTCTTCGGCAACCGCGCTGATCTTCCGGCCGACCTCACGAACCGCGTCGGCCTTGGCGCCGCTGGTGATGACCTGTTCGCGCCGCAAAATCTGCCGGTACGACTGCAGGCCGAGGGCCGACTCCTGTTCGCGGCTGATGTCGACGATCTGCTTTCGCCCCGTAATCGGCACGGTCTGCCGGTTCGAGAAATAGTAGTAGATCCCGTACAGCGCGAACAGGACGATCGGAACAAGTCGAAGCCGGCCGCTCATATCCTTATCGATTGGTCATGAACCGGCCGATCATGCCGATCACATCGTCGACCGCCGAGCCGTCGCGATTGGAGTCGAGTAGCGGTGTCAACATCCCCATCAGACCATCCGCGGACGCGGCTTGTGGCTGCGCTTGCGTCTGTTTGCTGAGCCCGCCCATGCCCATCGTCGCGACCAGCGGAAGCATCTGTTTCAGCACGTCCGCGCCAATACCCGTCTGCGCCGATGCGTTCGACGCGACTTGCCGGCTGACCTCTTTTGATCCCAGCAGATGGCCCAGAATCCCATTGCCATCGGCGGTTGTTTCTTCGCTATTCATCAGGTCCGGGTTGTCGAGGTACTGGCTGTGGTTGCCGCCCGTGAGGGCGCCGAGCAGTCCGTCGATTCCGCCGTCATTCGACACGTTGCGCTGAATGCCCGCGCCGAGCGCCGGAAGGAGAGCTTGCACGGCGGACATCGTCTGATTCTCGTCGAGGCCGAATCGCTGCCCCATTTGGCCAACCGCGCCCTGCCCGCCGGCGTTCATCAGCATCTCAAGTAAATTCAAAATTGTTTCTCCTCGCGGGTAGATGCTGATTTTACGACTTTTGTTTCAACGAGTGTCATGCGCCCGGCCATCCTTGGCTACAAAAATGAGACCCTCGCGGCGGTTGATACCGAATCGCCGCGAGTTCTGGCGTCTCAATCCGCTTGTGGCCCAGTATTCGCGACTCCAGTGCATAGTCGAGAATGCCGCTTGTTAACAGGGTCCGTTCCACCGGATACGGCGCTCGGCCTGTTTCGAAGAGTTCTTCGATCTTTTTCACCAGACAGCCGAAGTGGTGATGTGGCCGCCCGTTCTGCAGGTGCATCAGCGTGGTTAGCGGCTGCGATTGGCCTTCGATGTCGATCGCGATGGTGAAGTCTTGGACGAGTCCTGTCATCAAAAACGCCGCGCCTTGGGTGCCGTCCGCGTAGTCGACGAGGAACACCGAAGGGTTCTTGACAAGGTCTTTCGGATGACCCGACTTGCGCGTTTTGCTGCGCGAAAGCGCCGCGTCGAACAGCGAGTTTTTCCCTGCGAAGTCCCAGCAGGCTTGGCCTTCTAAACACTGCACGGCGCGCACGCCGGTCTCGCCGCCCTTGCGGCGCTCGGTCATGCATTGCAGCGATTCGAGAACGTGAAAACCGTAGATGTCGAGGCCGCTATACGAAATCGCGACCGCATTGCGCTGCCGCGCACCGAGCGGTGCGTCGATCGCCGGAACCCGGAATGCAACGGGCACGGAACTGCCGGCCAGCATCGGAAACTTCAACTCGCGCGAAATTTCGACCATACGCCGGGCCTGACGGAAACTCCACGACAGATGTTTGTCGTTGAAGACCGGTACGGAGCGGCGAGATTGGCGGAACACGTCGGTGATTTTCAGGAACATCTCAAAGCGCGGGTAGAGCTTTTGCTCCTTATCGTTGCTTGGGTAATCGCCGTGCTCGCCGATCAGGATCACGCCGTCGACGCTCAATTTGCCCGTGCCGAGCGTCAGCGCTTCTTCAACGGTCCGGAAGATCGGCACGTTGAACTTGGCCGCGCGTTCGCGGCTCATGTCGGTTTTCGGCAGCTGCTCGGTGAACATCGAAACGATTTTCGAGCGCGGGTACGGCGGCTTGTCGTTCTGTTCGTAGCCTTCGAGATACTTGCCGATCACGACGTCGGCGTGGGAGCCGGGACGGTATTCGGTGATGATCGCCGCAATCCTTTTCGGCGGTGCCGATTGCGCGACCAGGGCCCCGGGCGCGGTGAGTAGCGTTCGACGCGGGATCATTTGCCGGCCGCCTTCATCGCCAGGCGGTGTTCGCGGCGCAGGCCCGCTGCGTTGTAGCGGCGGACTTCTTCTTCCGTTTCGGGAATGACCGGTTCGATCGGAACTCGATTGCCATCCTTGTCGATGGCGACGAAGGTGAGATAAGCCGACGAGGTGTGCTTCACCTCGCGCGTGCGGAGATTCTCAACACTCACTTTCACTCCGACCTCCATGGATGTTCGGAACACGCGGTTCACCTGGGATCGCAGTATAACGAGATTTCCGATATGGATGGGGTGCAGAAACGTCATGTGATCGACCGATGCCGTAACCACCGGGTAGCGCGCGTGGCGCACGGCCGCCAGGGCGCCGGCGAGATCGACCAGCGCCATGACTTTTCCGCCGAATAACGTGCCCAGCGTGTTCGCGTCGTTCGGCAGCGCGAACTCCGACATCTCCGAACGGGATTCGCTGATCGGACGGCCTTTGGTTTCTTGACTCATTCCTTCTACGATAAATAGAGAATGCCCTCTCGCGCTGAAACCCTTCGCACAATGCTCGATCAAGACCCCAAGAATTCCTTCGTGCGCTACGCGCTAGCGATGGATCACGTCTCCGGCGGAAACCTGGAGGGCGCGGTGGCCGAGTTCCGCATCCTGCTCGCCAATGATGCCAATTACTGTGCCGGCTATTTTCACGGCGGGCAGGCGCTTGAAAAGCTCGGGCGTATCGAGGAAGCCGCTTCGCTGTATCGCGATGGAATCGACGCAACGCGCCGCACCGGAGACGCACATACGCGGTCGGAACTCGAAGCCGCGCTGAGCATGATTGCGTGATTGCGCCAGCCGAAGCTGCGCGTATCGCGCTCGCCGAATTTGGGCTGGGCGGAATAGCCACACGGCTCGACGGCGAGTATGACGACAACTTCTTACTTGAAACGCCCGAAGCCCGTTATGTTCTGAAGATCATGCATACGGGCGCCGACGCTGCTGTCGTCGACATGCAAGTCGCGGCGTTGCGGCATCTGGCGAAAGTACCGCGTGTCATCGGCGAGCCGCGGATTGTGGACGGCCGCATCGTATGGCTGCTTAGCTTCGTCGAAGGCCGCCTGTATGCACACGTGCGGCCTCATTCGGAGGCGTTGCTCGAAAGCCTGGGCGCGACGTTGGCTTCCTATGACACCGGCTTGAAGGACTTCACGCATCCGGCTTCCCGCCGCGCGCTGAAGTGGGATCTGGCGCGGGCGGAGTGGGCGTTGCCGATCGCCGATGAGCGTGTGCGACCGATACTTGAGCACTACGTTTCGGATGTTCAGCCGCGGCTTTCTGGTCTTCGAGCGCAGGTGATTCACAACGACGCCAATGATTACAACGTCGTCGTGGCCGATGGTACTGTCGCGGGGATTATTGACTTCGGCGACATGCTCCACGCGCCGCTGATCTGTGAAGTCGCCATCGCCGCGGCCTACGCGTTAATGGGTCACGAAGACGTGCTCGCGGCGCTGCGGGCGCTCGTGCGCGGCTATCACCGCGTGCTTCCGCTTCACGATGATGAACTTGCGCTGCTGCTGCCGCTAATACAAACGCGCCTTGCCGTGAGTGTCGTCAACAGCACGATTCGCTGCGCGGCCGAGCCGGACAACGAATACCTGCGTGTTAGTGAAGCGCCCGCGTGTGCGTTGCTCGAAAGATTTCGTCTGGTTCACCCTCGCCTCGCGCTGTATCATCTGCGCTCCGCTTGCGGCCTGCGCGTCGTGCCTCCCGTTGCCCTGCCGCGCGCGGTATCGCCTGTTATTGCCGGTGTTTCGACTGAGATCGTCGATCTCTCGCCGGCATCGGATTGCGAGATCGACCGAGTCACAGGCGGCATTGGCCGCTACGCCGAGCCACGTCTTGTTTATACATCCGGACTCTTCGCGCGTTCGTTGGCGCCCACCGCCGAGCGCCGTACGATTCACATCGGCCTCGATCTCTTCGCGCCAATGGGTACGCCTGTGATGGCGCCGCTCGACGGCGTCGTCCACGCCAAGGCATTCAACGACGCGCCGCTCGACTATGGCCCGGTTGTCGTTCTCAAACACGATGGTTTCTTCACGCTTTATGGCCATCTGTCGGCGGAAACTCTTTCGTCGATTGAGGTTGGCGAAACCGTAAAAGCCGGTCAGTCTTTCGCGAGACTCGGCGCGAAGGAAATTAACGGCGGATGGACGCCGCACTTGCACATGCAGGTTCTGCTCGACGATCTCGATGACGCCTGCGATTTTCCCGGCGTAGCGTATCCCAGTGAGTTCGAAATTTATCGCGAGCTGTCGCCGGACCCGAATCGCATTCTGCAGTTGCCGGTCATCTCCACTTTCGAAAACGAAACCATCGAAGATCTCGCGCGGGAGCGGCGGGCGTCGATCGGTCCGAACCTCAGTGTCTCTTACGCAAAACCGATCGCCATGGCACGCGGCTGGATGCAGTATTTGTACGACACCGACGGCCAGCGCTATCTCGACTTTTACAACAACGTTCCGCACGTCGGCCACTGCCATCCGCATGTTGTTCGAGCAGTGCAGAAGCAACTTGCCACGCTCAATACGAACACGCGCTACTTAAACGAAGCGCTTGCACGCTACGCTCGCGCGTTGACGGCGAAGATGCCGGAGCCGCTGCGCGTCGTGTTCCTGACCGCTTCTGGCAGCGAGGCCAATGAGCTCGCGATTCGTCTCGCGCGAACCTACACTGGCCGCCGGGACATCGCCGTGATGGCCTCCGGATATCACGGCCACACCAACACGATGATCGATGCGAGCGAGTACAAGTTCGCTGGGCCGGGCGGGGCTGGGAAGCCGGACTGGGTGCGGCTTGTTCCCGTCGCCGATCCGTATCGCAATCGGGCTGGCTGCGTGTTTCCAGCCGATGCCGTGCGCGGCGCGGCTGCGTTTCTTTGTGAGTCCTTCCCGAGTGTCGGTGGGCAGATTGTGTTTCCCGAAGGCTACTTGCAAAGCGCCTACGCCGCGACACGAGCGGCGGGCGGAGTCTGCATCGCCGATGAAGTGCAGACCGGCTTCGGCCGTTTGGGTTCGCATTTCTGGGGCTTCGACGCGCACGGCGCACAGCCCGATATTGTCGTGCTCGGAAAGCCGATTGGCAATGGCTTTCCGATGGGCGCGGTGGTCACAACACGAGCAATCGCCGACGCGTTCGCCAACGGAATGGAATTCTTCTCCACGTTTGGCGGATCGAACGCGTCCTGCGCGGCGGGACTGGCGGTGCTTGAAGTCATCGAACGCGAGGGGCTGCAGGAACATGCGCGAGTGGTCGGCGACCGATTGCTCGCCGAGCTGCGTTCGCTCAATCATGAGCTTATCGGCGATGTCCGTGGCGCCGGGCTATTCCTCGGTATTGAATTGGTCGAAGATCGCGAAACCAAAGCGCCCGCGGCGCGCGGCGCCGCGCGTCTTGTCAACCGGTTTCGCGATCACGGCATCTTGCTTGGCACAGACGGCCCGCTGCACAACGTCATCAAGCTGCGCGGCCCGCTGCCACTCACATTCGATGACGCCGAGTTCTTCGTCGAAGTCTTCGCCAAGCTATTGTGGGAGAACGCGTGAGTCGACCGCGAACTTCTTGTAGTCGCTGAGCGTGCCGCGCACCATCGTCCATTCGCGCCCCAGCGAAAAGCGCGCGTCGTATCCCTTCAATCCCTCGGCGCCGTATTCGTAGCGAAAGAAGCTGCCCTTGCGCGCGGCGCTGTCATCGGCCACGATGCGGCACTCATACCGCCGCAGAGCGCCGCTGGCCGGATCAATCCAGTAAGTGCGCTCCTGATGGCGCCACGCGTTGTCGTGGCCCTTGGCGTCAATTCGAATGAGTGCGCCCTCGCGCTTGGACGGCGAGAGTTTGAAGCCACCATCCAGGCCTTCGAATTTGCCGAAGCGAAACGACGCCGGCGTTTTTTCGCGCACTTCACTCAGGCGCTGCCACGCGCCGCCCGCGCTCTTGCGCAGCTTTTCGCCGTGTTGCCACAATACTTCGTGGCGCTCGGGCTTGCCGCCATTCACGATGACGGTTTCGATCGCCGCGACATCGTGCGCGAGGACATCGAGATCCCGCGCCTTTTCGAGCAACTCGAAGGCCAGCGGCGTCTCGGCGGCCAGCAGCGCGCTAAGACTTAACGATCTGAGGAATCGGAACGCCGTAGACATCGGTCAATCGCATGTTACGGCCCTGGTAATGATACGTCAACCGTGTGTGATCCATGCCGAGTAGATGCAGCAGCGTGGCGTGGAAGTCGTGCACGTTGAGCACCTGCTGCTCGGCTTGATAGCCGAAGTCGTCGGACGCGCCAATGGCCTGGCCGCCTTGAATCTTCGCTCCGGCCATCCAGATCGATTGCGTACCCGGATTGTGATCGCGCCCGAGGCCGCGCTGCGAGATCGGCATGCGTCCGAATTCACTGTGCCAGATCACGAGCGTGTCATCGAACAAGCCGCGCGCTTTCAGGTCGGTCAAGAGTCCAGCGATCGGGAGGTCGCTTTCGGCGGCGTGCATCGTGTGATTGTCCTTCACGTTCCCGTGGGCGTCCCAGGTGTCGGTGTTTTGATTGCCAATGCCGCCGTGATACATCTGAATGAACCGCACGCCGCGCTCGGCTAGCCGGCGCGCGATCAAACACTGCCGGCCAAATGGCGCGGTGATCGGATTATCTAGGCCGTACAACTTCTTTGTCGCTTCCGATTCGCCGTCGACGTTGACGGCTTCCGGCGCGCAGCCCTGCATCCGGAATGCGAGTTCATACGCGCTGATGCGAGCCGACAACTCCGAGTTGCCCGGATTCTTTTTCAGATCCATCTCGTTTAACTCGTCGAGCATCTTCAAGCGCGCTCCCATCTGTTCCGGCGCGATTCCCTTTGGCGGCTTCAAATCGAAAATCGGATCGCCCGCGCTGCGGAAAATCGTGCCTTGGTACGCGGCGGGCATGTAGCCGGCGCTCCAATTGGACGGGCCTCCGAAAGGGCCGCCGCGCGCATCGTAGACAACCACGTAAGCCGGTAGATTTTGATTTTCCGATCCCAGTCCGTAGGCCACCCACGCGCCAACGCTTGGCCAGCCCATACGGATTGAGCCCGACGCAAGCTCGTAACTTGCCATCACGTGATCGTTCGAACGGCCTTTCAGTGAGCGAATCACGGCCAGCGAGTCGGCATGCTTGGCGACGTTGGGGAAGAGTTCGGAGATCGGTAAGCCGCCGTGGCCGTACCGTTGGAACTTAAACGGCGACGGCATCAGCGGGCCGGGATGGCCTTGCCGCACGACGATGTCGCCTTTGCCTTCAAGCGGCTGGCCCGCATATTTTTCCAGTGCAGGCTTGGGATCGAACGTGTCCATCTGGCTGACGCCGCCGCTCATGAACAGCGAGATCACGCGCTTGGCGCGCGGCGCGAAATGCGTCGGCTTCGGCCGGTAAGGCGAGTTCACCGCATCGGCGCCGCCACACGCCGCGCCAAGCAGATTGTCCTGATTGAGCAGCGACGCCAGCGCGATGCCACTGATACCTTGTCCGGCTTCGAACAGGAAATTGCGGCGGTTGACGAATCCTTGGGGGAGCTTCATGGCGTTATCGCAGGTAGATAAATTCGTTGAGGTTGAGCATGACGTGCGCCAGATCGCTCAGCGATCGCTCACGCAAAAACGCCACGCCTTTTTCGAGTTCCGCGGCTTCCGGTTGCCGCGCGACCGCGAGTTGATAAAGCAGTTTCACGCGCGCCGCGGGATCGGCGCCGGCCTCGGTGGCGACACGATCGGCGAGACGCGCCGATTGTTTGATGACCCAATCGTTATTCATCAATGTGAGTGCCTGCGTCGGCACGGTCGATACGTTACGGCGGCCGCAGGTGATGTTCTGATCCGGCATGTCGAACACTTCGAAGAAGGGAAGTGGAAGCCCGCGCTTGCGGTAAACGTAGACGGAACGGCGCCATACCTCGGGGCCATCGGCCATCTTGCGCCAGATACCCTTGTCGGTCGATTCCAAAACTTCCTGCGGTAACTCGGGAAAGATCGCAGGACCAAACATCTTCGCATTCAATGTGCCCGCCGACGCCATGATCTGGTCGCGCAGCACTTCGGCTTCGAGACGCTGCTGTTTGAACCGCCACCAGTACAGGTTGGCCGCGTCCTTCGCCAGGTTCTGATCGGTCGAGAACTCACTCGACATCTGATAGGCCCTCGAGGTCATCATGAGCTTGTGCATCTGCTTCATGCTCCAGCCGCGGTCTTGAAACTCCACGGCCAGCCAATCGAGCAGTTCCGGATGTGTTGGTGGTTCGCCGGTCTTGCCGAAGTTATCGAGCGTAGTGACGATGCCCCGGCCGAAGTGATGATGCCAGATGCGGTTGATAGCAACGCGTGCCGTCGTCGGATGGCCGGGCGAAGTCAGCCACTGCGCCAGGGCGAGCCTGCGGCCGGAGGTCTTTCCTGAAGGACGCGGAAGCGCTGTCGGCGAATTGCCGTCGTCGAGCGCCGCCACAAAGCCGGGTTGTGTCTCCGAACCCTTCGCATACATATCTCCGCCGTAGAGGAAGTGCGACGCGGGCACGCTGTATGGCCTCGTGCCGTCGGCCAGATAGCTGCCTTCGATGACTTCGCGTTTCAGGCCTTTTCCGGGCGCCGCTTCGTCGCCGGCGCCGTCTGGTGTGAAGCGATAGTCGCCGTCGGTGATGCCCATCGCGACGGGAATCGGTTTCGGCTTGTTTTTTTCAATCTCGCGAACTTGCGCTTCCAGGCGATCTTTCTTCGAACGATCCGCCACCGAGATCACGCGATCGATTTCAGCCGGCGTCACCGCCGTTGTGCGGATGATCTGGTTGGCCAGCAATACCTGCCCAGGCGTACGGTCTTTCTCCGGGGTGAATACGGCCTTCTGAATATTCTCGGGCCACTTGCGGTACTTGGCTTCGAGCAGCTTCTCGCGATAAGGCTGTTCGATGATCTTGATCTCATCGCGCAGAGGCTTCACCTGTTCGGCGTTCTGCTTCATCGCCGTCTCGTAGGCCTTCGCTTCCGGTTCGGGCACCAGCGGGTGATCGACTTCGACGTAGCCCCACAGCGTCGATTGCAGGCGATAGTAATCGGCTTGTCCGATGGGATCGAACTTGTGATTGTGACATCGCGCGCACTGCACCGTCAGGCCCATCACGCCGCGTCCAAGCGTCGCGATCATATCGTCGAGATACTCGTAACGGAACTGCGGGTTGTCCTTTTCGCGGAAGCCGACCTTTGCGTAGTTGCGCAAGAATGCGGTCGCGATCAAGCGGTCATACGACGTTTGGTCCATCTCATCGCCGGCGAGTTGCTCGGTAAGAAAGATGTTGAACGGGGTGTCGCGATTGAAAGACTGAATGACGTAATCGCGATAGCGCCAGGCGTTGGGGCGGTCGAAGTCGTGCTCATAGCCGTTCGAATCGGCGTAGCGGGCGACGTCCATCCAATGGCGTCCCCAGCGCTCGCCGTAATGCAGAGAAGCGAGAAGTTTGTCGATCAACTTCTCCCACGCGCCAGCGGATTTGTCGTCGACGAACTCGGCCACTTGCGCCGCGGTCGGCGGAAGTCCGAGCAGATCAAGATACGCGCGGCGCACAAGCG
>VFZW01000080.1 GCA_016871055.1 Acidobacteriota bacterium
TGTATGTAAAGACACTCGATCACTATTACATGACTACATATAGTAGCAATAAATGTGAGTTAAGCGTTGTCACATCAACCACTTGACGGCGAAAGCGGTGATTCAAAGAGGGCTAAGATCCGTCCGAACGGATGGCATACAACCTAGGCGCGGCCGGATTGCTGGAACGAAAAATGATGGCCTTGCCATCCGGAGTCCAAACCGGCGAGATATTCGAGCCGGGCAGGAAGCTCAGCCGCGAAGAAGTCTCACGGTCCAGATCCATCACCCAGATGTCATTTCCCTTGCTGCCACCCTTTTAGAACGCGAGCCGTTTGCCGTCGGGCGAGAATCGCGGATGATCGAACGACCCCGGTTCCACGGTCAGCGGCCGCGCCTTGTTGCCGGCGCTCTCGATCCAGGAAATCTGTCGATCCAGCTTCCCCGCCTTCCCGACGAGATAGACGAACGTTCCATTTTGCGCGAACGCCAGGTCGCCGCCCCCGGACAGGGAGCTGCCGGCATCCTCCAAGACCGGCGCCGGAGCGCCCGACACCGCCAGCTTTTCGGGATCGAAACCCACGGCGAAAGCGGTGGACTGGTGCAGATAAACAAGGCGCCCGGCGCCACTCGCATCCGTCACGTAACGGCCGAAGAATCCGCCTTGGTGCACCGTCTTCCGCTCTCCGGTCCGAAGCAGGACCACGTCGATTTTGGCGTCGTAACCAGACGTTGATTGTGGGCCCGCGGTGAACAAAACCGCATGCCCACCGGGAAGCACTTGCGGCCAACGGTGGGTTGACTCATCGCCGATTAGTTTCGTGAAGGGAACGGGTGCACCGCCTGCGGCGGGGATGCGCGAGAGGGCGCCTCGCAATTCCAAAGACGCGATGATGGTATCGTCACCGGCCCAGCTCCCGCCGAGTCCATATTGCGCGTCGCAGAGCGTGACCGCGGAGCCGCCGTCGACCGCGATCTTCTTTAGCTTGCCCGCGGCGAAGAAGCCGATCCAGTCGCCGGCGGGCGAGAAGAACGGACCATAAGCGTCCTCGGTTCCGGCCAGCGGCGTGAACTGGCTTTGGTGCAGCAGACGCGTATGAATGCGAACCTTGCCGTCAGCGGCGCGCAAGGTGAGAGCGAGGCGCGTTCCGTCCTGAGAAAGGGCCAGAGCATTGCCACCGACGCCGGCGCCGATGTCGGCACGCGCCAGCGGGGTCGCGGGCGGGATTTCCAGATTGAGATGAATCAGCGGGCGTGGCGGTGCGGAACGGGTAGCGTTGTAACCCAGAACGCCGGCGACAATGCTCGCAACTCCGGCCACCGCCCATCCGAGCCACGCCCGTCCGCTCGCTCGCGGCCGCGGCGCGGTCGTTTCGAGCGGCGTGCGAAGCAGTTCGCGTTTCAAGTCGCGCGCCGTCTGCCAGCGCTCATCCGGATCTTTAGCCAGGCAGGTCTGCAACAGCGCGTCCAGCGCGGGCGGCGCGATGGTGGCGATCGACGGCGCGGGGCGCTCCATGATGGCGGCGATGACAGAGGCCATCGACGCGCCATCGAACGCCCGCTTGCCGGTGAGCATTTCGTAAAACACGACGCCGAACGAAAAGATGTCGCTGCGGCCGTCGATGTCGCGGCCGTCGGCTTGCGCCTGCAACTGCTCGGGCGACATGTAGTACAGCGTGCCGACGATTTCGTTCTTGCCGGTCAGCGCCATGGTGAGGGTTGCGTCGCTGGGCGAGGGCGCGGTTTGCGTGAATTTAGCAAGGCCGAAATCGAGCAGCTTCACGCCCGCTTTCGTGACGAGAATGTTGGCCGGTTTGAGATCGCGATGCGTGATGCCTTTTTTGTGCGCGGCCGAGAGGGCGTCGCAAATTTCGACGGCGTATTTCAGAGCTTGATCGAGCGGCAGAGGGCCTTTCAGCGGCTCGCCGTCGATGTACTCCATTACCAGGTAATTCGGCCCGACATCGTAGAGCGTGCAGATGTTCGGATGATTCAGCGCGGCGACGGCGCGGGCTTCGCGGTCGAAGCGCTCGGTGAATTCGGCGTTGGAGACTTTGATGGCGACGGTGCGGTCGAGGCGGGTGTCGCGGGCTTTGTACACCGCGCCCATGCCGCCGGCGCCGATTGCCGAAAGGATTTCGTAGGGGCCGAGTTTGTCGCCTGGGGAAAGCGGCATTGAGATAGTCTATCCAATAACCCAATACCCGCTGCCTGCCGGCGCGGCTCAGCTAAGAATGCTCAGCAGATTGGAGTAATCGTCGGTCCAGGGACGCAAGCCCCGACGCTCCGGAATCGGCTCGCCCAAACTGCCGATTGACGGCCGGTCGCCGATCAGCACCCAGGCCGAATAGAGGACGCCATTTTCGGGTTCGGGCGGATTGCGCGCCAGGACGATCGGCCGTTCGCCGCCGAAGACCGCGCGCACCAGAGGCGGCAGGTCGAGATAGTTATTGGTGACGTGGAGCGCCAGAACGCCGTTCGGTTTGAGGTGCCGCCAATACAGCGTGGCCGCCTCGCGGGTGAGAAGGTGAACGGGGACCGAGTCGCCCGAGAAGGCGTCGACGAGGAGGACATCGAAGTTTATGGGAGGCTCGGCGGCGAGGGAAATGCGGCCATCGCCGGGAACGATTTCAATCCGGCCGTCGCTCGCGGTGAGAAAGCGGAAGTCGCGGCGGGCGATGTCGATGACCGAGGGGTCGATCTCGTAGAAGCGCATCGTATCACCGGTGCGCGTGTATGCGGCGAGCGTTCCAGCGCCGAGACCGATGACGCCGACGCGGCAAGGACCGCCGGCGCATACCTGCTGCAACAGCCGCCCGACGCCCGAGGCGCGCCCGTAGTACGCCGTCGGCCACATCATTCGGCGCTCGTCGACAAACTGCTGGCCGTGGTTGACGCTTCCGTGCATTAACGAACGGACACCGTCCTTCGGGTCGTCGACGACGCGAACCACGCCGTAGAAATTGCGCTCCATGCGGATTGCGCCGCCCCGGTACTGCCATGCGCCCCATGCTAGTAAAATTGCCAGCGCGGCCGTCAGTCCGGCCCACAGCCGCGTTTTTTCCATCCGGGCGGCGAGCACGGAGACGGCCAGCAGCGTGAGCGGAATCTCGTAATAGGCGGGAAAGAGAATGGGGGCGACCAACCCGGCAAAGACGCCCCCGCATGCGCCGCCAAAGGCCAGAGCGAGATAGTAGGAGGTTAGGGAATCGGCGGCCGGCTTCAGCCGCGCCAACTCGCCGTGAAGAAACACGCAACAAAGAAAAAACGCGCCGCTCAGCCAGCCGACCAGGAGCGGGAACCGGACCAGTGAGCTTTCGCGAAGGACTCCGATGGCGAGAGCGAACAGGGCGCCGGAGAGCAGAAGGCGGAAGAGATCCGGCGAATACCAGCCATCCCGGTCAAACGTCAATACAAAGCTGAGCAGATAGAGACCTAGCGGAACAATCCAAAGCAAAGGCGCCGGGGAGACGTTCTGCGTAAGATGCGTCGTGATGCCGACAAGCAGCGAGGAAGCACAAGCAGGCAGAAGAAACCAGATCGCGCGGAAACCGGCGCGGCCTCGCGTGGGAGTAGCTTGACCCCGAGTGCCGGCGAACGCCGCGGCGCCGAGCAACAAGGCGCAGGTGACCGCGTAGCCGGCAGACCACGCCGTCAATTGCAGGCTCACCGCGGCGTTCGGTTCAATGAGAAACGGATACGCCAGCAGGCCGCCCAACGACGCCAAGTTCGAGAGCGCGAACAGCCGATAAGGGACGCCGAGATTTGACGCCGCGTACCACGCCTGGACGATCGGACCAGTGGCGGAGAGGACAAAGTAGGGAGCGCCGATGGCGGCGGCGAGGACGGACAGCACTCCGAGGGCGGCTTGTGCTTCGACCGGCCGGAAGGCGATGGGCAAGGCCAACAAACTGGCGGCTGCGACGACCGAATGGACCGCCGCCTGACGGCGCGGCGACAGGTTCGTCACGAGAACGTGTGCGTAGAGATATCCGAGCCAGAGGATCGATTGAAAAAAAAGCAGGCTTACGGCCCACACGCCCGCAGAGCCGCCGAACCACGGAAGAATGGCCTTCGCCGCCAGAGGCTGGACCTGGAAGAGCAGAAATGCGCTGGAAAAAACGCCGGCGGCCAGGAGAGCGCGGTGCACCAGTCGATTATCGTACTTTCGAATTCGCACCCGCGCCGGACGAGCGCGGCAAAGTTGTACTCGGCAAACGTCTCCGCTCCTATAAACTGGCAGGGATGGAAAACGCGCTCCGGATATCACGTCGCCAACTGCTCGGCGCGCTGCCTCTGGCGGCGGCGGGCAGTGGTGGGTTCTACCGAATCGGGAAGGTGAAAGGACGCCAGTGCTTTCTTGACCCGGCCGGGCGGCCGTTCTTCTCCATCGGTATGAACCATGTCGATTCGGCGCCGCTGCGCACCGATGATACCTGGCGGCGGGAGTTCGGCAATGATACCGAGCGCTGGCTGAAGACCGTGCGTACCGATCTCCAGAGTTGGGGCTTTAATTCCGTCGGTTGGGTGCAGGAGTATGTGTCGATCAGTGACCAGCACCATCGCCATTCCCGCAGCTTCACGCCGGAGGAGTATCGCTGGCTGAATATGCCCTATGGGCACCTGTTGCCGTTCATCGAATCGCATCAATGGGAGATTGAGACGCGGCTGCCAAAGGTTGATAGCGCGGGTTTCGCCGAGTGGTGCGACTATGTCGCGCGCGACCAATGCAGCCGCTATCGCGACGATCCGCGGCTGATCGGTTACTTCTACACCGACTGCCCGGTGTGGGTGCACACCAAGCCCGATAACGCCTGGCGCGGCGCGTTGTTCGATGCGAAGGAACTCGAGACGGCGGCGGGCCGCGCCGAGTTGTCGCGGCTGGCGACGCACTACTATCGCACACTGCATCAGGCTATTCGTCGTTACGATCCGAATCACCTGATTCTCGGCGATCGTTACGAGGCCCGCGCGCCGCTGCCCGAAGAAGTTGTACGGGCCGCGTCGCCGTTTGTCGACGTGTTGAGCTTTCAATGTTTCTCGCCGCCTTCCGAAATGCGCACGACGCTGGAGCGTTGGGCGAGTCTCTCCGGCAAGCCGGTACTACTGGCCGATGCGGCGCATTGGGCCAAACCCTTCACGCCGGGCTGGCCGCCGCGCGAAGATCGCCAACACGACGCGGCTCAGTATGCCGATGCGCTCAACGCTCTACTCGATCTACCCGCCTGCGTTGGTTATCACCTGTGCGGAGCGTACGTGAAGAACAACGCACGGCGCTATGGTTTCCGCGATGCACGGAACCGCGTGGAGCCGCACGTCGTGGCGATGGCTCACGCGAACCACGCTGCGTTGGCGCGCTTTCGCAAGGAGATTGGCTGAGCTTCCGGGATGGCGGTTTGTCGTTCTGCGCGGCGCGCGTCGATCCGTAGGTCGCGCTGGGGCTACTAACCGCGTGGCGGCTGCTGCTGCTGGAATTCCGCCGCGAGCCAGGGCTGATGATACACTTCCCGGACACGATCGCCGAACGCGTTGCTGCGCGGCGAGCCATGCGGCTTCGATCGAACGAATCCGATTTGATAGAGCGTCGCTAGGATATCCGGACGGTGGCGGATGCTCCAGGCGGGGTCGGCAATTTCCCACTGACGTTGATACAAGGCAAGTAGGAATGCGCACATCTCCAAGTTCTTCTCCGGAATGTGCAGCGCCGCGACGATTTCGTTTCGTTCGGCTTCGAGACGGATCGGCGGGGTTAACTTGACCTTTTCACCGATCTGTTGGCTCCATCCCACACCGAGCGGCTCAACATTGCCCTCGCCTTCTCCAACGTGGATGAAGCCTGCTCGACTAAAGTCGCGCGGATCCGCGACAGCTAACGCCACGCCCGTCTGCAGAGTACGCGGTTTGATCTGCGCGGCGCCGAGCGAGAGATCGAGCGCTTGATTCACCGTTCGATCGGCCAGGCCGATGCCCCAGGCGGTGCTAGCAACTCGCTCGACCGATTCCCGCAGCGGCGAAAGCTGATCGCGGTGCGTGACATACACGATGGCGGCAATCAGGCGTGGATCGGTATCGTAACGCGCGGCGGCAGTACGGATCGTGGCGCTTTGGCTGAATACGATGCGCTTCACTTCGTCGTCGCCGCGCCGCTGCATTGCCAATGCCGTGGTCAAGACGGCGACTGCAACCGCGGCGGCGATTGCGGCGCGAGACGTACGGGTGGTCAGAAGGAGGAACTCGGAGGTCTTCGCGGAATCGCACAGATAGCCGTAGAGAAGTACGCCGGGGATCAGATACATCGGACCAAACAGGAAAATTGTGAGCAGCGAGTAGGTCCAATGCCACTGCTGGCTCGTATTTGCCGGCATCACCATCGTGAGATCTTTCAGCGCGAAGGCGGCCAACAGAACGAGCGAGAGGCACAACAGGAGGCGTGGCGCGCCACGCGCCAGTTTCGTCTCCGGTCGAAACGCCGCGCCGTAGAGCCGCCAGGCCCAGGCCGCCAGCAGCGTAACGGCCGCAACGACATGCAAAGGTCCGATCCAGGTGGCGAACGCCCAATCCGTTCGCAGTCGCTGCATCCCGGGCCACGAGGTAAGGATAGCCAGGTAGAGCACAGGACTGAAGAGGCCGAAGTACAACTCGACGGCAAGCCGTACTCGGCGCTGCATCGCGGCGGGGACTCTTGTCCATGGCTCGACACCTTTCGCGCGTTTTGCTTGGCCCCACGCCAAGCCCGCGAGTACGAGCCAGTCGACGAGTAGGATTCTTGAAACGAGCACCGTTACGATATGGAGGTTGATGGCCCTAGCCAACCACGTTCCGCCCGTTTCAGGATTCGACAGGGCGAGCGCCGCGAGAGCGACGATTGCCAAGGTGCCGAGAATTCCTTTTGCCATGCCTTCGTGTCCTCCTTTGGGCGGCGGAAATAACGCGACGCGCGTGCAACTGATTGCGAACCGCCATTGTTCCGCCGGTTTCATCTGGTGCAACTCCGCCAGCATCGCCGCGCCCCATTCGGCGCGCTCGGCCGGCATGTAGCGCACCACGGCCGCTAGCCATCGTTCCGCGGTCATCGCGCGCCCGCCACTCTTGGCCGCAGCGTCGCGGCGGCCCGTTGTTCATTCAACTCGCGAGCCAGCGCCGCACCCGCTTTTGTGGGCCGGTAGAGATGGCGCGGTGGGCGGCCTTTGGGGATTTCGCTTTCCCACGCCGTCTCCAATAATCCGCGATCGGCCAGCCGGATGAGAATCGGATACATTGCGCCAGCCTTGATTCCGGTCTGCTGGCACAGGTCGTATCCGTGTCGCCAAGCCTTGGGATCTTCGGCCAGCGCGAAGAGCACCCTGGCGGTTTGTTCCGATGGCGGGCGATTGCGCAGCACGTCTTAAGTCTATATAGATAGAGTTAGGCTGTCAAGAAAATTCTTCGCGCGGCGCGGGCGCTATCGCGCCACGTGGAAGTCGGTCCACTGCGTGAGGCGTACCGGTTTCTTGCCGCCGGTCGCCGTGATCGCCACTTGCAGCGCGTAGTCGCCGAGGCGCATGTTGGGGCCGAGGCGCATGACGCCCGAGGCGGTCATAGCGCGTTTGTCCGAGGACTTGAATTGCAGTGGCGACTCCTTGCCTTCGTAGACCTGTTTGCCCTCTTCGAAGATACGCAGTCGCAGGGTCAATTGAGAGTTGCCTTGCGCGTCGAGCGGCGGGTTGTAGATCTGCACGGTGTAGGCCAGATCGGTTCCGGGTGCGAAAATGCGTGAGGCCATCGTTAGACGATCCGAAACCTTCTGATCGTCCTTGGGCATCTCGCCGAGCAAGAGGCTCGACAGAGACATCCGTTTGTTGGCGAGGTTGGGCGCGACCAGAAATTGCGACGCTGAGCCAACTTCAGCGGTCTCGGCGTCGCGGATGACGGCGCGGAGTTGATACGGGCCGGCGCGCTTTACGGGGTATCGAACGGCGAGCATCATGCCGCGCTTCCGAGCTTCGTCGAACTTCGCGTTTTCGACGTTAATGTTGAAGGTGTCGTAGGTGTGATTGGCCGTGTTGCCGTCGGCGTCGAAGCCAGCCACCAGAACGTTGAGCGCTGCGTGTTGTTTTCCGTCGCCAGTGTCCTTGAATTTCACTTGGCGCAGGTCGACGTGCAGCAGCGTGTTCATGCTCTGGTTGAGCTTTTCGTCGACCACGAAGATTCCGGTGAGCTTCACTGGAATAGCCGATTTGTGGAACGGATTCTTAATTGCCGCGACGAGTTGTTGCTCTTTGGTCAGCGTTGGCGCGGGCGCTTCCGGCTTGTCTTCGACTCCCATGAACCCGCTTCGGCTGCGCACTTGCAGCCCCTTGCGCTTCACGCGCACGGCGATTTTGTGATACTTGCGATTGAACGTCGAGTCGGACGGATCGTAAGCGAGAAGATAAAAACCGCTCTGATCGTCGAGCACCTTGCGCAAGCTGCCGGCGACGTCGTTGTCGTTTAGAAACGCCTTGCCGCCAGTTTCTTCGGCGATGGTGCGCAGTGAGGACTGAGAGTCGGCGAAATCCTGTTGGCGGCGGGCGCCGCGCATATTCAGATTGTTCGGCCTGACGTTATCGGCGGCGGTGATATTGAGCGCCTGCAAGCCGCGCGGATCGACGGTATAGAGCACTACGCCGGCGCGTGTTGCCAGTTCGGTCATGCGCTGAACGGGGTCAAGGAGGTCGCCGTCGGCATTGGCCAAGCCTTGCGGCCGATCCATCTTCCGCGCGAGTTGAAAGCCTTCCGAGATCAGGACGATCGACTTCCGGCCTGGCATGGAGCGTAACCCGTTCATGACCCAATTCAGGGTGCCAAATGCTCCGAGGCCTGCCGATTGATTCATATAGGCGTTCTCGACATCTTCTTGCGTTTCGGCTTCTTGATCGGCGTCTTCGGCGACTTGCGAGTCGTCAATGCGGCGAATCGAATTTACGCCGGTGCGCGAGCGCGGATTCCAGCGCAGCGTGTCGGCGAGCACGGCGATCTGCTGATGATCGTTCGTGAAATTCTGGAACGCGCCGGAACTCGAACCGGTGCGCATCAACGAGACCATGTCGCCGGGTTGGAGCGAAGCGATGAACTTCTTGAGCGCCTCGCGGACGTAGTAGACGCTCTCGAAACTGAGCGAAAGGTCGTCGACGAGGAAGACCATCGTGCGGCGGACTTGATCGGGGCGCACGGTGGCGGGCGGAATCGGCACGGCGCCTTTGGCCTGTTGTTGTTTTGTGGGGCGCGGTGTCGGTCCGTCTTGCGTGGGGATGTAGGAGAAGCGCGTGATTTTTTGCGGTTTGCCGTCCTGCAGCACTTCGAAGTCTGCGGGCGTGAGATCGGTGACGACGCGGCCGTCTTTGTCGGTGACGATGGCGTCGACTTGCACCAGATTCACGGTGACGCGAATCAGCGGGCCCTCCTGCGTTTCCTGCTGGGCGCAGAGGATCGCGGCGGCGAGAAGAAGTGCGGCGCGGCGCATTCTTTATTGTACGTGCACGAGATCAGACAACCTGAAACAGTTCCCGCTTGCCGGAATCCCAGAGTTCGGTGTAGCCTTTGAATTTTTCCCGCAGGATTGGGTTGGTGACGTAGTCTTTCATCCGCGATTCGAAGGCGGCGAGGTTTTCGGCGTCGTATTCGAAGACGACCGTGTTGAATTCGCCGACTAGATCCGTCATGACGCGGAAAGAGGGTAGTTCTAGCGCGTTGGCCGCATCCTTGATGGTGGCGGCGAGTTTGCCGGCCTGGCCGGGTTTCGCTTGGAACGTGTTGCGGACAACAATCATGCGCCGATTATACAGAAACCCAAGGCGGTATACTGGCTTATTGCCATGGCTCTACAAATTGATCAGTCCGTCCACTCATCGGGCGCGACGGTGTATAAACTCTCGGGCCGGTTGACGGCGGGGCTCGAAGCGACGGCGCTGGAAGTCGCGATTGAGAAGTCGCACGCGGCCGGCGTTCTGCGAATCATCGTCGATATGAAAGAGGTTTACTACGTCGACAGTTCGGGGCTCGGCGCGTTGATCGGCGCGCTGACGAAGTTGAAAAAGGCTTCGGGTGCGTTGCGGCTGGCAGCTGTCGATGAGCGCGTTGTCAAGATCATGAAATTGACGAGACTGGACAATATCTTTCCCATGGATGAGACGGTGCAGGAAGCCAGTTTGCGGATCGGGGGAGTCTAGCCGTGGCCGATTGGGAGTTTTGTCAGAACGACGCCGAGGAGCGCTTGGCGAAGATCCGGTACTTCTCGATGATGAAGGGCGATGTGGAATTCACGATCTCGGTAAAAGAGTTTGTTTCGCCTCCGGATCTAATGATGAAATTCTTCGCCGAGGGCGATAAGGAACTGAATCAGTCCACCGCGGCGTTCCGGCCGACGGGATGGGGCGGCAGCATGCGCGACGCGCTGGCCGCGTGTTTGCAAACAATTCGCAAGTTTCCGTACGAGGGGTAGTGGAGCGGCCGGGGCGAAGACGATTCGTTCAGTCGCTTTGCCGCACCGCCGGGGTGTTTCTATTCGACGACGTCGTGAACGCGCTGGCTCTCGATGTGTCTTTCGTGAACGTCGCGCGCGAAGCGGGTCTTCGGCATAAGACGATTTACGGTAGCGAGAACCGCAACAAGTACCTGATCGAAACGACGGGTTGCGGCGCGGCGTTCTTCGATTACGATGGTGACGGCTGGCTCGACATTTTTCTTGTGAACGGAACGCGCTTCGACGCCAAGTGGGTCGCGGGCGCGGCGCCGGTCAGCCGGTTGTTCAAGAACAATCGCGACGGGACGTTCACCGATGTGACGATTGCGGCGGGCGTGGCGCGGACCGGTTGGGGCTCGGGTTGTTGCGCGGGCGACTACAACAACGATGGGCATCTCGATCTGTTCGTTACGTATTGGGGCGATTGCGCGTTGTGGAAGAATTTGGGTAACGGCAAGTTCGTTGATGCGGCGCCGCAAGCGGGTGTGACGACGCGCACCAAGACCGGATTGCGCCGGCACAACACGGGCTGCGCGTTTGTCGATTACGACAAGGACGGACATCTCGATCTGTTCGTCGCCAACTACATCGACTTTGACCCGAAGACCGCGCCGCTGCCGGAATCGGGGCCTTGCAAGTATAAGGGCCTTCTGGTTGCGTGCGGGCCGCCGGGCTTGCAGGGCGGCAAGAACATTCTGTTCCGCAATAACGGTGACGGAACGTTCGCGGATGTGTCGGAGAAGGCGGGAATCTTGAACACGCCGGGGACGTATGGGTTGGGCGTAATCGTTGCCGACTTCGACAATGACGGCTGGCCCGACATCTACGTCGCCAACGATTCGACTTCGGCGGCGCTGTATCGGAACAATCACGACGGCACGTTCACGGAGAACGCGATCGAGCGCGGCGCGGCGTATTCAGCCGATGGAAAGCCGCAGGCCGGGATGGGTGCGGGTGTGGCCGATTATGACGGTGACGGGCGGTTCGATATCGTCAAGACGAACTTCGCCGGCGACACCTCGAGCCTGTATCATGGGCTCGCGGACGGCTACTTCGAAGATCAGACATTGCAAGCGGGACTGGGGCGGGTGACGCGCTTTCTCGGTTGGGGCGCGGCGTTCGTGGATATCGATAACGACGGTTGGGCCGATATCGTATTGTGCAATGGGCATGTGTATCCGGAAGTGGGCGAGAGCGCGGCGGAGTCTGGTTACAAGCAGCGAAAGGTCGTGTATCGGAACTTGCGGAACGGGAAGTTCGCGGAGATTTCCGAGACGCTGGGACCGGGCATTGTGGAGAAGGTCACGGGGCGGGGAATGGCTGTCGGCGATTTCGACAACGACGGCGATTTGGATCTGCTGGTCAACTGTATCAACGACGCGCCGCAACTGCTGCGCTGCGAGTCGGTGCTGAAGCACAACTGGTTGAAGGTGAAATTGACGGGGACGAAATCGAACCGTTCCGCGATTGGCGCGCGGGTAATCTGCAAGGCGATGATCGACGGCAAGCCGCGGCGGCAGATGGACGAGGTACGCAGCGGTGGGAGCTATCTGTCACAGAGCGATCTGCGAGTCCACTTTGGGCTCGGCGATGCGTCGTCTGCGGCTTTGGAGATTCAATGGCCGAGCGGCCTGGTGCAGCGGTTGCGGGACGTGAAGCCGAATCAGATTTTGGCGGTTGTGGAGGGCGCGTGAAGTTCGCGCTCGCGTCGCTGGCAGTGTTGGCGCAGACGCCCGGCGGGTGGCGGGCGCAAGCGACGGCGTTGAAAGCAAAGGGCGACGCGGCGGGCGCGCTGGCGGCGTTTGAGCGGGCGGCGGAGGCGGAGCCGAACGCGGCCGATTTGCGCGATGAGATCGGGTTCCTCTCGGCTGTCGTTGGGCGGCGCGAGGAGGGCGTGGCGTGGTTTCGCGAGGCGATTCGGATAGATGCCCGGTATGCGCCGGCGCACTATCATCTGGGCGTGGCGCTGTGGTTGATCGGGCAGCGCGAGGATGCGTTGGCGGCGATGCGGGAGGCGGTACGGCTGGCGCCGAGGAGCATCGAGTATCGTGCGCGGCTAGCTGCGGCGCTGCAGGATTTGGGATTGGATGAAGAGGCTCTGCGCGAGGCGCGAGCCGGCCTCTCGGCGGCGCCATCGCGCGCAGATCTGTGGAACTTGATCGGGCTTGTCGAACAGAAGCGTGGAGAGCGAGAGAAGGCGCGCGCGGCCTTCGCGAAGGCTGTGACGTTGCTGCCGGGCGAGTTCGATTATCGAAACAATTATGGATTCCTACTGGTAGACATGGGCGAAGCCGATTCCGGGATGGCGCAGTTCCAGGCCGTACTACGGCGCGATCCGGGGAACAAGCGAGCGCTGGTGAATGTTGGTTACGCCTACTTGCAGAAGAGCGACTTTGACGCGGCGCTGCGCCAGTTTGAAGGGCTGGCGGCGCGGTTCGCTGACGAACCCGTTGTGCGGTACGACCTTGGGCTGGCGTTGAAGCAGAAAGACCGGATCGACGACGCTAAGCGCGAGTTCCGGGAGGCGCTGCGGCTGGATCCGGAGATGGTCGAGGGCTACTATACGCTCGGTATCACGGCGTGGCAGAACGGCGATTTCGACGAGTCGGTCGAGGCGTTTCGCGCGGCGGTGTCTCGGCGGTCTTCGTACGCGGCGGCGCACTTCATGCTCGGCACGGCGTTGAAGCAGAAGGGGCTTCTAAAGGAGGCGGCCGGCGCGCTGGAAGAAGCGATCCGGTTGGATCCTTCGACGCCCGGGCCTTTCAATACACTGGCGCAGATCCGGCAGGCCGAGGGGAACGTGGACGCGGCGCGGAAGCTGTTTGCGCAGGCGGCGGAGGCGAAGCGAAAGCTGGAGGCCGAGCAGGCGACGAAGCTGCGGACGATGGGCCCGGCGCGGCGTTAGCGTAGAACTACACGCCAGTTGCCATCCGCCTTCGCCGGCAGCGTCTTCTTGCGGGTGTAGTATTCAAGCATCAAGTCGCGAATCGGGGTGTTAGACTGCCACAAGATTTTCGAGCCCGTGAACATGCCATAGCCGGCGCTGCCCGCGTAGCGATAGTTGTTAACCGCAATGCGTAGCTTCTGATCCATCGCCAGCGGCGCGCCTTTGTACTTGAGATCGACGATGCGCTGGCCTTCGGGTTTCGCCGGATCGATCGCATACTCGACGCCTTGCGCCATGTCGTAGTTGAATCCGATCACTGCCGGATTCGTGCGCGGCTTGCCATTGCAACCCTCGGACGGACAGGGAGCGTAATATCGCGCTGCGTTTTCCAAGGCGTCTTTCACCATCTTGCCGTCGCCTTCGATTGCGTACAATTCGTTCTCAAACACATAAAGCGCCGCGAGTTCGCGTACCGTCATCGGCCCTTTACGAATCCGCATGTTCAGGTTGAACGCGGCCGCGAAGCTGACATCGGCCTTCGCGTAATGCAGTTGCACTTCTTGAATCGAGTCGATCAGCGCCGTATCAACATCACGCGCCACCGCGCCGTCCATATCGACAGGGCTCTCGGCCACCGGAGTCGCGAGTTCTTTCTCCGCCGCGTCGTGATACGGCTTGGCGATCGCGAGGATCTTCTCATCGGCCGCGGTCTCGGCGCGCACGGGAATCAGCATCCCTTTCTTCGACGTCACCTTCCATGCGCCATCGGCGTCATCAACGGTGATGTCGAGCCGCCCCAGCGAGCCGCCCCAATTCATCGGCTGCAAAAGCGCGACGCCGTTGATCGACTGATTCACGATCGTGCGGTGCGTGTGGCCGTAGACAACCGCGTCGATGCCGCCAACGCGCTCCGCGATATCCCACACCATATTCTCACCCGGTGTGACGTTGGGAAACGTCTTGCCCGTGCGGATGTCGCGATCGAGTCCCGCATGCGAGGCGATTAGTACGACGTCGGCCCTCTCCTTTTCTCGCACGATCTTCACGTACTCGCGCGAAGCCGCCTCGCCGCCAATGAACTTGTATCCCTTGTAGTTTTCCGGTTTCTCCCAGAGCGGAATCGATGGCGTCGTGATGCCAATGATTGCGACGCGCACGCCGTCGACGACCTTAATCACATACGGCGCGAACGGCTTCGCGTCCGCCTCGGCGCGTGTGTTCGCCGAAAGCCACGGAAACTTCGCCGTTGCACGGGCGGCGTTGAGATTCCGCAGACCGAAGTTGAGTTCGTGATTGCCCATGGTCATTGCGTCGAAGCGGAGCACGTTCATCGCCAACATCATCGGGTCTTGCCGATTCGTCTTGCCCGCGGAGACGGCGAGCTGATGTGTTGCTTCGAGCGGCGTGCCTTGAATGGTGTCGCCGCAATCGATCAACAGCGCGCGCGGATCTTCCCGGCGTTCGGCTTCGATCAGCGTTGCGATCTTGGCTAATCCGCGATTGGCCGGCGCGGCGGTGAAGTAGTCATACGGATAAATGTTGCCGTGCAGGTCCGTGGTGACCAATACGCGGATCGTGACGGTGCGGCCGTGAAGCGTTGCAATCGCCAGCGCGAGGAGGAGCTTGTGCATGAGACCTGCCTTTCAGTTTATTCTGCTAGTAATGCAAACTCGATGGATTTTTTCGTTACCTCTCCTTGCTTCGCTCGTTTTCGCGCAGACGCCTCCCACGGCGCCGAAGCCCGCCGCGCCTAAACCTGCAGTGGCCAAACCGGCCGCGCCCAAGGCCGTTGCCGCCAAGCCAGCCGCCCCAAAGCCGGTCGCCCCTAAGCCCGCCACCCCGCCCGCGCCGCCGCGTCCCCCTGGAACCTACGCGACGATTACGATCGTGCACGGCACACAGCCGCTCGGCAACATCGTCTTCAAATTCTTCGACAAAGAGTCGCCGATCACTACGAAGAATTTCGTGGATCTCGCTCGCGGCACGAAGGCATGGCCGAATCCAAAAGCCGGCGGCGCGAAAGTTCGCACCCCGCTCTACAACGGACTGACCTTTCATCGCGTGATCCCCGGCTTCATGATTCAGGGCGGCGATCCGCTGGGCACCGGTACGGGCGGTACCGATCCGATCGTCGACGAGTTCCACCCCTCGCTGCGTTTCAATCAGCCCGGCCTCGTCGCGATGGCCAACGCAGGCCCGGGCACCGGCTCGTGCCAGTTCTTCATCACCGAAGCGCCGACGCCGTGGCTCGACGGACGACACACGATCTTCGGTCAAGTGATCGAAGGCCAGGAACTTGTGAAAACGATCGCCAACCTGCCGAAAGGTCCCGGCGACAAACCCAACGTGCCCGTAAAAATGTCGCGCGTGCTGGTCACGGTGGTGGCTGATCCGAGCGCTCCGAAGCCGGTTGCTCCGGCCGTGAAGAAGGAGGCTCCGGTAGCGCCGAAGGCAGCAGCGCCAAAACCGGCGGCTGCGCCTGCGGCGGCAAAGAAGCAGTAGCCTTGAAATGGGCGTCATTTCTCGGCGCGCGTTTCTCGCGCAGTTAATTCCGGGAAAGCCACCCAATATCATCCTCGTCCTTGCCGATAACCTCGGCTACGGCGACATCGGCTGCTACGGATCCAAACTCCATCGCACGCCGAACCTCGATCGCATGGCGCGCGAAGGCGCGCGCCTTACGCACTTCTACGTCGCCAGCGGCGTCTGCACTCCTTCTCGTGCCGCGCTGATGACCGGTTGCTATCCTCGTCGCGTCGGGTTGCACCACACCGAACTCGACGGCTTTGTGCTCCGGCCCGTATCCAAGTACGGTCTGCATCCGAATGAAATCACCATCGCCGAATTGCTGAAGGCGCGCGGCTACACGACGGGCATGATCGGCAAGTGGCACCTCGGCGATTACCCGTCTTTCTTGCCAACGAAACAAGGCTTCGATTCCTACTTCGGAATCCCGTATAGCGATGATCAAGAGGGCGGACGCATGTTCCCTGGCCGCTCCGCGCCCTCGCCACCGCTGCCTTTGATGGAGAATGATCGTGTCGTCGAAGCGCCCGCCGATCGCGATACACTCACCAATCGCTACACCGAACGAGCGATCGCGTTTCTCGAAACCAATCGCAAGCGCCCGTTTTTTCTGTACCTGCCGCAAGACATGCCTGGCAGCACGCCCAATGCGTTTTCCAGCGCGGCGTTCAGAGGCAAGTCCGCCAACGGCCGGTACGGTGACGCCATCGAAGAACTCGACTGGTCGCAAGGGGAAATCCTCGCCGCGCTAAAGCGTCTCGGTCTCGACAAGAACACGCTGGTCGTTTGGATGTCCGACAACGGCGCGGTGAGGCGCAACCCCGCGCAAGGCTCGAACCTGCCGATGGGTGGCTGGGGCTACACGACGCAAGAAGGCGGCCAACGCGTGCCATGCATTGTGCGTTGGCCGGGGAAGATTGCGCAGGGCCGCGCGATCGATACGTTGCTCACCGCGATGGACTGGCTGCCAACGATTGCGCGGTTGGCCGGCTGTTCAGCGCCAGAGAAGATCGACGGCAAAGATATTTGGAACAACTTGAGCGGCAAATCGCGCATGTCGCCGCACGAGGCGTTCTACTACTACGGCCCGCAACTGCAAGCCGTACGCCGTGGAAATTGGAAGCTTGTGTTGCCGCTCGACGCGAAGTTGATCAATCTGCAAAGCGCGACGGCGAAAGGCGAGATGGCGCTCTACGATGTTGTCAACGATCCCGGCGAAACCACGGATCGCGCCAAGGCCAATCCCGACGTCGTGCGGCAGTTGACGCAATGGGCTGAGAAAGCTCGCGCCGAGCTTGGCGACGTTGCTGTCACCGGCGCCGGCCAGCGGCCCGTAGGGCTTGCGCAATAGCCCAAAACAGAACATAAAGCACCGTGGCTTTGAGCAAAAAACCAAGCGGAGTCTGCGAGAAGAAGTAGTTACGCATTTGATATAGCGGAGTGCAACATGCTTCGCACTCTTGCTCTTGTTTTGTTCCTCGCGGTCTCCGCTTCGGCGCAGACGCCCCTCGGTTCGATCGCCGGTACAATCACCGACCCGCAAGGCGCCGGCGTGCCGAACGCCGAGCTTATCGCTACCAACACAGGGACAAGTCTGACATTTCGAGGCCGCAGTTCCGAGGATGGCACATACGTGATCTCAGCGCTGCCCATTGGCGGCTACGAACTCTCCGCGACGGTACCGGGTTTCAAGACTTTCCGCCGTACGAACTTAACAATCGAAGTCGCGCAGCGGTTGCGCGTCGATGTGGCGCTCGAGGTCGGGCAAGTGAGCGAAAGCGTCAACGTCACCGCCGAAATCGCGCGTGTACAAACGGAAGACTCTTCACTTGGCACCGTCGTCGAGCGCAAGCGAATCGAAGACCTTCCGCTCAACGGCCGGCACGTCTTCAGCCTGGTCAAGATCGTCGCCGGCGTGACCCCGCGCGACCGATCCACCGACGGATTCGCCGAGATCTCCAATCAGTCCTTTTCGCAGATCCGCATTAACGGTGGTCCGGCTTACGGCAATCAGTTCTTCCTCGACGGCGTGTCGAACTCGGCCGCTGTCCACAACGAGATCAGCGTCGTGCCCATGGTCGATTCGGTTGAGGAGTTCCGCGTCGAAACCAACGCGCTCAAAGCTGAGTTCGGCCAAACCGCCGGCGGTGTCATCAATGTCGTCACCAAGAGCGGGACGAATCAGTTTCACGGCTCGGCCTACGAGTTCGTTCGCAACGACGCCTTCGACGCGCGCAACGCATTTTCCACGCAGCCCGACCCGCGCACCGGCCGCTTGAAACAGGTGCTGCGCTACAACCAGTACGGTGGCACCGTCGGCGGGCCGGTGTTTATTCCAAAGCTCTACAACGGCAAGAACCGCACGTTCTTTTTTGCGGGTTACGAGCAGTGGAAATGGCGGTCCACCGGCGCGCCGAGAATCGGAACTGTCGCCACCACCGAGCAGCGCAATGGCGATTTCACGCAAACCTTTGACGTCCGCGGCGCGCTTCTGCGTATCTACGATCCCTCCACCACGCGCGCCAATCCCGCCGGTTCCGGCTTCGTTCGCGACCCGTTTCCCACCAACGTCGTGCCGCGTGCCCGCATGGACGCCCTCTCGCTGCGCGTGCTGCCCTACATGCCGCTGCCAAACGCGACACCCACGGTTGCGAATACGAATCAGAACAACTTCGTTTCGCTTGTGCCGTCCAGTTCCGATCAAGGCATCACGCAACTGCGCCTCGACCATCGATTCACCGATCGCGACTCGCTTTTCTTTCGCTACTCCTCCAATCGCAATACGCGTCACGACAACGGCTTCGGCCTCGGGCCCGCCGATCCCGCCGCGCGTGACGATCAGCGCGACAATCACAACGGCATCGTCAACTACACGCGTGTCTTCTCTCCGACATTGATCAACGACTTCCGCTTCGGCGCGACGCGCCAGAATCTTCCATTTCTCCACCCTTCTTTCGATCAAGGCTGGCCCAAACAGCTCGGCTACCCGTCGATCATTCCCCAAGACACCTTCCCGCCGATCAACATCAATAACATGTTGACCATCGGCAACGCGAACTTCTCCGGCGGCCTGCGCGCGCAGCAGATCATCCAGATTGTCGATAGCGTAACGAAGACGACGGGTCGGCACACTTTCAAAGCCGGCTTCGATTTCCGCTGGTGGCGCTTGAGTTTCATCAACCGATTGCAGCCATCCGGCCGCTTCGATTTCGGCACGGGTCTCACCGACAATCCGCAAGCGCCTGCCGGAACTGGAGTAGGTTTCGCGGGCTTCCTGCTCGGTGAAGTGTCCGGCGGCGTTCTCGGATTCCGTCCGTTCTTCCAGTTCCGCAACAACCCGCTCGGCCTTTACGTGCAGGACGATTGGAAAGTTACGCGCCGGCTGACGCTCAATATCGGTATGCGCTACGACCTGCTGACTGGTCCGACCGAGATTCACAACCGCTACTCGACGTTCGATCCCAACGCCCAGAACTCGGCAACCGGCCGCCCCGGCGTGTTGCGTTACGCCGGCGCCGATGGATACGCGCGCACCTTCGTTGACCAGGACCGCAATAACTTCGGCCCGCGATTCGGCTTCGCGTGGGATCCGCGCGGCAATGGCAAGACCGCGGTGCGCGGCGGCTACGGCCTGTTGTATTTAATGGGCGAGAGTGGCATTACCGTCCCCGACAACGCCAGCGCATTCGGCTTTTCGGTCGATACCCCGTTCGCTCCTGTTGGCGGCGGACCGTTCAAAGCGTTTCAATTCAGCGCGGGGCCGCCGTCGATCCTGCAACCGCGCGGCGCCGAGGGCGGACCGAACGCATTCCGAGGTCTCGACGTCCGCGCGCAAAGCCGCAATTCCGCCATCGGCTATATGCAGCAATGGAATTTCACGTTGCAACAAGCGCTGTGGAATGGGTGGGTTGTAAGCGGTGTCTATGCGGGTTCGAAAGGCACGAAGCTGTTCGGCGCGAACTACAACTTGAATCAGATGAATCCGTCGTTCTTCAGTCAAGGACTACAGTTGCAGAATCTGGTTACGAATCCGTTCTTTGGACAGATCACTACCGGTCCGCTGTCAGGACGCACCGTCGCCGCGTCGCAACTGCTCCGGCCTTTCCCGGACTACGGCAACGTTTCCACCTGGGGTAACAACGTCCTTTCTTCGAGTTTTCACTCCTTCCAATTCAGTTTGGAAAAACGATTCGCCCAAGGCGTCTCCGCCTTGTTGAGTTACACGATGAGCAAGTTGATCGATGAGAGCCAGTCTATCGGTGGCGGCAA
>VFZW01000081.1 GCA_016871055.1 Acidobacteriota bacterium
CCGAACTCATCTGGCTTGAAAATCCGACGTGGGAACGCCGTGTGATCGCGCCGAAGCTATCCCGCATGATCAACACGTGGCCGCTGGATACGGATAAAGACGGGGTGCCCGAGTTGCTGGTCGCACACGCGTTCGAGAATGAGGCGGCGCGGTCGGTCGGCATCGTGAGTTTTCTGAAGCACAACGGCGATCCGAAACAGCCGTGGTCAGTCAAAGAGATCGACCGCATCACGACATCGCATCGCATTCGCGCGGCGAACGGGTTGTTCATCAACGCACCGCTGACAGGGGCCTCGGCGGTTGCGCCCGAGTACCGCGATCACACTCCGCTGGTGGCCTACAAGCCGGGCGACTGGAATCGCCAACTCATAAATAACGACGATGAGGGCGTGGTGCACGGCATCTTCATCAACGACTGGAATCGCGACGGACGCGAGGATATTCTTTCGGCCAGCTTTCGGGGCATTCACGTCAATCTCGCGCAGGCCGATGGTACTTGGAAGCGCGAGAAGATCGTCGACGGCGATCCGGCGCCGTGGCCCAAGTCCGGCGCGTCCGACGTTACGGTCGGCCGCCTTCGCGCTGAGCGGTTCCTCGCCGCGATCGAACCCTGGCACGGCAATCAGGTCGCCGTGTATCGACAGAAGAAAGGCGCTTGGAATCGCATGGTCATCGACGATTCCCTAACCGACGGCCACACCGTTTTCACGGCGGATCTGAACGGCGACGGCAAGGAAGAGATCGTCGCCGGCTTCCGCGGAGGCAAGCGCGGCGTCTATGTTTACTATGAGGAGAGCGGCCGTTGGATCCGCCAAGTCATCAGCGAGGGCGATGTCTCGGCCGCCGCGTGTGTCGTCGTCGATCTGAACGCGGACCGGAAACCCGATATCGCCTGCATCGGCTCGGCGACGCAAAACCTCGTTCTCTACAAACAACAATGATCAAGCGCTACGCCGAAATGCGGCCCGATGAACTGGAGGCGGCTCTGAAGGCAAATCCCGTTTTCATCGCGCCGTGGGGAGCGCTTGAGTGGCACGGCGCGCACCTGCCGCTGGGGCTTGACGGAATAGTCGCCGAAGCATTCTGCGAACGATTGGCCGAGACGCTCGGTGCTGTGCTGCTCCCCTCGACTTGGTGGCCGATGACAACACTGCCGCACGCTTATTCGATGCAAATCTCGACGAACACACTCTGCGCGCTATGGACCGAAATGCTCGTCGAATGCGCTCGCGTTGGCGCAAAGTCCGTTTGTATCGTAACCGGCCACTACGCGCATGGCCACGAGTGGGAGATGTACCGCGTCGCGCAAGACGCGATGCAGAAGAATCACGAATTGCGCGTCATCGCCGCCTCGCCACTTGAGATTCTACTCGATGACGGCCTGCTCGATCACGCCGGCCTGCACGAAGCCTCGCAACTCTTGACGGCGCGCCCCCAACTAGTGCGGACCGATCTCTACGAACCCGGAAAGCCCGGCAAAAACGCGGTCCTGGGAGAAGATCCGCGCGCCGCCACCGCCGCGCTCGGCGAAGAACTTTTTCAACGCGGCCTGGAGGCGTGGAGGAACGCGGTGGTTAAATGGGATCGCGACACGCTGCAGTTTTTCTACGGCAAGCGCACCGCGGCGTATCGGCCATACCGGCAAAAGTATTTCAAAGGTTCGTGGGAACAGGCGATTCTCGATTGGTGGAAGAGCCGCTCAGGGGACCGCTAGGCGCGCGAACGGGTAGTTTTCATACGCTCGCGTGGCAAGCACGCGATCGAGGCTGGCCATGGCGAGGTCGATGTCGGACTCGTTGTTGTAAAGCGGCGCGACGCCGAAGCGGATGAGATCGGGGCCGCGAAAATCGCGAATGACGTTGTGCTCTTCGATCAAAGCGCGCGTAATCCGCCAGGCTTCTTCGTGGCGCAGCGACACGTGCGAACCGCGACGCGCGGCATCACGGGGCGTAGCGACTTCGACGCCAAGCGAGTCTGCCTGTTCGATCAACTGCGCCGTGAGTTCGATCGACCGCGCGCGAATGTTCGCCATGCCGGCTTCAAGAACCAGATCAAGTCCGGGCTCCATCAGGGCCATCGAAATCACCGGCGGCGTGCCCGCCAGAAACCGCGCCGCGCCGGCGGCCGGTTTGTACTCCGTCGAGAACGCGAATGGATCCCCGTGCCCGAACCAGCCTTGAATCGGGGACCGCACGAGCGCCTGCACTTCACGCCGGACATAGAGATATGCCGGCGCGCCAGGACCGCCGTTCAAATACTTGTAGGTGCAGCCGACGGCGAGTTCGGCGCGGCTTGCGGTCATGTCGATCGGAACGGCGCCGGCGGAATGACTCAGGTCCCATAGCGCCCACGCGCCCGCGGCGTGGCTGTGACCGGTAGACTCAACGAGGTCAACCGT
Organism: Acidobacteriota bacterium; assembly: GCA_016871055.1. GTDB lineage: Bacteria > Acidobacteriota > Terriglobia > Bryobacterales > Bryobacteraceae. The sequence continues at coordinate 2,399 of VFZW01000081.1, forward strand.
TTCGGCTGTACGAAAGTCGGTCTGCGTGAGAGCGACGACGGCGGTCGACGAATTTGCCTCGCCGTGGCGCACGCGACCAACACCGTCGAGGACGTAGAGGTCTGACGGAAAATTCCGCCCGCTGGTCACGATCTCGTTGCGTGGCGCGCGTGCGCGCAGGGCCGCCGTTGTGAGTTTGAACAGATTCACCGATGTCGAATCGCAGACGACAACTTCGCCGGCGCGCGCGCCGATGATTTGCCCGATTTTCGCGCCGAGACGGCGCGGCAAGTCGTACCAGCCGTCGTTCCATCCGCGGACAAGGCGCTCGCCCCACTGCTTGTTCACCAACTCGGCGGCTAGCCGCTGCGCGCCCCTTGGCAGACGTCCGAGCGAGTTGCCGTCGAGATAAACCGGTCCATCTGGCTCAAGGACAAACTCATCGCGAAATGTTTCAATGGAGCGGGGCACTTACTCAGCATGCCACGCCATGATAGATTCTACCCATGCGAATTCTCCTTTGGGCGTGTTGGACGGCCGCGGTGTTTGCGCAGTCGAACGGGCAAATCGTCGGCGCGGTTTCCGACAAGTCGGGCGCGGTAATGCCCGGTGTGAACGTGAGAGTCCGCAGCGAACAGACTGGGCTTGAACTGTCCGCCGTTTCCGATGAGAGCGGCCGATTCAACTTTCCGCGCGTGCCGGTGGGCAACTACAAGATCGTGGCGGCAAAGGAAGGATTCCGCCAATTTCAGTCGGAGACGTTTCGCCTCGCCGCCGATCAGAGCCGGGAGGTGGCGGTGACAATGGATCTCGGCGCGACGACCGAATCGGTGACGGTTACGGGCGCGGTCGCGCAGGTCGACACGGTCAACGCGACGATTCGCGAAGTCGTCGACGAAAAGCGAATCTCCGAATTGCCGCTCAACGGCCGCAATCCGCTTCAATTGGTGCAGCTTGTGCCGGGCGCGGTTACCGGTCCGGCATCCGGCTCGCTGAGCCGTAACGAAGGCATCGCGGTTAACGGTTCGCGCGGCACGGGAACGAACTACCTGCTTGATGGCGGAGACAATAACGACCCGCAGGAGAACGTTGGCGCCGTGGTGCCGAATCCCGACGCGCTCGAGGAGTTCAGCGTGCAGACGAACAACTACTCGGCCGAGTATGGACGGAGTTCTGGCGGCGTCGTGAACGCGATCACCAAGGGGGGCACGAATCAGTTTCACGGTTCGGCGTGGGAATTTCTGCGCAACAATGCGCTCGACGCGCGATCCTTCTTCGCGCTTCAAAAAGGGGAGCTGCGACGCAATCAGTTCGGCGCCTCGGCGGGCGGCCCCATCATCAAGTATAAGATCTTCTTCTTCGGTTCGTTCGAGGGCATGCGGCAGAAGCGCGGCGGGGTTGTTTCGAACCTAGTGGTGCCGACGCAGGCCGAGCGCGCCGGCGATTTTTCGGCAAGTACTCAACGGCCACGCGATCCGGTGACGAATCAACCGTTCGCGAATGGGCAAATTCCCGCCAGCCGCGTGGATGCGGCATCGCGCAAGTACATGGACCTTCTGCAAATTCCGTTGCCGAACGCCTCAGGCAATCGTCATATTTTCAACAGTCCCGAGTCGACCGACAGCGATCAGTACCTCGGTCGCGTCGATTACAACGTCTCGTCGAAGCAGCGGCTAAGCGGACGTTTCTTCGAAACGACGGCGAAGGATCTTCTCGTCGCGGGCCTGCCGATACTGCGCTCGGAAGTCGCCTTCGATACGTGGAACGTTACCGGCCAGCACTCGTGGACGGTATCGCCGACGATGCTGTTCGTCTCGCAGTACACCTGGAATCAATCGCAGATCGATCGCGGCCCGCTGCCAGTTCAAGGGCTGTCCTATCAGGACATGGGGATTCGTGTGAATCGCGGCGGCGCGAACGCGCTCGGCAAGGAGCTTGTGCCGCACTTCCGCGGCGGCGTCAACGGATTTTGGAATCTGAATCAGGACAATCTCGTGCTGATCGACCGAACCACGCACCAGTTTCTGGAGAACGGAAGCTGGACGCGCGGCAAGCACCTGTTCAAGTTCGGCGGTGAATACCGCTGGGGCAAAAGCGACCGCATCACGGCGAACGGCATCGATCCGCAGTTTACGTTCAACGGGCAGTTCAGCGGCAACTCGTTTGGCGATTTCATGCTAGGCCGGGCGCTCAGCTTCACGCAAGGTTCCGTCCGCATCAATCAAATCCGCGCCACGACATTCAGCCTTTACGCGCAGGACGATTTCAAACTTACGCAACGCTTGAGCCTCAACCTCGGGCTACGTTATGAACCGCTCTTTCCGTTCTTTTCGGCCAACGACGAACTGACGGTCTTCCGGCCCGGGCAAGGGCGTTCGACGGTATTCCCGTCGGCGCCGGAAGGCCTGCTTTATGCGGGCGATACCGGAGTGCCTCGCGGGGGGACGCGCACCGATGGCAATAATCTCGCGCCGCGCTTCGGCTTCGCGTACAGCCCGTTTCGGCAAGGCAAAACGAGCATCCGCGGTGCGTATGGTTTCTTTTACGATCTGCCACGTTTCCACCAGGTCAGCCATTTCGTCAATTCCCCGCCCTACTCGCTGCAACTCACCATCAACCAGCCGACCTCGCTCACCGATCCCTATCAGGGACGAACGAATCCGTTCCCGTATGCGCCGCCGGCCACGGCGCAGGAAAAGTCGGCGTATCGATTCCTGCTGCCCGTCACCGTCGGGCTCACGGTCGATCCCTTTTTCGCCACGCCCTACATGCAGCAGTGGAACTTCAACATTCAGCACCAGATTGTGAGCGACTACGTGGTCACAGCTTCCTACATCGGCACGAAAGGCACCAAACTTCCGATCCGCCGCGAGTTAAACCCGGCCATCTTCGGCGCAGGCGCAACGGTCGCCAACATCAATCAGCGGCGTATCTACGCGCCGAACTACCAGAGCATCATCAACTACGAGAACACGATCAACTCTAACTATCACGCGTTCCAGACGACTCTCAACAAGCGTTACTCGAAGGGCTTCACGATCCTCGCCAGCTATAACTGGTCGAAGTCGATCGACGGTATGTCGCTCGATGTCGACGGCTTTAACGGCCAGGACACGCTGAACTCCAGGCCCGACAAAGGCCTGTCCGATTTCGATGTCCGGCATCGCTTTGTCGCATCGTTTCTGTGGGAGATGCCGGGACCGAAAACGGGAGTGGCTAAACACATTCTCGGCGGCTGGCAATCCAACGGCATTTTCATCGGCCAGGCCGGGCGGCCGTTCACGATCGTGAGCGGCCAGGATCGCGCGCTCTCCGGAACCGGCACGCAGCGGCCCGACGTCAAAAGCGATCCGCGCTTGTCGACGGGCCGCTCGCGCGATCAATTGATGGCGGGACATTTCAACCCCAGCGTCTTCGCGCTACCGGCGCTCGGAAGGTACGGCAGCACCGGCCGCAATACGCTGGTTGGCCCGGGCAACTACAACTTGGATTTCGCGCTTTTCAAGAAATTCGCGATCCGGGAACACTGGCAGCTACAGTACCGCTGGGAAATGTTTAACTCGCTGAACCATGCCAATCTCGGCCAGCCGCGCGCGAATATCAACATCGCGCGTACCGGGCAGATCGACACCACCTCGGGCCCCCGTGTGATGCAGATGGGTCTGCGAATGGTATTTTGAAGAAGCATGGCGCAAGCCAATCCTTTCCAGGACCCGCTCCGTTTCGAGCGCCGAGTCCCACCCTGTGCCGTTGTCATATTCGGCGCGAATGGCGATCTGACAAAGCGAAAACTCCTTCCTTCGCTCTACCGGCTGGCGTTTGAACGCCGCTTGCCGCAGGGCTTCGCAGTAGTGGGCATCTCTCGCACCGAGATGAGCGACGAAGACTTCCGCAAGAAGATGGAGGCATCGGTAAAGGAGTTTCTCGAGAACAGTCCGTTCGATCAGGACCTTTGGGACGACTTCGCGCGAGGCCTGTTCTATCTCGCCGGCGACGTCGGCGACGACGCCATGTACCAACGCCTGTCCGCCCGGCTCGACGAAATCGCGCAGGCGCGGCAGACGGCGAGCAACACGCTGTTCTATCTCTCGACGCAACCGAGCCACTACGGCACCGCCGCGCGTGGACTTGGCCGAGCCGGACTGGCGCGCGGGGCGAATGGCGCGTGGCGGCGGCTCGTCGTCGAGAAGCCGTTTGGCCACGACCAAACCAGCGCGCGTGAACTTGAGCTGGCGCTACACGAGCATTTCGCCGAAGAGCAGCTTTACCGCATCGATCACTACCTCGGCAAAGAGACGGTACAGAACATTCTCGCGTTCCGTTTCGGCAATCCATTGTTCGAGCCGCTGTGGAATCGCCAGTACATCAACTCGGTGCAAATTACCGCGGCCGAATCGATCGGCGTCGAAGGCCGCGGCGGCTACTACCAGGAAACGGGCGCGCTGCGCGACATGATCCAAAATCATTTGTTGCAGGTACTGGCGACCGTGGCGATGGAACCGAGCGCGGTGTTCGAAGCGACTGCGGTTCGCGATGAGCGCGCCAAGTTGTTGCGTTCGATTCGTATTTACAAGCCTTCCGAGGTCGATCAACATGCAGTGGCGGGACAGTACGGGCCCGCGAATGCCGGGGGGAAGGAATTGGTCGGGTTTCGCCAGGAAGAGGGCGTTGATGCGAAGGCGATGACCGACACCTACGCCGCGGTCGAGTTTCAGATCGAGAATTGGCGGTGGGCCGGCGTGCCCTTTTACGTGCGGACCGGCAAACGCATGCCGAAGCGTGTGACCGATATCGCCATTCGCTTTAACCACGTGCCGCATTCGCTGTTCATGACCGAAGGCGTCGATACGGCGAGGCCGAATTTGCTGATCCTTCGCATTCAGCCGGAAGAGGGCATCTCGCTGCGATTCTCCTCGAAACAGCCCGGCCCGGGCATGAAACTCCGGCCGGTATCGATGGACTTCAACTACGGTTCTTCGTTCGGCTCTCGCACGCCGACAGCGTACGAAACGCTATTGGTCGACGCGATGATCGGCGATGCGACGCTCTATACGCGGCAGGACATGGTCGAGGCTTCCTGGGAGGCGGTGCAGCCGATCCTCAACGTTTGGGGCAATCGCACCGACGATCCGTTCCCCAATTACGAAGCTGGTTCGTGGGGTCCGAAAGCCGCCGATGAATTGCTGGCGCGGCGCGGCAATGAGTGGAGGCTGGCATGACGGCGGCCACCGACATACGCGCCGAGAAACTTCTCAAGCAACTCGCCGATGTGTGGAAGGATCTCGGCAAGAAAGAGTCCGATTACGCGGTGGTTCGCGCGTGTTCGATGACGCTTATCGTCGCGACTACGGCCGATGACGAACAAGACCTTGGCGCGACGCTCGGCGAGTTGATGCACAGCCACCCGTCCCGCTATATCGTGCTGCGTGTAAAGTCCGGTGAAGAATCGACATTTTCCGCGCGGGTCTTCGCACAATGCCAGTTGGCTTTCGGCCGGCGTCAGCAACTGTGCTGCGAGCAAATTGAATTCACCGCGACGCGCGACCGGATCGCCGACTTTCACGCGGTCGCGCTTGGCCTTACCGTTCCGGATCTCCCGGTGCTGCTATGGATCAAAGATCCGCGGCTGCTGTTCGCAGGCGAATTCGATCCGGTACTTCGTCTTGCGCGAAGCGTGCTGATCGACTCGGCGGATTTCGAAGACGCCGCCGCGGGTCTTGCCGATCTCGATCAGCGGCGACTCGCCGGTTGGCGAATCAAAGACATCAACTGGTCGCGTCTCACCGTCTGGCGCGAAACGATCGCGCAGATGTTCGAAGCCGTCAACTGCCGTGAACTTGCCGCAACGATCGACCGCATCGACGTCCGCGGGGAAAACAAGAAACCCGGCGCCGATGTGTTGTATCTCGCCGCGTGGCTGGCGCAGCGGCTGCCGGTCGCGAAGGTCAACACCGCTGGCGGCGGCGTTGCGCGGCTGCGGCTCTTCGCGGGATCTCGAACGCTCGAAGTCACCGGAGCGAGAGAGGCGTTGTTCGCGACGGCGCTCGACGGCTTGATCACGCGCGTGCCGGCGCCGCTGCGCTCGGATGCCGACCTGATCGACGAGGAATTGAGCATTCTCGGCACCGATTCCATTTACGACGCGACACTGCCCGACGCGCTTCGTTGCGCGAGGACAACCGTTTGAGTCAGCCGGCAATCCTTGTTTCGCCGAAGCCGCTCGATGCCGCACGCGCCTGCGGGGACGCGATGTTGAACATCTTTCGCGAAGCGATCGATGCACGCGGCTCCGCAACGGTCGCGGTCTCCGGAGGCACAACGCCGAAGCTGCTGTTTCAGCACTTTGCGGCAAGCGGCTTCGACTGGTCACGCGTACATCTGTTCTGGGTCGATGAACGCGCCGTTCCGCCCGGCGATCCACAAAGCAACTACACGCTCGCTCACGAGTACTGGCTGGAGTCTGTTGGCTTTCCAGCAGCGAATCTTCACCGAATCGAAGCGGAGCTCCCGGTGGCCGAAGCGGCTTCGCGCTATGCCACAACGATCCGCGGTCACTTCGGAACGGACCAACCCGTATTCGATGTAATCCAACAAGGCATGGGCGCCGACGCGCATACAGCGAGCCTGTTCCCCGGCGAACCGCTTATCCTCGATAACGCCGGCATCGCCGCCGCCGTCTACGTCGAAAAACTCTCGGCCGCGCGCATTACTCTACTGCCCGGCGTGCTGAAGGCGGCGCGCAACACGATGATGCTTGTGACCGGCGCCGACAAAGGGGACGGACTCCGTCGTGCACTGCACGGCCCAGAATCGCTCCTTGAAACACCAATTCAACTCACACGTTCGCACGCCGGCAACGTGACATGGTTCCTGGATGAAGCCGCGGCTATCGGCGCTCGCTAGTCTCGTCGCGTTGCTTGCGTCGTGCGGTTCGTCACCCAAGCCGCCGGAAAAGAAAGCGGCGGCGCGCGTCGTCGTCGAAGAAACGCCGCCGCCAACGAACCACCTTGTTTTCGGCGGCGATGTGATGCTGTCGCGCCACGTCTACGAAAAGTTCAACAAGGCGAAAGATCCGGCGCTTCCTTTCCGAAAGATCGCCGATTTTTTCAAGAGTGCGGATGTCGCTTTCGTCAATCTCGAATCGCCGTTCTCCGACAAGGGTCGTCCTTCGGTGAAAGGCATGGTGTTCAAAGCGACGCCGGAATCGGTCGAAGGGTTGAAGCTCGCGGGAATCGATGTTGTGTCGACTGCAAACAACCACACGCGCGATCAACACGAATACGGCATTCTCTATACGCTCGATCATCTTGAAAAGAACGGCATCGCCGCAGTGGGTACCGGCAAGGACGAAGCCGGCGCTCGTCGAGGCGTTGTCATCGAACGCAACGGCGTGAAGTTTGGATTCCTGGCCTACACCTACGATCAACGCAACGGCAATCATCCCAATGACGACAACCGGATCAACGGGCTCGATATCGTGCGGCTCCGCGAAGATGTCGCCGATATTCGGAAACGGTCGAATGTGACGATCGTTTCGATGCACGCGGGCGTCGAATATGCAAAAGAACCACATCCATCGCAGCAGCAGTTCGCACGCGCGGCTATCGAGGCCAACGCAACGCTTGTCATCGGCCATCATCCGCACGTTACGCAGCCGTGCGAGGAGTATCGCACAGGCGTGATCTGCTACTCGCTTGGAAACCTGGTATTCGATCAAACCGCGGCGGGCACAAATGACGGTCTGGTCGTTGAGGCTGAATTCAAGGGCTTTTCGATGCGAAAACTGCGCATGCACAAGATCAAGATCGTCGACACGCAGCCCGTGTTGGTTCCGAAAAAGTGAAGATCACAACGATTCGCGTTCATCGCCTTGAAGGCAAACTCCAGCGTCGCTTCGGCTGGTCCTTGAATTGGACGGACAGGCGCGTCGGAACGCTCGTCGAAGTCGAAACCGACAACGGTCTCACCGGATGGGGCGATGGGGCTGTTCCCGATGGGGCGCTTGCTAAGCTGCAAGGCATCATCGGGCGAAGTCCGTTCGAAGCCGAAGCGATCTTCGACAAAATGCGCGCGCCCGGCTTACTGCAAGGCCGCGCGGGCGAGCCGATGTTTGGATCGCTGGATGTCGCGCTTTGGGACCTGCAGGGCCAGGCGCTCGGTCTGCCTGTGTGCAAGCTGCTGGGCCGTGTCTATCGGACAGAGGTGCGGCCGTATTGCACCGCGCTTTATCGGGTCGATAGCGACGACCTGCCGCGCGCGCTTGCCGACGAAGCCGCGGGCTGGAAGGCCCAGGGTTACAGGACGATGAAAATGAAAATCGGCTATGGCGCCGATCTCGACATCCGTTGTGTCGAAGCGGTGCGCAAGGCGATCGGCGAGGACACCGGTCTGGCCGTCGATTCCAACTGCGGCTACGACGCGCCGACGGCGATCGCGCTTGGCGCGCGTCTCGAGGCGTTCAACTTGCGCTGGTGGGAGGAGCCGCTCGACGCGCTGGATTTCGAAGGCTATGCGCGGCTGCGTCAATCCGTGCGCATCCCGCTGGCGTCGGGTGAATCGTTGACGGTGGATACGCTGGCGCGGGACTACATCGCGCCGAGGCTGATCGATATCGTTCAACCGGAAGTGGAATGGATCGGCCTGACCGGTGCGCGCCGCATCACGCAGATGGCGTGGCTGCAACACATCAGGGTCGTGCCTCACAACTGGTCGACCGCGATCCGCACGGCTACGGTTCTGCACTGGGCCGCGACGATTCCGCCACCAACGATCGGCCTCGCGACCGGCGACGTCACCTTCGAGTTCGATCAGACCGAGCACCCGTTTCGCGACGTCGTCGTCAACGAAACCGTCAAGTGCGACGGAGACGGCATGATGCACGTGCTCGATAGGCCGGGGCTCGGAGTAACGATCGACCGTGAGGCTCTGAAACGCTTCACGGTCGACCGGATCGACTTCTATCGGTAGTGCCCAATCGAGAGCAATTAGAGAGGCAAATCAGCAACCGGCCATCCGCGTAGCCCAAGTGCGGCGGCACGCGAACTTGACGGATTCCACCGGCTTGCATCCTTTCAATGGCGCGTTCGAAACCAGGAAATGCCCGGCGGGCGCCGAGGATGAGCCCGGGTTGCACCCCTTCCGCGATTCGGTCGCCGCGGCTTAGGCGGATCTCGTAACGGACGTCTACGATATTCCCACGTCGCGCTTTTGGCCCTTCGCCTATTCGTAGCTCTTCAACTTCGAGACCTTTTGGCATCTGACCTTCGGGTCGAGTTGGCTTCTGGATTGGCATTTTCCGACTCCGCCGTCAATCCGCCTTCGGAACCGGCGCTTTCCAGTTGGCCAGCCGGCCCGCGTCATGGCACGTCAGGCAGGCGATCTTCGCCTTCGCGTCCATCGTGGCCAACGCCTTCTTCGCGAACGGTTCGTACGGCGTGGACGGCAGGGTGGTAATGATCGTCTCAAGCAAAGTTGTCGCCGCTGCATTGTCGGCGAGGCGCAACGCCGCCTGGGCCAGTCCGCTCAAGACCTCGCCTTGATGATGCACGGGCATCTTGGTGAAGAACGGCTTTTGCTCTTCGCGCAAAGCTGAGTAGTGGGTAAGGATCTTTTGCCAGCCGTCTTGGCGGAGCGGCTCGGGCAGCCGGTCCGCGAAAAGGGTGAACGTTCCGCCGGCGATCGCGTTTACAGCGGCGCTGGTTTGCGGCGTCATGACCGCCTTGGCATCGGCAAAAGTCGCTAGCGCCTTCTTGTAGAGCGAATCGAATTGGGCGCGATCACCGGTCTCCAATGCGCGCACCGCCAAGTACAATTCGCCACCGCCGCGCCAAGCGAGTGCGTCGGCGGCCTTCGGATCGGCTGCGATAATCGCATCGGTCTTCTTCATGCCGTTGCCGAACTGCGCCATGTCGTTCGACAGGAAACCAGCGAACAACTCCTCTCGGACCCACGTACTCACACGCATACCCTTCGGCATCGTCTCGGCCCAAATCGTGGCCGCGCAAAGCAACAGGCAGAATCGCATGCTCATATGGACGAAGAATAGCGCTCTAAAGTTCGATATCTTTGTCTGATGGCGCGAAAGATGCTCACCTGCCTCACACCCGGCTCCATCGGCGTGAAAGCAAACCAACTGGAAACGATTGAATTTGCCCATGCCTTTGGGTACGAAGCCGTGCAACCCTTCGGCGAGGAACTGGTCAACCTCGACATCGCCGCCGTCACCGACAAACTTCGGCAATACCGGCTCGTGTGGGGCCAGGCCGGCCTTGCGCTCGATTTCCGAAAGGACGAAGAGACGTTTCGCGCGGGACTCAAGGAACTACCGCGCATCGCGACGGCGCTGCAAAAGGCTGGCGCGTCGCGGATTGGAACCTGGATCTCGCCAAATCACGATGCGCTTCCCTACTTGGCCAACCTGAGGCAGCACGCGCGGCGGTTGCGCGAAGCCGCCAAGGTGCTGGCCGACAACGGCCAACGCATCGGTCTTGAGTACGTCGGCCCAAAGACACTGTGGTCCGCCAAGCGTTTTCCGTTTGTCCATTCGATGGCTGAAATGCGCGAGCTGCATTCCGAAATCGATATGAAAAACGTCGGCTTCGTGCTCGACTCGTGGCACTGGTACACGGCCGGAGAATCGCTCGCGGACTTGAAGACGCTTCGCAACGAAGAGATTGTTTGCATCGATCTCAACGACGCGCCAGCCGGCATCGCCATCGATCAGCAAATCGATAGCAAGCGCGAGATTCCGCTGGCGACCGGTGTGATCGACGTACGGGGTTTTCTCAACACGTTGCACGCACTTGGCTGCGACGCGCCCATTCGCTGCGAACCGTTCAACGCCGCCCTCCGCGCGAAACCACGTGAAGAGATATTAGGAACGGTCGCCGAAAGTATGCGCCGGGCGATGGCGCTAATAATTGTGTAACCCCCTCTTCACATCGGTGCTTCGTTTTGGTATATTATCAACATCGAGCCCTTGGCCGTAAGTGCCGCCAAACTATCGAGGTGGTGCCGATCCCAGGGGCATTTCTGCAACTGTCCGTGTTTGGACTGAAGGAGTACCACCATGCCTACGGCCGTGATGGTTGACGGCGGCTTTTTTCTGCGCCGATATCGATTTTTGAAAGGCAACACCTACGACGCGCGTCAGGTGGCCAAGGACCTTTTCACATGGTCTCTCAAGCACTTGGAAGGTAAGAATAACGAGTTGCGTGAGTTGTACCGGATCTTCTATTACGACTGCCCCCCGCTGCAGAAAAAGATCTTCCACCCGCTGACCAAAGAACTGATCGATCTGGGCAAGAGCCAGGAAGCGCAGTTCCGGCTGAACCTTCACTCGGAACTTCGGAAACTCCGCAAGGTCGCGCTCCGGCAAGGCCGCCTCGGCGACTACGGCAACTGGATCGTCGAACCGGCCAAGCTGAAAAAGCTTATCAGCGGAGCAATTACGGCGAGCGATCTCACGAAGGACGATGTGAGCTATGAAGTCAGGCAGAAGGGCGTCGACATGCGGATCGGCCTCGACATCTCCTCGCTGACGTGCAAGAAACAGGTCGACCAGATCGTCCTCATTGCCGGCGATGCGGATTTCGTGCCGGCGGCGAAGATGGCCCGGCGAGAGGGCATCGACTTTATTCTCGACCCGATGTGGAAGGAGATTTCCGACGAACTCCACGAACATATCGACGGTTTGAAATCGACGTGTCCGCGGCCTGGTGTAGCCCGCAAGATCGCTGAAGCCGCCGCGGAGAGCCACCACACCAGCCACGATGATGGTCCCGCGCCGCTTGTCCCGCCCTATCCGCGTTCCAACGAGCCGATTGCCCGCGGCCGCGCGCCGATGCGCCGGTTTCTGGATCGCCGGGTCGCGATAGAAGAAGGTAACAGCTAAGCGGCCTCTAACGGATTTGACGCGATTCCGCCGGTAGCACATAATCGATGCTGGCTGGAGCGATGCGTAAACGAACTCGTTGGCTAGCTTTCCTGGTGCTGTCGACGGCGACTGGCGCGTTTGGCCAATCGGATCCGCGCGCCAAACTGGAGGCGACGTTCGCGAGGACGGTCAGGCCGTTTCTTGCGACTTATTGCGTGACGTGCCATGGGTCGAAGCAACCTGCTGCGCAGATGGATCTGAGCGGGTTCACGTCGATGGCCACGCTAATTCAAGATGGACGCCGTTGGAGTCAGATCCTGGAACGGCTGGAAGCCGGCGAGATGCCGCCAAAAGGTGCGCGCGAGCCCTCTTCGGCGGAGCGGCGCGAGGCCGCCGAATGGCTTCACGCGGTGCGTAACTATGAGCGGACGCGAAACGCGGGCGATCCTGGAGTTGTGCTGTCGCGGCGACTGAGCGGCGCTGAGTACAACTATACGATTCGCGATCTGACGGGTGTCGATATTCGTCCGGCGAGAGAGTTCCCGGTCGATCCGGCGAACACGGCGGGCTTCGACAATTCGGGCGAAACGTTGATGATGTCACCAACGCTGTTGAAGAAGTATTTGGCGGCGGCGCGCGAAGTGGCGAGCCATCTGTATCTGAAGGAATCGGGCTTCGCCTTCGCGCCGCATTCGATGCTGGCCGAAACGGACCGCGACAAATTCGTAGTCCATCAGATCATCGACTTCTACCACGCACAAAACACCGATTTGGCCGACTATTTTCAAACAGCGTGGCGTTACAAGCATCGAGCGGCGCAAGGGCAGCCGCGCGCCACGCTTGCCGATTTCGCGCGGCGGAATCGGGTGAGCGAAAAATACCTGGGAACGGTTTGGACGGCGCTGGAACAGCGCGAGGATGTTGGACCGCTGTCGAAGCTGCAAGCGATGTGGCGCGCGTTGCCAGGGCCTGGTGTGGATGCGCGTAAGGGCTGTGAGAGCATGCGCGCGTACGTCGAAACGGTGCGCAGGAAGGTCGAGCCGCGGTTCATCAATATTACGGCTGGATCGATCGGCGCGGCCTGGCAGCCGTTGTTGATTTGGAAAAACACGCAGTATGCGACGCACCGGCGGAAGTTCGACGCGCGGCAGTTGCAGGTGGAAGGCGAGCCGCTTTTCGATCAGAAAACAGTCGTCGAGCCGGAGTGGGAAAATGCATTCGGTCCTGGGAAAACAATCCTCGTGGAGAATGCGCCCGGCGATCCGGATCTGTTGGTCCCCGCCGGGCAGAGAGCGCGGTACGAGGCAGCGTGGGCGAAGTTCTCTAGTGTGTTTCCGGACATGTTCTACCGCGAGTCGCGCGGGCGGAATTACTTCAAGACCGGGCGCGACGAAGGGCGCTATCTGAGCGCCGGATTCCACAACGTGATGGGTTACTTCCGCGACGATCAGCCGTTGTACGAACTGCTGCTCGACGCCAAACAGCAAGCGAAGTTGGACGGGATGTGGCGGGAGATGGACTTTGTCGCCTCGATCACGACGCGCACGTATGTCGAGTTCGCGAAACTGGGCACGCGGGGCACGCGCGACGACTTCAAGGACGGCGAGCCGGAGGTGCGCGATATCGAGGTCGCGGAGATTATTTCCGAACCGAAGATGCGGAGGCTGGGAGCGGAGTATTTGAAGTTCGCGGAAGGCGGCAGCGCGGTGGCGATGCAGGCGATCCGCGATTTCTTCGACCGCGCGAACCGGGACATTCGCTGGGTGACGAAGGCGCGGGCCGAAGCAGAAGCGAGTCATCTAACGGCGCTTGTGGAGTTCGCGGCACGCGCGTTTCGCCGACCGCTGACGGCGGCGGAACGCGCGGACATTCCGTCGTTCTATCGCGAGGCGCGGGACAAGTACTCGCTCGATCACGAGGGCGCGATGCGGGAATCAATCGCAATGATTCTGACCTCGCCGAAGTTTTCTTACCGCTTCGATTTCGGCGCGGCGACCGACTACGATCTGGCAAACCGATTGAGTTACTTCCTGTGGGCGAGCATGCCGGACGCGGAGTTGCTGCGGCACGCTGCCACGGGAGATCTCCGCAAGCCCGAGGTCTTAAAAGCGCAGGCGCGGCGGATGCTGCGCGATGGGCGCGTTCGGGCGCTGGCGGTTGAGTTCGGCGGAAATTGGCTGGACTTCCGCGACTTTCAGCAAGTCGGCACCGTCGATCGCGAACGCTTCCCAGCGTTCAACGATGGGGTGCGCGACGCGATGTTCGAAGAGCCGGTGCGTTTCCTGTTGGACGTGATCGGACGCAATCGGCCGATGCTCGATTTGTTGTATGCGCCCGACACGTTCGTCAATACTCCTCTGGCGAAGCACTACGGCATTGCCGCGCCGGGCGCGAGTGAAAAGGACTGGGTGCGCGTGACGGACACCGACCGCGGCGGCGTATTGCCGATGGCGGTATTTCTGACCAAGAACGCGCCGGGGCTGCGCACGAGTCCGGTGAAGCGCGGCTATTGGGTGGCCAAGAATATTTTGGGCGAGCAGATTCCGCCCCCGCCTCCGCAGGTTCCGGAGTTGCCGAGCGATGAAGCGAAGATGGAACTGCCGTTGCGAAAGATGTTGGAGCAGCATCGCGCGAATCCGAGTTGCTCGGGCTGTCATGCGCGATTCGATTCGTTTGGACTCGCGTTTGAATCGTTCGACCCGGTGGGACAAAAGAGGACCCGCGATCTAGCTGGCAGGCCTGTCGATGCGAAGGCGACGTTTCCCGGCGGCGTCGACGGCGAAGGCTTGGAGGGAATGCGGCGGTATATTCGAACACACCGGCAAGACGACTTCCTGCGCGGGTTCGCGAGCAAGTTGCTGGCCTATGCGTTGGGCCGCAGCGTGGCGTTGTCGGACGAACCGCTGATCGAAGAGATCGCCAGGGGTTGCTGTTTCGATACGGCGATTGAGAAGATCGTAACCAGCCGCCAGTTTCTGAGCACGCGGCGGCAAAGTGGAGGGAATCGATGAGCACTCGAAGAACCTTTTTGCGCGGCGCAGGCGTGACGATGGGATTGCCGTGGCTGGAGTCGCTCGCCGCGACAGCCAGCACACCGCAAAGGTTCGCGGCGCTGTTCATGGGCACGGGGATCAGTCCTGGGGGCTGGTGGGCGAAGGGCGAGGGCGCGTCGATGGAGTTGGGCGAGTCGCTTCAACCACTGGAGCCGCTAAAGACGAAGCTCAACGTAATCGATGGGTTGTTTAACAAGGCCGCGACAGGACAAGGGATTCATCCGGCGATGACGGGAAATCTACTGTCGGGCGTGCCGATCCGCAAGGGTTCCATCATTCAAGGCGGCATCACGATCGATCAGATGCTGGCGAATCGCATCGGCCAGGACACGCTGCAACCGAGCATGGTGTTAGCGTGCGAGCGCGCAATGACCGGGTTTCACGAGACGAATTTTTCGAATGCGTATAGCTCGCACATTTCCTGGCAAAACAACGACTCGCCCGTGCCGAACGAGATGTATCCGTCGCTGGCGTTCGACAGTCTGTTCGAGAACGGCGGGAGTTTGCGGAACACGAGCGTGCTCGACCGCGTGAAGGATCATGCGGTGGCGCTGGGCGGGAAGATCAGCTCGACCGACAAGATCAAGCTCGACGAGTATTTGGCTAGTGTGCGCGATGTGGAGCGCAGCATTGAGCGGATGCGGACTGAGAAGGACAAGGCCGAAGACCGCGCGCGCGACGCGGGACGGCCGCTCTTTACAATGAAACGGCCGCAAGACGGGCTGCCCGAAGATATTCGCGATCACATACGCCTGATGTGCGACATCATCGCATTGGGCTTTCAGACCGACAAAACGCGAGTGGCTTCGCTGCTGCTGGCGAGAGATTTGTCGGCGCTTTACTATCCGTTCCTCGGCGTGAGCAAGCAGCACCACGGCGCGTCCCACTACGACACCGAGGCGGACTATCAGAAAATCGTGCGCTTCCAGGTGACGCAGCTTGCGTATCTGGCGCAGAAGTTGGACGCGATGCGAGAGGGCGAGAACAGCGTGCTCGACAATAGCTGTGTTTTGTTTCTTTCGAACATGTGGTCGGGGACTAAGCACGACAACAACAAACTGCCTGTGGTCACTATCGGCGGGCTGGGCGGGAAGCTGAAGACGGGACGGGCGTTGGAGTACGCCGACGGGGGCGATGAGAATCGAAAGCTCTGTAGCCTGTACCTGGGGATCATGGACCGGATGGGCGTGGAGTTGGCGCAGTTTGGGGATGCGCGGGCGCGCCTAAAGGGATTCTGATTCCGGTAGAATGTGAGCCAGATGACATCGCCCGGCGAACATGCAGCCGCGAGCTCGGTACAGGAGGCTGCAGTCCTGGGAGCGGCCGATAGTGTGGCGCTGCGCAAAGCACCGGCTGTGCGGGCGTTGTTGCTCTATTTGTGGGCGAATCGGGAACAGCCACTGAACGAGTATCGTATTGCCACCGAGTGTCTTCGAAAGGACGAGGGGTTCGACCCCAAAACTGACGCGACGGTGCGGGTGCAGATTTCGCGCTTGCGGCAGAAACTCAAAGAGCACGGCGAGCAGGACGCACCGCGTTTTCGTGTCATCCTCCCGCAAGGCAGTTACCTGCTGCAAGTGGAAGAGACCAGCCCGGCGTCCGAACCAACTGTCCTCCAGCCGCCGGCCGAAGCGTCCACGAAGCGCATCGCGGTCTGGGCGATAGTGGCGGTATTGCTTGCGTCATGTATTTTTCTCGCGATCGAGAATCGCAGGATGGCGCACCAGATTCAAGCGACGCCGCCGCTTCCGCGATTCTGGGCGGAGCTGCTTCGGAACGGGAAACCGACGAGCGTGGTGCTGCCGACTCCCGTGTTCTTTGAATGGCCCGATAACGGGTTGAAGGTGCGCGATACACGAATCAACGACTTCGAACGATTCGGCGAGTCTCCGATGTTGCGGCCGCTGGTAGGGAAATTCGGCGAACCACGATTGATGCACAACTACACGGTGGTATCGGATACGTTCGCGTCGGTGAAACTCGCGCAATACCTCCAAGCGCGCGGGGCCACCGTGTCATTCATCGGTACGAGCGATTTTTCGTTCGACCAGTTCGGTAACCGGAACGTAATTCTCATCGGGCTCTCGTCAACGAACTTACACATTCGCCAGATGATGGAACGCACCAATTTCTATGCGGAGCCGGAGGCGGCAGCAACCGTACACAACCGAAAGCCGGGGCCAGGCGAGTCCGGAGAGTACAAAATGGTTCAACAATCGGGTGCGCGCCGGAGCGTTCCTGGAGTGGTGGCGTTGTTACCCGGATCGGCGCCCAATACGAAGGTCCTGATGCTCGCTAGTTGGGCGAGTTCGGCGATGGTGTCGTTCCTGACGATCGATTCAACGCTGGAACAACTCGATGGAGAGTGGCGCAAGCAGGGATCGCCCGTTCATTTCGAGGCACTGATTCAGAGTGAGATCGAAGGAAACGCCGTGCTGCGCGCGGGGATCGCAGGATTGCGAGCGTCGAAATAAAATCGTTTGAGAATGAGGTTGTCCCCTACGGTGAGACAAAAGTTTAGAGACAGTTTGAGGTTGTCCCCTACGGTGAGACAAAAGTTTAGAGACAGTTGGCGGCCCCTGCAAAAAAGCAGTGGACAGCTAGTTTTAGTTTTAGCAGAATCGCAGTAGTCGAAGAGACGGAAGCGAGCTCTGCTGGAGAGCAACTCGCCGAGGGATCTCGGCTCGAAGACTCGTCAAGACGAGAATCGTCGGAACGCAACCTCCCGGCTGACCGAATGAGCTGGGCCAACGGATGACCACAACGGGAGGCATCCGCCACCCCGGCTTTTCG
>VFZW01000082.1 GCA_016871055.1 Acidobacteriota bacterium
ACTATTACATGACTACATATAGTAGCAATAAATGTGAGTTAAGCGTTGTCACATCAACCACTTGACGGCGAAAGCGGTGATTCAAAGAGGGCTAAGATCCGTCTGAACCCGGCGATCCAGGACGAATTCTCCACCTTCTGACCGGGTGTCCTTTCGTTGACCGGCGTTTTGCTCGCGGAACGCCCGTTCGTAGCCCGAACTTATCGTCTCCGGAACCTCGCCTCCGTGTAGACCACGAACGCTTTGCCTGGTGCGGCTAATTCAAATCGCTCGATAAACGCATCGTCTCCGTCGAAAACGTAGGTCTCTCGCGCGCGGTATCCGGGCGGAATATTTTCGATCGCCTCCGACTCGAAGCGAAGGTCTTCGCCGCCGGCGTACTGATTTACAAATCCCTCGACATGAAACTGCCGCAGAACAAACTTCTTCCGAGCCTTGTCGAAACTGATCATGCCCCAGTCCTCGTGCGTTTCCCCTTTCGGACTGGCCGCTTGCGGGGGATACACCGATTTGTTCCTTACTTCGATGTACTTGCCGCCCAAAACGAACCGGTACTCGCGTATGCTCGTACCCTTCCCCGGCTGGCCGTTCGTCTCGCCATCCCACGCTCCGATAAACCTTCGCATCGGCGCCCACACGTCGGGCGCTTGCGCGCACAGCGTCGCCGCGAGCAACAACAACGCCGGTTTCACGCGGGCCTCCGGTTGTGACTATGGAACCCCGTCGACTGCTGCGTGAGCCGCTTTGTCGCCGCGATGATCTGCCCCGTGTGCATCCCAAAGTGTTCGGTCGATTTCAAGATCGCATGAATCGTCGTGATCTCGCGGTTCTGCACACGAATCGCATCCATCAACCGTTCTTCGGCTACCGAGGCAAGAACGCCGGCAACCTCCGCCATCGTCCGAGCCAGCAACGATCGCAGCACTTCGACATCGACTCCACCCGTCGCATTGAACTCGCCGTCCCGCTCCCGCGTATCGGCCGCGCCGCCCACGCCGCTCACGAAATACTGCTTCGCATTCCCACACAGATGCAGAACGAGATTCCCAATCGCGTTTTCCTCGGCGCTGCCTCGCTCCCAGACTTGTTCGTTCGACAGTTTCGCCAGACAAACGTCGATCTTTCGCGCGTTTTCCGCCAGCGTTGCCGCGGCCCACTCGCACACATGCTTGCCGGTCATTTCTTCACCGCCTCCTTCAGCTTCACGATCAACGTCCGCGCCGCCAGCGACGGATGCCGGATGCGCAAGGCCGCGTAGTCCACCTGCTGCTCGTGCAGGAACTCCGCGAATGTGTCGATCGAGTCCGAGCAGTCCGCGCGCTCTTCCAACGAATCACACTGAATATCTTCGCATTTGCACGCTAGTTCGAACGTCTTGTGCAGCATCGACGCCGCTCGCGCCGCAACCGCTTCCTCGCCATGCGCCGCATACCAGGCCGCGATTGCGCCCTGGTGCATCATGCGCTCGTTTACATCAGCGATGTCATCGCTGATATCGAGCACCTGCCGGAACAACCGCGATCGCTCCGCGTCCGTCACACTCTCCTCGTCCGCCCGATCCATGAGTGGCTTGGCAATCGGCAGTGCGTCGTTTGCCGGCTTCGGCTTCCGAGGCGCTCGCTTCGGCGCCTCCGGCAGTTTCTCCGGCAACAACGCCAGCGCCTCTTCGTCCAGCGCAGGATTGAACGCGGCCACCGCTTTGGCGCACTGTTGTAGCAACTGCACATCCGCATACGACGGATCGCGCCGCGGAAACTCCGTCATCAACAGACTCATCAGCCGCGTATCGACGATCTTTACAATCGACGGCAAGTAGTAAGCGCCATCCTGCAACGCCTCTTCATATAGATTTCGCTGGCCCTTCGAATGATCGATCAGGAACACCCAACAGCGCGACTTGGCCGACTGCGCCGCCGGTATTTGCCGGCACAGTCGCGTGGCTTCTTCGAAATCGTCGCGCGCCAACAATTTCGCCGCGCGGGCCTGAAACGCGTAACGCGACGGCTGATGCCGCAGCCCGCTGATCGCCGCCAACGCCCCATCAAGAAAGCGCCGCCGATGCGCGGTGTCGTTCAACGCATCGGCGGCCTGCAGTAACGTCTCAACTTGAAACAGCGGCGGCTCGGCGCTTGCGGCCTGCTCGATTTGATCGAGCAAGGCCAACAACGCTGTGGCCGCTAGAAGCATGGTTTACAAGACCGAATCGGTCCAGTTTTCGAGGATCTGCTTCACGCGCCCGGTGAACATATCCGCCAGCGCGCCATCGATCAAACGATGATCGAACGTGAGAGCGAGATAGCAAATCGAGCGGATCGCAATGCCGTCGTTAATCACGACCGGCGTCTTCTCGATCGTACCGACGCCAAGGATCGCCACGTTCGGCTGATTGATCACAGGCGTCGCGAACACGCTTCCGAACGAGCCGAAGTTCGTAATCGCGAACGTCCCGCCCTTCACTTCATCGGGCTTCAACTGCCGCGACCGCGCGCGCGCGGCCAAATCGACAATCGACCGCTGCAAGCCGGTCACGTTCTTCTCATCCGCGTTGGCGATCACCGGCACGATCAGACCGCTGCCGTTATCGAGCGCAACCGCCACGCCGATATTGATATCGGAGTGATAGAGAATGTTGCCGCCATCGATCGACGCGTTCAGAATCGGGAACTCGCGCAGCGCTTTGCAAGTCGCGGCGGCCACGAACGGCAGGAACGTAAGGCTGAATCCGTACTGCGCCTGGAACGCGCCCTTCGCCTTGTCGCGGATCTTCGCGACGTTGGTCATATCGACTTTGTGAACCGTCGTCACATGCGCAGAAGTCTGCTTCGAATGCACCATGTGTTCGGCGATCTTCTTGCGCATCGTCGACATCGGCTCGACGCGGATCTTCGCCGCTTCCGCGCGCGGCGGAGGCGGAGCGTATGCTGGCGCCGGAGTAGCGGCCGGCGGCGCGGCGACAGGCGCGGGCTTCGTCACAACCGCTTGCACATCGTCTTTTGTGATTCGTCCACCGGCGCCAGTGCCAGTCACCGTGCTCAAGTCGATATTGTTCTCGCGCGCGATCCTTCGAACCAGCGGCGATAGCGGGCCAAGATCTTCCGCCGCCGGAGCCGGAGCCGCGGCGACAGGAGCGGGCGCGGTAACCGGAGCGGATGGCGGAGGCGCAACAGGCGCGGCGGCTTGGACAACCGGAGCTGGCGCGATCGCCGCGGCTCCCCCGCCGTCACTAATCCGCGCAACGACTGTGTTGATGGCAACCGTCTTCCCCGCTTCGACCAGCACCTCGGCGAGCACCCCGGCGGCGGGCGACGGAATCTCGGTGTCCACCTTGTCGGTCGAGATCTCAAACAACGGCTCATCGCGCTCGACGCGATCACCCGGGTTCTTCAACCAGCGGGTCAGAGTCCCTTCGACAATCGATTCGCCCATCTGGGGCATTACGACATCAGTCATGCCTTAATTCTCCGTTTCGTAGCCAAACACTTTCGCAAAGTTCGATCGCAGCGCGGCCTTCACTTCATCATGCTCCGCGGCGATGCCCAGCGCCCGCAGAGACGTTACGGGTCTCGCCAGGCCGCAAGGCACGATGTATTGAAAATACTGCAAATCCGTATCGACGTTGAGCGCGAATCCGTGCGAAGTAATCCACCGGCTGATATGAACGCCGATCGCGCAGATCTTCGCATCGCCAACCCAAACTCCTGTCGCGCCTGGCGACCGCTCGCCGCGAACGCAGAAGCCGCGCAGCGTGGCAATAATTACATCTTCAAGAGCGCGCACATACGCATGGACATCGCGCTTCCAATCGTTTAAATTCAAAATCGGGTAGCCGACAATTTGGCCTGGCCCGTGATAGGTGACATCGCCGCCGCGGTTGGTGTGGTAGAAGCCGATACCGCTCTTGGCCAGTATCTCTTCGCTCGCCAGAACGTTTTTGTCGTGGCCGTTGCGGCCCATTGTGACCACATGCGGATGCTCTACAAACACAAGTTGATCGGCAATCTCGCCTCGCTTCCGCTGCTCGACCAAAGTGGCCTGCAACGCATAGGTCTCGGCCCACTTCATGCGGCCGAGGTCGCGCGTCGAAAGCACCCGTGTCTGTACTGCAGCGAGCATTCGAAGTTAGAAGTTGATCGCCCGTCCGTAAACCGCGTTGAACGCTTCACCCAATGCTTCGTACAGCGTCGGGTGCGCGTGAATCGTGTTGATCATCGTATCGACGGTAGCTTCGGCTTCCATCGCCGTCACGGCCTCGGCGATGAGTTCATAGCCATGCGGCCCGATGATGTGCACGCCCAAAATTTCGCCGTACTTCGCATCGCTCACGATCTTCACAAAGCCCTCGTGATGCCCGATGATCGAAGCCTTTGAATTCGCCAGGAACGGGAACTTGCCGACCTTCACATCGTGGCCCGCGGCCTTCGCCTGCGCTTCCGTTAATCCCACGGAACCGATGCCGGGCTCCGTGTAGGTCGCGCCCGGAATCCGATTGCGATTAATCGCCGTGTACGGTTTGCCCACCGCGGCCGCGACGGCAACCATGCCTTCCGCCGTCGCCACGTGCGCCAATTGCGGCGTACCCGCCACCACATCGCCGATCGCATACACGCCCGGCTCGCCCGTCTGCTGATCCGGCCCGACTTTGATGAATCCGCGATCTACCTGCACGCCCGGAACGTTTTGTAACCCAATATTTTCGGTGTTCGGCTTCCGGCCGACGGCGACCAGCAGCTTCTCCGCCTGCATCGGCTCGACCTTGCCGTTGGCCAGCGTCACGTTCAGAGCGACTCCGGTTCCGGTGCGCTGAATATCGCTCGCCTTCGCGCCCGTCTCGATCCGGATGCCGGCCTTCTTAAACGCCTTTTCGAGTTCCTTCGAAACATCCTCGTCTTCCACCGGCACCAGCCGCGGCAGCATTTCGAGAACAGTTACTTCGGATCCGTACCGCTTGAAGATCGACGCAAACTCGACACCCACCGCGCCCGCGCCGATGATTAACAGCGACTTCGGCACCGACTGGAGCTTCAAGATCTCGACATTCGTCAGTATGAAGTCGGGATCGGGCTCGAGCCCCGGAATCATGCGCGCTTCCGAACCCGTCGCGATGACGATGTTCTTCGCTTCGATCACGCGCGCGCCTTCGGGCGAAGTCACTTCCACGCGCCCGCCACCGAGAAGCTTTCCATAGCCCGCGATCACGTCGATCTTGTTCTTCCGCATCAGGCCCGTAATGCCTTTGGCGTGCTTATCGACGATGTCCTGCTTCCGCTTCATCACGTTCGGCAAGTGCAGTTGCGGGTTCTCGCAAGACAAGCCCTGTTCGCCGGGATTCTTGAAGTAGTCCCAGACCTCCGCCGTCTGCAACAAAGCCTTGGTCGGCACGCAGCCGACATGCAAACACGTTCCGCCTAGCTTAGGCTCCTTTTCAATCAGCGCGGTCTTCAGACCGTACTGGGCGGAGCGAATCGCGGCCGAGTAGCCGCCTGGACCGCTGCCGACCACAACGAGATCATATGCCATTATTTTTGAGTGTAACATCGAGCGTCCGGCGTACATTTAATAGATGTATGGTCACGATCACCGGATTGCTCCTTTTCGCCGCCGCGTTTCCCATTGAGTCGATTCGCGTCGAAGGCATCAAGCGCCTGAAACCGGCCCAAGTCATCGCCGCCAGCGGCCTCCGCGCTGGGCAGAACGCCGACAAACCCGACTTCGACGCCGCGCAGAAACGCCTTGCCGAATCCGGCGTGCTCGCCAGCGTCGGCTACAAATACGAGCCCGCGCCTTCCGGCAAGGGTTTCATCGTGACCTTCGAAGTTGTCGAGGTCGATCAGGTCTTCCCCATCCGTTTCGAAGAAATCGCCAAGCCCGAGGCCGATCTCCGCAAGATTCTAGCCGCCGATCCGCTGTTCACCGATCCCGCCCCCGGCACGCGCGAAGTCATCGCGCGCTACGCCGCCGCACTCAACGCCGCCGTCAAGATCGATCCTCCGATCGTCGGCCGGGTCCTCGCTGACCGCCCCGGCGAAGAGATGATGCTCTTCCGCCCCGACAAACCGCGCCCCACCGTCGCGACCGTCAAATTCACCGGCAACGCCGCCTTCCCCGCTTTTGAATTGCAGAACCGCATGGCCACCGTCGCCGTCGGCACGCTATTCACCGAAGACCGCTTCCGGGAACTGCTCATCAATCAGATTCGGCCGATCTACGAAACCAAAGGGCTGCTGCGCGTCAAGTTTCCGAAGATCACCGCCGTGCGGGCCGACGATGTCGAGGGCTTCAACGTCACGGTCGAAGTCGACGAAGGCCCGGAGTTCGTGCTCGACGAAGTGCGCATCTCGGGCGCCGCTGGTGCGTCGGAGTTGCTCAAGATCGCGGCCTTCAAAACGGGCGAGATATTCCGCATTCAGGAGGTTTCGCAAAGCCTCGAACGCCTCCGGGCGGCGATGCGCAGTCAAGGCTACATGAAAGCCGAAACGTCGGCGACACGCCGATACGCCGACGCGCGCAAGACCGTTGAAATGGAGGTAGCGGTCACGGCGGGTCCGCGCTACAAGATGGGCAAGCTCACAATCAGAGGCCTCGACATCACCACCGAGCCCGAGATCCGCAAACTGTGGGGCCTCAAGGAAGACGCCTACTTCCGCGAAGGTTACGCCGAGCGCGTCATCGCCAAAATCAAGGAAGACGGACTGCTCGACAATCTCGGCGAAACGGCCGTAAAGCTCGATTTCGACGAGCCCGCCGAACGAGTAAACGTTACCCTCAACTTCGCGGGAGAAAAAAAGGATCCGCCCGCTAAGCCCATCTTCTGATTGCTCCGGCCCGCGAGTTAACGTACAATCGCCCGAGGGGATAAGCACGCATGAATCGATTCTTCTTACTCGTAACGATGATCGCGGTGTCCGGCTCGATGGGCTTGTACGCCAAGCGAAAACTCAACGTCAACACGGAAACGCCAGAAGGCGCCAAGCTCAAGCATCTCGGCGACGAAGCCGACGCCGCGAAGAAAATGGCGCTCATGGAAGCTTTCGTCAAAGAGCATCCGAGCCACGATTCGACATCTTGGGTTTACGGCGAAATGCAGACGGCGTACCTGGCCGCCAACGCCTTCGACAAGTCGCTCGCCGCCGGTGAAAAGGTTCTCGCCGACGACGCCGACGATGTCGCCGCCGCGCACGCTTGCCTGAAGGCCGCCGAAGGCAAGAAAGACGCCGCGCTGATCAAGAAGTACGCCGGCATCACCTCGGCCGCCGCGCGCAAAGCCGCCGCCGTCGCCAAACCCGCCGACGCCGACGACGTGCCCGCCTGGACGCAAGCCGTCGACTACGCCAAACAGGTCGACACCTACACCGAGTATTCTCTGTACGCCAATGCCGTACAAGCCGCGAGCCTCGACGCACGCGCGGAACTCGGCGAAGCGTTGATCGCGCAGAATCCGGCGTCGCAGTACGTCGCAATGATCCGCCCGCAGATCTTCCTCGCCTATCAGCAGAAGGGCGACACGGCAAAAGCGATCTCGGCCGCCGAAGATGGCATCAAGGCAGATCCGGCAAACGACGACATGCTGCTTTATCTTGCCAGCAAAGCGTACGAAGGCAAGAACACCGCAAAGGCCGCCGAGTACGCCAAGAAGATCACTGAAGTGCTGCCACCCAAACCGGTGCCGCAAGGCATGGCGGAAGCCGATTGGAATAAGAACAAGACGATCAAGCTCGGCGTCGCCCAGTGGATGCTCGGCGTGATTGCGTCAAATGAGCAGAAGTGGGCCGATGCGGATACGTATCTTCGAGCGGCATTGCCCAACGTCACCGGCGGCAGCCTCGCGGCGGAGACGCTGTTCCATCTCGCGCTTGCCAACTACCGGCTCGGCGACCCGAAGAAGGACCGCAAGCTCATCAACGAAGCGCTGAAGTACAACCAGCAATGCGCGGCGATCGCGTCCCCCTTCCAGGCGCAGGCGCGCAAGAACATCGCGGCGATTAAGAGCGCTTACCGGATTCCGTAGCGCTGGGCTAATGCCCAGCGCCCTCGCTCAACGGAGCCACCGGCTTCGCAGCCGGAGAAATCTGCGTGAGCATCTGCTCCTTGCGCCACACCAACGTCGACGTGTTATAGCTCGCGATCTCGAAGCCGTGCCCGTGCGTCACCGCGTCGGTCGGACACGCCTCGACACAGAACCCGCAAAAGATGCAGCGCGAATAGTCGATGTTGTACACCTCGGCATATCGCTCGCCGCCGCTGATGCGCTTCTGCTCCGTATTCTCGGCCGCCTCGATGTAGATGCACTGCACCGGGCACGCGGCCGCGCATAGAAAGCACGCCACGCATTTCTCCAGGCCGCTCTCGTCGCGCTGCAGGACGTGCACGCCGCGGAAGCGCTCCTGGAAAATCGCCGGCGCCGCCGGATAGTCTTCGGTGATGGTCGGCGCCATCATCTCTTTGAAGGTGACAGTGAGACCTTTCGCAATCGCAGCGGCGTTGCCAAGAACTTCCGAGATCTTCGATGCCATTTCTAATCAGTGTAACGTATCCGCTCCCGACCGGAGCTAGCGGTTCCTCGACCCTCAACCGGGCTTGTACTCCGGCACGCGGTCGGCATCGGTAAACAGCGCCCCGCCGGCCAGCGTGTCCAGCTTGGCGCGGTCGAATCCAGAGAAGGTCGAAACGATCTCGCCTTCGGCCGATACTTCGAACAGCCAAGGCACATGAGTAATCCCAAACGCCCGGCTCACGGCATAACGCGAAACCGCCGGATCAATCAGCGTCTCCAGCCGGATCTTGAAGTCGGTATGAAATTCGCGCGTGCCCTCTTCATCGTCCTGCGAGATCGCGACGATTCGCCGCAGACCGCGATCCGCAATGCGCTGCAAGTACGGAAACGTCAACTGGCAGGTCGGACAGTCGATCTTGAAGAACGCCAGAACGACGGGGCGCATCGAATCCAGGCGCCTCTCGGCGCCATCGAGCGTCCGCAGCGTAAATTCCGGCGCACGCATCACGGTTGCCGTTTTGACTGTTGGAGAAACATCAATATGTCGAATTTCTTGATTTCCCGCCCTGGGAAGAAACTGTTCACGGCGTTCTGTTCGTCGTCGTAAACTTCAAACACGGTCTCGAGTTTTGTCAGCACCAATAGCTCGACGTTGCGCCGCGTGAGATTCAGCAGCTTCAACGCGCCGCCCGCTTTGCGCAGCGTGCTGAAACTCATAACCAGAGCGCCCAAGCCGGACGAATCGATATAACTGACGGCGGCGAGATTCAGAATAGCGTTCGTCCTTCCCGCCTCAGCGATTGCCTTTACGCATTCGCGCAACTGGTCGGCGCCATCCCCGGCGACAACCTGCCCTTTTACGTCGATGATCGGGATACCCTCGCGCTCGCGTTCGGTGAACGATAAATCCATTCGCCTATTGTCGCGCTTCGGCGAGCGGCGCGGGGACGGGCGTCACGCCCGCCGCGCCAGTCCGCGGCAGCGTCACGCGAAACGTTGTTCCCATCCCGAGTTCGCTCTGCACATTGGTGGCTCCGCCATGCGCCCTCACAATCCACGCCACGAAGCTCAAGCCGAGCCCCAATCCCTTCTGCGGATGATCCCTCTTGACACGATAGAACCTCTCGAACACATGCGGCAGATGCTCCGCCGCTATGCCGATGCCCGTGTCGGCGACAACAAGCTCCACCGCCGACTCCCGTCGCACAACCGACACCGCAACCGACCCTCCTCCGGGCGTGTATTTGATCGCATTCGCGAGCAGATTCGTAACCAGCCGCTCTAATTGCGTGCGATCGCCGCTAACCAGCGAATCGGGATCGCTCGACCAGGTCAGGGCGATATTTTCATCGGCCGCTCCCGTCGAAAACTGCTCCGCCAGATCGCCAACGATGCCGCCCAAATCGACCGGTTCGTGCTTAATCTCGATTTGCCCGGTCTCGACCTGCGACAGCATCAACAACGCGCGAACGATATTCGACAACCGGTCGACGTCTTCGAGCGCGTTGATCACCGCGTCGCGATACTCGTCGGTATTCTTGGCGGTCATCAGCGCAACTTCCAACTGCCCGCGAATTCCCGTAATCGGCGTTCGCAGTTCGTGCGAAGCGTCGGTGGAAAACCGTTTCACCTGATCGAAGTTCTCCTCTAATCGCGCCATCATTTTGTTGAACGCATCGATCAGCGAATCGAGTTCGTCCCCCGCGCCCCGCGAGTCAATTCGCAAATGCAGGTTCGAGCCGGACGTTTTTTGCGCCGTCTCGGCCAACTCGTTCACCGGCCGCAAAGCCCGGCCGGACATGAACCAGCCGAAGAATGTAGCCACGATGAGCATCAGCGGGATCGACAGGAAGTAATCTTCGACGAATAAACGCGTGATCACTCTAGGTTCCGATGTGCGGCGTCCGATAACCAGAAGATACTTATCGCCTTGGGTGGAAAACTGCCCGTATCGAAGGAGTAGTTCCCCTTCGGCCTTTTGAAACTTCTTGCGCCAGACTGGCGTTGCGGCCGCGGCGATCCGCTTCAACTCGCCGGCGGACTCAACGCCGAAAATCCGGTATCCACTGGAGGCTTCGAGAATCTTCCCGTCGGCATCCGACAACAGGAGATTTCGCCGGAGGCGCTCCAGAAAGAACACCTGTTGGGGGACCCGCGGATCCACCGACCACGTCGCCTGTCCATGTTCTATGCGCAAAAATCCGCCTACGGCATTCCAGTCGTCTTCAATGAGCGATTCCATCCACTCATCGATTACGCTGTCCAACTGGTACCGGAACACCACGCCGACGCCAGACAGGAAAACGCCAAAAATGATCGTGTAGCTCAGCGCCAACCGAAAGCGCAGACTGCGGACGACGCTGGGAAGCCGCTTCGACAACACGGAGCTAATTCTTGAATTCGGCAGGCATGTCGATCATATACCCAATGCCCCACACCGTGTGAATCATCTTCACCGGAGAGTCGTCGTCGATCTTGCTCCGCAGATGGCGAATGTAGACGTCGACAATATTCGTCAATCCGTCGTAGTCCATATCCCAAACGTGTTCGACGATCATCGTGCGGCTGAGCGGCTTTCCCCGATGCCGCATCAGGTACTCGAGAATACTGAATTCCTTTGGCGCCAGTTCGATGCTCTCACCCGCGCGGGTTACCTTGCGGCGCAGCGCATCAAGCACGAGATCGCCCACCTGAAAACGTTCCGGCATGTTTGCGCCCCGGCGCAGCAGCGCTTTCACGCGCGCTAGAAATTCAACAAACGCGAACGGTTTCACCAAGTAGTCGTCGGCGCCCATTTCCAGGCCCTTAACGCGATCTTCGACGTTACCGCGCGCTGACAAGACGATCACCGCGGGCGCCGTCTTGCGGTTCCGAATCTTCTCCAACACTTTCATGCCATCGATATCTGGCAAATTCAAATCAAGCACGATCAGGTCGTAATCAAGCGCATGCATTTTCTCTAGCGCCGATGCGCCGTCGCCTGCAATCGCGACGGTATAGCCGGCGCTCTCCAGCCCGCGGCTGATAAAGTCAGCGATTCGTTTCTCGTCTTCTACGACAAGTACTCTCGTTTGTTCGGTCATCGGGAACACCTCGGCAGGAAAGATCGTGGCATGGCTCACAAGGTTGGACTCACCTTCAACAACGGCGACTGCGGGGCGAACCCATTCCTATTCATTGTTACGGAAACGTACTGAGTGCTAGTAAAGGATTGTAAACCTTTCGATCACTCATGATTTCATTCGTTTCGCGCATGCCGGCCCGACGAGCAAGCGACATCGACAGAACGACCATTCCGATTATTGGAATGTCATTCGAACGGATCGGATTTCCTCAAGCGCCTGTAGGTTGTCCACCGCCGTCAAATCTCCGGTCGGTTGATCCAACCACGCGGCTCGCACAAGACGCCGCATCAACTTTCCATTCCGAGTCTTCGGTATCGCCGTGACAAAAGCAACCACACTCGGCCGCAGCGGCCGGCCCAGTTCTCCGGCGACGAGATCTTTCAACGCGTCCGCTTCGACGTCGCCATTTCGCACCACAAACGCCGCGATCGCGTTTCCCGTCCGTTCGTCCGGAATCGCAATCACCGCCGCTTCAACGACGGCCGAATGGCTGACCAGTACCGATTCGATCTCCGCTGGACCGATACGTTTACCGGCCACTTTTATCGTGTCGTCGCTGCGGCCGTGGATGAACCAGTGGCCGTCCGCGTCGATCTCGGCGAAATCGCCGTGCCGCCAAGTTCCGGGAAACATCGACCAATAGGTATCGTGATACCGCTCGCGGTCGTTGTGAAATCCGTGAGTCATGCCGAGCCACGGCTTTCGAACGACCAATTCGCCGACGCCTTCGCGAATGCTATTTCCGTGTTCATCGACGACGTCGGCCGCGATGCCCAGGCACGCCGCCGAAAAACCGCACGGCTTCATCTCCAACAGCGGGTTGTTCAAGAGTATGCCGCCGGAGATCTCGGTGCCGCCCGAGTAGTTGATAATCGGCACGCGCGACTTGCCGATAACCTCAAATAACCACTGCCAGGGCTCGGTGTTCCAAGGTTCGCCGGTCGAGCCGAATAGCTTCAGCTTCGTTAGGTCGTATCGCCGCGCGATCTCATCGCCGTGCGGCTGCAAGGCGCGAATCAATGTCGGCGACAGCCCCAACACATCGACGCCGTGCCGATCCGCGAAAGCCCACAGCCTCGCCGGATGCGGAAAATCAGGCGCGCCGTCGTAGAGCACGACCGTGCCTTCCAACAGCAGCGCGCCGTAGAACAACCATGGCCCCATCACCCAACCGATATCGGTGACCCAGCAGATTCGCGTGTTCTTTCCCACATCGAAGCCGAAGGCCATATCCGAGGCGCCTTTGATCGGAAACGTCCCGTGCAGATGGACCATACCCTTCGGCCGGCCCGTTGTGCCGGAGGAGTAGATGATGATGAGCGGATCCTCCGTGCTCGTCGGGCAAACCGAATCGTCGGTCCCGCGCGAACAGAGTTCGTCCCAAGTCAGATCCCGCCCCGCGGTCATCGGCGCTTCGAAGTTGTCGAGGCGCGGAACCACAACGACATGCCGCAGTTCGGGATAACTCGCCGCGACCTGGTCGACGACCGTCTTCGACCCAATCGGTTTGCCGCGCCGCGGAAATGCGTTCGCCGTGAAGATTACGGTCGCGCCAACGTCGCGCACGCGTTCTTCGATCGCAGCGTGACCGTAACCGGTGAATAATGGGATCGCAACCGCGCCGATGCGAGCCAGTGCAAGGAACACCGCCGCGGTCTCGGGCATCATCGGCAGATGTACCGCAACGCGATCGCCTTTTTGGACGCCAATGTCGCGCAGGCCCGCGGCGCACTTTCGCACGGCCATTTGCAGCGCCTTGTAGCTCCACGAACGCGTCCCGCCTTCCTCGCCTTCCCACGAAATCGCCGGCTGCCGCGGTTCCTTGCCGTCCAGACACGCCGAACTGATGTTCAACCCACCGCCAACGCACCATCGCGGCCACTCGATTCCTTCCGAGGTATCGAGCAGTTTCGTGTAGGGCGGATTGAAGGGGACCTGGAGAAACCGTAGCATTTCCTCGGTGTACCACTCGATGTCATCGATGGATCGCCGGTGAAGCGATGCATAATCGGGCTCTCCACATTGAGAGAGAAAAGCGGTCAATCGCGCCCGTTTCAGAACTTCTTGGTCCGGCCGCCAGGCGATCGGTATGGTCATTGGGATCAGTACCCATTATCCTGAAAGGTAGACTCACGCATGGACCCCGCAACCAACGCGCTGCCTTTTCACGAAACCGTGGAGGCGCAAGGCCACCTCATCGACTCGCACATCATGGAACGGATCTTCGACACGGTCGTCGAATGCCAGGGCCGTTTTGAAGTCGAGATCTTCCAAATCGGCCGCACCAATAGCGACCCCTCTCATCTTCGCCTGCGCGTCGAAACACCGTCGCGCGAATTGATGGACCAGTTGCTCGGCCAGCTACTCGGCTTCGGCTGCACGCCGGCCGACGGCGGCGATGCGGAAACGCGGATCGTCGATCGCGATTGCTGCGCACCGGAGGACTTCTATTCAACGACGA
Source organism: Acidobacteriota bacterium (assembly GCA_016871055.1). Taxonomy (GTDB): domain Bacteria; phylum Acidobacteriota; class Terriglobia; order Bryobacterales; family Bryobacteraceae. The sequence goes on from VFZW01000082.1 coordinate 14,078, forward strand.
ACCATCGCACGCAGGTACGATTAGGCGGGCAATGGATCAACGTCGACCGGCAGCGCATGGACGCCATGATTGTCGTTTCGGGCGGGCGCGCATCGTGCCGCCGGCTGCGCGATCTGCGCGCGGGCGACGCGGTTGTCGTCGGCATGCGCGGCATTCGCGTGATTCCCGAATCGAAAGAGCGCGACCGCCTAGGCTTCTCGTTCATGAGTAACGAGATCTCCTCGGAGCGGCAAGTCGAAACGGCGGTGCGGCAAACGGCGGCGCTGATGGAAAGCGTGCGAGCGGAGGGGAAAAAGATTGTCTTCGTCGCCGGACCCGTGGTTGTGCATACCGGCGGCGTCGGGCCGTTGTCGAATTTGATTCGCGCGGGATGGGTGGACGCGGTGCTCGCCGGCAATGCGCTCGCCGTCCACGATATTGAAGCATCGCTTCTCGGCACATCGCTTGGCGTGCGCGTCGCCGATGGACGATTGGAAGAGCACGGCCATCGCAACCACATGCGCGCAATTAACGCCGTGTATCATTGCGGCAATATCGCCGGCGCGGTGGAAAGCGGACGGCTGACGAGCGGCGTGATGTATGAATGCGTGAAGGCGAAGGTGCCGTTCGTCCTCGCGGGGAGTTTGCGCGACGACGGCCCGTTGCCCGACACAATCACCGATATGAACGAAGCGCAGGATGCCTACAACGAACACTTGCAGGGCGCGGGGCTGGTGTTGTGCTTGAGTTCCATGCTCCACTCAATCGCCACCGGCAATATGCTGCCGAGTTGGGTGCGCATCGTTTGTGTCGACATTAATCCGGCCGTTGCGACGAAGGTCAGCGACCGCGGAACGGGCCAGGCGGTCGGCGTAGTCACCGATGTAGGATTGTTTCTCGATCACCTTTCCAAGAAGTTGGTGGGCGCATGAAGAAGAGAGCTTACACGGACGAGCACGCCTCGGCTGGAGTGGACGCGCCGCTGCCAGCCATCGAGACGTGGCCGAATCAGTACGACAACGAATACGAAATCGAGATCGTCAATCCGGAGTTCACGTCGGTCTGCCCGAAGACGGGGTTGCCCGATCACGGAACGTTAACGTTGCGCTACACACCCGATAAACACTGCCTGGAATTGAAGTCGCTGAAGATGTACTGGCTGGAGTACCGAAATCTCGGCATCTTTCAAGAGAACATCGTGAACAAGTTCCTGCAGGATGTTGTCCGTTATGCCGATCCGGTGCGCGCGACGGTGATCGGCGATTTTACGCCGCGCGGCGGCATCGCCACCGTCATTACGGCGCGTCATGAAAGGAAGGCCCGTGGCCGCCGAAGGTAGCGCGCGCGAGTTGGAGCAGGCGGTGCGCGAAATCGCCGAACGCGTGAACGCGCGGCACCCGCAAGGCGAGCGCGGCCGCGCGGGAATTCCGCTCGCCGATCTGATGCCGCTGGTCCATGCACGGGATGCTGCGGAAGCGAAGGTCGCGGCAATCGGCACGGTAAATCCCCGGCCGCCGGGATTGAAGAACAATTTGGTGCAGGCCTGGAAGCGGCTGGTGGCGCGTGTGCTCGATTGGCATGTGCGTGAACAGGTCGAATTCAATCGCGCGCAGATGAATTGCATGCAGGCCGTGATGGAAGCGCTGAACGAGCACAATCGCGGACTGGAACGATTGGCGGCGTCGCTGGATGGATGTCAGCAGGCGATCGATGAGTTAAAAGCGATCGACGCGGACACGCGCATCCGCGCGGCCGAGGCGCGGGCCGATGTATTGCAGGCGCGGTCGGCGGAGTTGGCCGACATTCGCACTCACTGGCAGGAGTGGCGCAAGGAGTGGGAGCGCAAACTGGCCATCAACGAAACGCAGTTCCTTCGGAGCGTCGCGGATTTGCAAGGCGGATTTACGCACCGCTCGAACTTGATGGAAGCGAACTTCCGCGAGATCGCCAGCGGGCAGCATCGCGAATTCGAAGCGGCGTTGGCGCGGGCCAACGATGAGATTCAGAGGAAGATCTGGGCTGATCTGGACCGGATCCGCACCGAGTACGAACAGGTCATTCACAGCGAGTTGCGATCGGCGCGTCAGAAGGCGTTCGCAGCTGCGGCCGTAGCGGCGCCCGTTCCGGCAGCCGATTCGCACAGCTACGATTTCCTGCGATTCGCCGAACGCTTTCGCGGACCGGAAGCCTACGTCCGCAAGAACTTCGAGACCTATCTCGACTACTTCGAAGGCAAAACCCGCGTGGCCGATCTTGGCTGTGGACGAGGCGAGATGCTCGCGCTGCTCAAAGAGCGTGGCCTGGACGCGCTCGGGATTGACGGCGATTTGGAGTCCATCGCAACGTGTTCCGCGGCCGGTCTGCGCGCCGAGCGTTATGATCTCTTCGACTGGCTGCGCGCGCAGGCGGATGGTTCGTGGGAGGTAATTTTTTGTTCACAAGTGATCGAACATCTACCGCCGATGCTGTTGCCCGAATTCGTCACCCTCTGCGCGGCGAAACTCGAACGCGGCGGCATCTTGATCTTCGAAACACCAAATCCCGAGTGTTTGGCCATCTTCGCGAGCCACTTCTACTTGGATCCAACGCATCATCGCCCGGTCCCGCCGACACTTGCGGCATTCCTCATGGAAGAGGCCGGCATTGGCCGTTTGGAAGTGAAGCGTCTGGCGCCTGCGATCGATTCGATGCCTTCGCTTGCGTCGCTGCCCGCCGATTTCCGTGAGGCGTTCTTCGGTTGTTTGGACTACGCGATTGTTGGCGTGAAATTGTAACGCCACTGGCAAACTCGATTTTCGTTTCCCAAAATCGGAAAATCGCTGTTTACGACCAGTGGAGAGCCAACACCGCCCAGATCAGTCTTTGCGATCGCGGCCCGTCGGCCGGCGTCAACCCTCAACAAGAAACTTAGTAAATTCTCCCTCACCGTGAACATCCGTCAGCCGCATATCACGGCCCTGGAAATAGTAGGTGAGCTTGAGGTGGTCCAATCCCATCATCCGGAGAATGGTCGCATTCACGTCGTGAGACACAATCGGATTCTCCGCTGGCCGCAGGCCAAACTCGTCCGTTGAACCCAGTACCCGGCCGCCGCGAGCGCCCGCACCCCAGAACCACATCGAGAAGGCATAGGGATGATGGTCGCGTCCGTTGCGGCCCTCGGCCAGCGGCGTCCGGCCGAACTCGCTGCCCCACACCACCAGCGTCGAATCGGCCAACCCACGGGCCTGCAGATCCGTCAAGAGACCGGAAATCGCCTTGTCCGTCTTCGCCGCCATCTTGTTGTGCGAGCCGGTCAAATCGTTATGAGCGCCGTCCCAGTCGTCTCCCAGATGCGTTCCCGAGTACAACTGTACAAACCGCACGCCGCGCTCGACGAGCCGCCGGGCAAGTAGACACTTGCGTCCAAAGTCATCGGACGGGCCGTCGCCAATGCCGTACAGACGCTTGGTGGCGTCAGTCTCCTTGCTCATGTCCACCGCCTCAGGCGCTTCCGATTGCATTCGAAACGCCAGTTCATAGGCCGCGAGCCGCGCTTCCAGGTCGCTATCAAACGGGCGCTCGCCGAGATGTTGCCGGTCGAGTTCGCTGACCAGATCGAGCGTGGTTCGTTGGGTTCTGTTGCTAACGCCGTCCGGATTGGAAAGATCAAGCACGGGGCTCTTGCCGCTTCGGAACATCGTTCCCTGGTAGACGGCGGGAAGGAAACCCGCACCGTAACCCTGAGGGCCGCACTTCATAGCCCCATCCGTCATGACGACGAATGCCGGCAGGTTCTGGTTCTCCGAGCCGAGACCGTAAACGGTCCAAGCGCCCAGACAGGGCCGTCCCGGGAACTGTGACCCCGACCCATGCAGATACATGGCAGGGGCATGATCAAAGGCATCGCCGTGACAGGACCGGACCAGCGCGAGCTGGTCGGCGTGGCGGGCGATGTTGGGGAACAGGGCCGAAATTTCAAGTCCGGATTGCCCATGTTTCTGAAAGGGCCACGCGCTCCCTCGCGCCAATGCCTTGGTGAAGTCGATGCGGCTTGTCTTCAGGCCTTTGACAAAACTGGCGGGCAGCGTTTTGCCAGAAAGACGAGTTAGCTCCGGCTTGGGGTCCCACGTATCCACGTGGCTGACGCCGCCGTGCATGTAAAGGTAGATGATCGCTTTAGCACGGGCCGGTTCATGCGCCTTCCGTGGCGCGAGCGGACTCTCCGTCCCAAGAGCGGAAGGCAGCAGCGTACTGGCTGCCGCCGCGCCAAAGCCCTTGCCGGCGCGAGCGAGAAAATGACGGCGGGATTTAGTCGACATAGAGGAACTCGTTGAGATTCAACAGCGCGCGACTCATCTCGGTCACTGCCTGGCGGCGCGCCCCTGTGTTTTGTGTTTGCTCCTGAAGAAACTTGCGAGCGCGGCTGAGTTCGGCATCACCGGGCTCCCGCGCCACCACCTTGCGCCACGCGGCGCGGATGAGAGCGTCATCGTCGGCAGGATATTCCGTAACGAGAGCCGACGACAACGCAGCCGCCCTTTCCATCGTGAAACTGCCGTTGAAAAGCGACAGGGACTGCGGCGCCGTCGTACTGGAGTCGCGACGGGCACAACTCAGCATGGATTCAGGGGCGTCGAAGACATCCATCATCGGCATGCGGAACGTTCGCTTCTGGATGAGATAGATGCTGCGTCGGGAGTACTCGCTCGTGTCTGTCGTCAGGACCCAGGAGTTGTCGGGGGACTGAGTGAGCGTGGCTTTCTCTTCAGCCGACAATGGCGGCACAACCGGCCGGCCGCCTTGTTTGGGATTGAGGCCGCCAGTCGCAACCAGCACGGAATCCCGGATCTCTTCCGCACTCAGGCGGCGCCGCGAGTAATGCGACAAGAGCAGATTCAGCGGGTCCCGCTTGGCGGATTCGGCTGAGGGCGTGGATCCCATCCGATAGGTCGTCGAGGTCATGATCAGTCGATGCAGTTGCTTGATCGACCATTTGTTGGCGACGAACTCCGAAGCGAGCCAGTCGAGCAACTCGGGATGGCTCGGCTTGCCGGAACGGGTACCGAAATCGCTTGGCGTTGCTAGCAGGCCGCGGCCAAAGTGATACTGCCAGATGCGATTGACCATGACCCGGGCGGTGAGGGGATTACGCGGATCGCTGATCCACTTTGCCAACGCCGTGCGGCGTCCAGTGGTGGGCATCAGAGGAATTGGTCCCGTTGCCTCCCGTTTTTCGGCCGGCGGCGGTACTTCACCCCCGCCGAGAATTGAGAAGAAGCCCGGTTGCACTTCGCGTTCTGGCCGGGATCCCTTCGCGGGAAGGAAGGTTCGGGGCGCCACGTTCCACGAGTCGGCAAGGCCGCAGGAAAAAGGCTTGGAGCGATAGTTGGCGTACATCTGCACCAGGGCTTTCTCCACGCCATGCAGGTCCGCGGTTTCTTGCGGGCTCATACAGGCTCGGATCTCCTGATCCGTCACCCGCGCACTCTTGTCGTACTCCGAAACAAGTTCCCGCTGCCTGGGGGTACGTTCGGAATCGGGCAAGCCTAGCGCCTCTCGAGCGTCAGCCGGAAGGCGGCTCAACTTCGCGGTTCGCAGCGAGTCCTGACATCGGGATTGTGCGCGGCGGATCTGTTCACCGATCTCCCGCAACTTCCATTCCCGCACGCCATCGGCTACGTCATAGCCAAGGGACTCTAATCGATTCAGCGCAACCTTGACCTTGGTGGCCGGAGCAAAGACGGCACGAATGCGATAGTAATCTTCCTGCGATATCGGATCGAACTTGTGATCATGGCAGCGGGCGCATCCTGCGGTCAGCCCGAGGAATACGGAAGATGTGGTGTCGGCGTAGTCGGTCAGTACCTCTTCGCGGTTGATGTCCGCCTGGTCGGGGAAAAAATCCCGATTGGGTCCGACGCAGAACAGGCCGGTGCCCGTCCGTGCGAAGGGGTCTTCGGGGAACAGCTC
>VFZW01000083.1 GCA_016871055.1 Acidobacteriota bacterium
GGCAGGGGCGACGATGCCGGAGATCTGGCGAGCCGCGTTGGTTGCGTGATTGGGGTCGGGATCGATCGAGACCTGCGGACCGAAACGGTATCAAACCAGTGTCAACCCAGATTTTGCACCAGAGCCCTCAAGAGGGGGTTACGTCACAATCCACGTCACACTGGCCACTTGCGGACCGAGCCCGGTTCCGCAAGTTATTGATTTGAATGGTGGGCGCGCAGGGACTCGAACCCCGGACCTCCTGCGTGTGAAGCAGGCGCTCTAACCAGCTGAGCTACGCGCCCGAAACCCCTATGATACCGCACGCGGCGGCTGGAGGGTAGCGAGATCCTTCGCCGTGCCCAGCGCGATCGAAGTGCGAGTGCGCTGCACGCCGGGGATGGACTTCAAAATCGACGTCAAGAAGTGTTCCAGATGCTGTGTGTCGCGGCAGTGGACTTTGAGCAGAAAGTCGTCGTCGCCGGCCATGTGATGAGCCTCCTTGATCTCTTCGCGTTTGGCGACGACGGCGAGGAATTTGGCGCGGTCGCGCGGGTGGGTGAGCGTCACGGCGACAAACGCGGTCAGACCGTAACCGAGGGCGACCGGGTCGAGAACGGCGTGGTAGCCGCGGATGACGCCGCGCTCGCAGAGCCGCTTTGCGCGGTCGGCCACGGCCGGAGGGGAAAGGCCAAGTTCGGCGCCGAGGTCGGCCCAGGTCGCTCTCGCATCGTTAGCCAAACGGGCCGCCAGCTTTCGATCCAAATCATCCATAGCAAAATTATATTCGTTTCGAAAGTGTATAATCGAAAGCATGGAGACCCACTTAGCTTCGATTCAAACCTATTACACCTTTCTGACCGACGTTTCGGAAGGGCGCTTTCCGCGCACACACTGGAACCACGCCGCGCACCTGGCCATGGCGTCATCAGTTATCGCGCGCGGCGGTGGCATCGATGAGGTGCGCGCGGCAATCCTTTCATACAACGAGACGCAAGGGGTCGTCTCGACACCGGATTCCGGCTATCACGAAACCGTGACGCGATTCTGGTGCGACCGGCTGGCCGAGTTATCCATCGGCCTGGGGCGCGGCGCGACGGCGTACGATTTGGCGCGGGCGGCGGTGGCGGGGCTGGCGCACCGCCAAGACATTTTTAAGGCGTACTACAGCTTCAGTGTATTTCGATCACGCCAAGCGCGAGCGGAGTACGTGCCTCCGGACCTGGCTTAATTCTGTCCGTAGACGCGGATCGAGTCGAACGACACGGACTTTCCGTTGACGGGCAATCCGACATCGGCTTTTGGGCCGGCGATGGCGGGATTGTCGCCGGTCAATACGACATCGCCGATCTTCGCAGTCATCTTCGTTCCAGCGAAGGTCACGGTCATGTCGAGCCACACACCTGTCTTGAACGGCTGCTTCGAACGCGCCATCACATCGGCTTTCGTCCCCTTATCCTTGTCGGGATCGAGCTGGATCCAAAAGCCCTCGGGGCGGACGGTCACGCGACACAGATGGCCCTTGGCGTGATTGACGCTCAGTGATGTTTGTCGAGAGCCGTCGAGCCTAAAGCGAAGTTGAATTGTCGCGTTCTTGTAGTCGACCTTACGGCGAACAACCGCTGCGTGTTTGTCGGCTTCCAGTTCAGCGCCGGTGAGCGCGCCACCGGCTTGCTTCCACTCGCCGTTGGCGACGCGCCAAGCCTTGTCGATGGCCGTGCCTTCGAAGTCGTCGGACATAAGCAGCTTGCCTTGCGGGGCCGGATCCTTTGCGGCGAACAGGGCAAGTGCGGTGAAGAGAATCGCAGTGAGTCGCATGATTAATTAAACAACTTTCTTTCGCGCCGCAGGAAGGCGGGAGTGTCGACATCGTCGAAGGGATCGGCGTCGGGAAGAGGCGCGGGCGCTGGAGGCGGCGGAACGGGTTCGACGAATTCCACCGTAGGAGTGACGTCGACGGCTTCTTCGGCGACCGGCGCGGGGAGCGGTTCGATGGGTTCGGATTCCGGAGCGAGAGGCTCGATAGTCATCTGCGAAACAGGCGCCGGCGGCTCGACGTGCCGCGTCATCATCGGCTTAGCGACGGGAAGGCTCTCGCGCGAGAAGCCGGTGGCGATCACGGTGACTTTCACTTCCTCGCCGAGCGACTCATCATGAACAAGTCCGTAGCTCATGTGCACTTCATCGTTCTTAGTGGCGTCGAAGATCAGCGAGCAGGCGTCTGCGAACTGATCCAGAGTGAGGTTGCTTGATCCGGCGACATTGATGAGCAATCCGCGCGCGCCTTCGACGCCGTGTTCTTCGAGAAGCGGCGAACTGATGGCCGCGCGGGCGGCTTCAACCGCGGCGCCTTCGCCCGTCGCCGTGGCCGTGCCCATCATCGCGTGGCCCATGCCGGACATGATTGCCTTGATGTCGGAGAAGTCGCGATTGATGACGCCGGGTGTCAACATGATCTCCGAAATCCCTTGTACGGCTTGCCGCAGCACGTCGTCGGCCATTCTGAAGGCTTCGAGAAAACTCGTGCCCTTGGGGGCGAGTTTCATCAGCCGATCGTTGGGGATCGAGATGACGGTGTCGACCGTCGCGGCGAGTTCCGCGAGGCCGCGCTCGGCTTGGCGAATGCGCTTGGGTCCCTCAAACTTGAATGGCATTGTGACGACGGCGACGGTGAGCGCGCCGAGTTCCTTGGCAAGAGACGCCACGACCGGCGTTGCGCCGGTACCGGTGCCGCCGCCGAGACCGGAAGTGAGAAACACCATGTCGGCTTCTTCGAGAATTTCGACAAGGCGGTTGGTGTCGTCAAGCGCCGCCTGACGGCCGCGTTCGGGATCGGAACCGGCGCCGAGCCCGTGGGTCAGTTCGCGGCCGATGGCGATCTTATTGACTACCGCCGATGCGTTGAGCGCCTGCACGTCGGTGTTGACGACATAGAAATCGACGCCGCCGAGGCCCGCGCTCAACATGCGGCCGACAGCGTTGCAACCGCCGCCGCCAACCCCGATTACCTTGATGCGGGTGCCGATGTGATTCTCTTCCTCGATTTGGAATTTCAATTCGCTCATTCTCCGATCTCCCTTGTCACTTTGACATCAGCAGGCTCAAAAACCCTGGCGAAGTCCGCTTCTGATACCGTTGTTCCTTCAATCGTCCACTGTACATCGCCAGACCGGCCGCTGTCGTCCAAGCCGGATTGTTCAACGCTTCGGGCCAGTCCTGGATGCCGACCGGAAGTCCGTTGCGCGCGGGGCAGTTCAACACCAATTCGGCGACATCACACATGCCGTTCAAACACGCGCCGCCGCCGGTGAGCAGAATCCCTTCGAGTAAATGGCGATCCATGCCGCACTCTTGAATCTTCTTTTCGATAAAGCGGAATAGGTAATCGGCACGGGACTCGAGCACGAAGTTGAGGCGCTTGCGCGGCGCTTCGCGCGAGGGGCGGCCCTCGCCCGAAGGCACTTCAATGAACGTGTTATCGGCGGTCAGGCCGAGGATCGCACAGCCGTACTCGAGCTTGAGTTTTTCGGCATCGTCGAAAGGGACCTTGAAGTCGTGGGCGATGTCCTTGGTGAAGTGCTCGCCGCCAACGCGGAGGCTGACCGATTGGACCATGGCATCGCCAGCGTAGATGACGAGTTCGGTGGACTGCGCGCCGATGTCAGCGATGGCGACGCCCTGCTTACGCTCTTCCTGCGTTACGCAGGCGTACGCCGCGGCCATGCCTTCATAGACGGTTTCCTCGACAGCGAGGTGCGCCTCGTGCACGGCGCTGACGAGCGACTGATGTTCGAACGCCGAGGTGGTGACGATGTGGACGTTGGCTTCGAGCCGGGAGGCCTTCGAACCGCGCGGATTGATTTGGCCAGGGTTGCCGTCGAGCGTGAAGTCTTGCGGAAATACTTGCAGGAGAACGCGGTCGGCGTCGAGTTGCTGGCGGCACGCCTTTTCGACGGCGTAGGCCATGTCGGATTGATCGATCTCGCGCGGGCGGCCGAATTCGTACTTGCCGACCTGATCGTGGCCCGCGATACTGTCGCCGCCGAGTCCGACGACAACGGCATCGACGGAGATGCCGGCCTGGCGTTCGGCCTCGCGCGCGGCGAGACGGACGCTTTCCGACATCTGCTCTCGGTGAGCAACACGGCTGTTGGACCAACCGCGCGATTCGACTTCGCCGGCGCCGAGAAAGCGGATGCGGCCGTCTTCGACGGCGCAGATCACACAACGCGTGCGGGCGCTGCCAATGTCGAGGCCGGAGGCCAGGCGCACGCGGTTAGCGGCCATTACGCGACGCCTCGTGTTGGGTATTATTCACCAGGTCCGTTGCCCTCCGCGCGGACGGCGTGCTCGCCGCGTTGAAATATGCTGTTGTCCTGGCGAAGATCGAAGACAGTCTTGTCGGGCTCGCGACGCAACATCTCCGCGGCGTTCTGCCGGAACTTTTCCAAACGACGCTTGAAGTGACGGTTCCCGACAACGAGGGTGACCGCTTTACCGCCTGCATCTTGCACTACCTTTAGATTATCCGGATCGGTCGCGTCGACTTCGGAGATTTGCGCGGACAGTTCGCCGGTATCGCGCATCAGCTTGGCCAGGCGCTGCGCACGGCTGCGGCGTTGTTGGTCGTCCATCTGGCGGGTAACGCCGGTCAAGATGGGAACGTCGAGGGCGGCTTGGGTCTCGCGGGGGAGCATGTTTCCATCGACATCGATGAGGGGCATGTCTTCTTCGCCGGGCAATTGCACGTAAGCGACGGGTTCGCGTTCGACGATCTGTACGCGCATGCGGTTGGGCCACACCCGCGTGACGGTGGCATCCTTGACCCAACGCAGGCGGAGGAGTTCCTCGCGGCGGTGACGTAGCGGAACGAGGTAGATGCTGCGGCCATGATCGCGCTCAAAGACGGTCGAAACGCTCGATCGCGCGCTGTTCTTGACGCCGGCGATCTCGACGGCTGCGCTCTCGTCGCCTGGATCGGGCGGCGAGGCGAGGGTGAACTGCGGGTCGCGAATCAGGAACGCCTCCAACTGGATCGCGCTCCAGAGAAGCACGACGAGTCCCATCGAAACGAATACGGCGATCCACAGTCCCTTGCGAATCGAAAGAAATCTCTGCTCGTTCTCTTCGCTCTGTCGCTTGGCCATTTTTTACCTCCTGAGTTTCTCCAAGATTTTTTCTCCCGCCTGCCAGACGCTGCCAGCGCCGAGCGTGACAACGGCGTCGCCCGGTCTGGCGGCGGCGACAACTTGCTTGACGGCCTCATCCATCGATCCGGCAAAGTGCGCACCGCGATGGCCGAACCCGCGCAGGCGCTCGGCGAGCGCCTGACTGGAAACGCCCTCTATGGGCGGCTCCGACGCGGCGTAGATATCCATCAAATACACAGAGTCGGCCTGATGAAAGCTGCGCGCGAAGTCGTCCATCAGGTGCTGCGTACGCGTATAGCGGTGCGGCTGAAAGATGACGTGAACGCGCTCGAACTGACACAAGCGCGCGGCGGCGAGCGTGGCGCGGACTTCGGTCGGGTGATGGCCGTAGTCGTCGATGACAGTGACACCGCCCGCTTCACCGCGATTTTGAAAGCGGCGGTCGACGCCCCGATACTCGTGCAGGCCTTCTCGGATTTTTTCGACCGGCACCTCGAGTTCGCGTGCGACGGTGGCGGCCGCAGTGGCGTTCAGCACGTTGTGCATGCCTGGCACTTTCAGGCGAAACTCGCCGAGGTCTTCGCCCTTGAAGCGTAATTGGAAGCGGCTGCTTAAGTGGCCGAGTTCGACGTTGGTAATGGCGAGGTCGGCTTGCGCGCTGACGCCGTAGGTCACGGTTCGCCGCTTCACATCGGGGAGAATCTGCTGTACGTTCTCATCGTCGAGGCAGACGATAGCACAGCCGTAAAACGGCACCTTGTTGACGAACTGGGTGAAGGCCGAGCGGATCTCTTCGATGGAGCGGTAGTGATCGAGATGCTCGCGGTCGATGTTGGTTACGACGGCGACGATCGGCGCAAGTTTCAGGAACGACCCGTCGCTTTCGTCCGATTCGACGACGAGGAAATCGCTCTTGCCCATGCGCGCATTGGAGCCGCCAAGCGTCGAAACGCGGCCGCCGACAACAACCGTCGGATCGAGACCGGCATAGGCGAGCATCGTCGCCGTTATCGAAGTGGTTGATGTCTTGCCGTGGCTGCCGGCGATGGCGATGCCGTACTTCAAGCGCATGAGTTCGGCGAGCAACTCGCCGCGAGGAATTACGGGAATGCCCAAGCGGCGGGCTTCGCGGAGTTCGGGATTCGATTCGTTGACGGCACTGGTGACAACGAGCGCTTTGGCGCCTTCGACGTTGGCGGCGTTGTGTCCTTCGAAGACGCGCGCTCCCAGGGACCGCAGCCGCTCGGTGACGGGCGTGAGTTTCAAGTCCGAGCCCGTGATTTCATAACCGAGGTTCAGCAGGATCTCGGCGATACCGCTCATACCGATCCCTCCGATCCCGGTGAAATGCAAGCGCTGTGGTTTATAAAACATTCTCTTATGGTATTGTTTTACTCACTTCTTTGTCCCGGCGTACTGCTCGAGCAGGTCCGCTGCGCGGGCGGCGGCGCCGGGCATGGCTCGGGACTTCGCGGCCGCCGACATCGCGGCGAGCGTTTGCGGCTGCAAACAATTTTCGACTTCACGCGCGAGGCGCTCGCGCGTGCATTCTTTATCGGCGATTACGCGCGCTGCGCCGGCGCGTTCCATGGCGCGTGCGTTTGCCATCTGGTGATCGTCGGCGGCGTATGGATACGGCACGAGGATCGCGGGCTTGCCAGCAGCGGCCAACTCGGCCACCGCGCCCGCGCCGGAGCGGCAGACGACAAGATCGGTTTCGGCGAAGGCGAGCGGCATATCGTCAATGAAGGCGGCAACGTCGATGCACGTTCCTTTGCAATCGGCGGCCACGTTTTCGAACATATCGCGGCCGGTTTGGAGCGTGACGGCGATGTCGGAAACACCAGCCAGACCCTTCGCGGCGAGGTTGAGCGTGCGCGCGCCGCGGCTTCCACCGGTGACGAGCACACGCGCCGGTTTTGCGAGCGGCTTCGGCTGAATGCGGAAGAATTCATCGCGCACAGGCAGGCCCGCGAGTTCGGCGCGGCCTTCAGGGAAGTGTCGCAGCGCATCGTCGAAGCTCACAAGCGCCGCGCGAGCGAATCTCGCCAGGCGCCGATTCGTCATCCCCGGCATCGCGTTGGGCTCCATCAACACAACCGGAGTTCCGGTGAGAGCGGCGGCCATCACGACGGGAGCGGCCGCGTATCCGCCCATGCTGAAGACGCCGGCGGCGTTGTGGCGCCGGAGAATTCCGCGCGCCGTCCAAACGCTGCGCGGGAGTTCAAGCAAAGTGCGCATCTTGCGGAGCAGGCCGAGACTCTTCATGCCGCCGATCGAGATCCATTCAATCGGAAAACCGGCCTGCGGAACGAGCTTCGCCTCCATGCCTTCGCGTGTGCCGACGAACACAGCGCTGTGGCCGCGCCATTGCAACTCTCGCGCGACCGCGATGCCGGGAATAACATGCCCTCCGGTGCCGCCGCCAGCCATGACGAACACTCGAGTCATCAGCCGGCGTTCTCGCTGATGCTGAGAAGGATGCCGAGCGAGAAAAGCGTGCTGAGCAGCGAACTGCCACCGTAGCTGATCATCGGTAGGGGAATGCCTTTTGTCGGGCCGAGGCCGAGCACGACGGTGATATTGATCAGCGCTTGAAATCCGATGGCGACCGTGAGTCCAAGCGCGAGATAGCGTCCAAACTCGTCGGGCGTCAATAGGAAAATGCGCAGGCCTCTCCAGATGATGACAAAGTATCCGAACAGCACCGCACTCGCACCCCACAGGCCCAACTCTTCGCCGATGATGGCGTAAATGAAGTCAGTGTGCGACTCGGGCAGAAAGAAGTGCTTTTGGCGCCCGTGCATCAGGCCGAGTCCGAGCGGGCCGCCGGAGCCGATCGCGATCTTTGCCTGGCGCGCCTGATAACCGGTGTCGCTGACTGTCGCTGAGCTCAGGATGCGCGGTTTGATCTTGCCAGTGAAGTCGTACTTGTCGAGCAGTTCGTAGGTGGGATCGACCATCTCAACCACGCGGCGCAGCCGGTACGGCGCGGCGACAATCGCAACGGAAATACATAGCGTCGCCATTCCACCGGCCAGGAACAAATACTTGCGGTCGAGGCCGGCGACGAAGAATGTTACGACGGCGACGACGCCGAGCACAACCGCGGTACCGAGATCGCTCATCGCGACGAAGAGAAACAGCAGACCGAGTAGGAGCGCCGCGGGCCGCAGGGTGAACTTCGCGTCATTGATCGCGTTGGCGCGCCACGTCAGAAAGTACGCAAGAAAGATAACGAGCGCGGGCTTGGCGAACTCCGACGGCTGCACGTTGCCGATACCGAGCGGAATCCAGCGATGGCGCGGGTCGACAAAGTAGGCGACCGGTAACAGGAAGAGCACCACGCCGATCGCGCCGAAGGCCCACGCGGGCCGCTGCAGCCGGCGATAAGGGAAGCGCCGCATAATCAGCAGCGCAGTGAAGCCGATGATCGCCCATGCAAACTGCGAGGCGAGAAAATAATATGGCTGCTTGTTGTAAAGCGATTGCGCCGTGATCGACGACGTCGAGTAGATCATCACCATGCCCGCGGCGACCATCGCGGCGATCACCGAAAACAACGTCCAATCCATTGAAATGCGTTTAGCCATGCGCGTACCTCTATAGTTCCTTGACGAGTTGCTTGAAGGCCCGCCCGCGGTGTTCGTAGCTTTGAAATTGATCGAAGCTGGCGCAGGCGGGGGAAAGCAGCACAACATCACCCCCCGCCGCAAAGTGGCGGGCCGCGCGAATAGCCTTTTCGAGGGTATCGCAATCGGAGAGCGGAAGTGTGGCGTTGGCCGCGGTGAGATGCTCGCGAATGATAGGCGCGGCGGCGCCAATCAATAAGATACCCTTCGCCTTGGTCGCGAGCCGGGCGGCGAGAGGGGTGTAGTCGGAGTGTTTGTCCTTGCCTCCGAGGATGATCCAGAGATTGCCAGGGAATGCGTCGATCGCTTTTTCAGCGGCGTCAACGTTGGTGGCTTTCGAATCGTTGTAGTAACGCACGCCGTCGAGATCGCGCACGAATTCAATGCGGTGTTCGACGCCGGGAAAACTCTCTATGGCGCGCGCGATCACCTCCATCTTGATGCCGGCCAACCACGCGGCGGCGGCGGCGGCCATTACGTTTTCAACGTTGTGGCGGCCGACGAGCGGAATCGAGGAGGCAAGCATCAGCGGCACTTGGCCAAGCCAAATGCGTTCGCCGTCAAAGGCGACACTTCCGGACGACGGCGTGTCGAGATTGAACCACACGGTATGTGCTTTGGTGCGCTTGACGAGAGCGCGGGTGTTGGGCTCGGCGGCGTTGAGTATGGCGAAACCGTCGCCTTCGAGCGTTTCGACGAGGCGCGCTTTGGCGTCGGTGTAGCGTTCCATCGTACCGTGTCGATCGAGATGATCGGGCGTGATGTTCAGCACGATGCCGATGCGGGCGCGGAATTCGGCGATCGTCTCCAGTTGAAAGCTCGAGAGCTCAAGAATGTTCCACCCATCGGCGCGACTCCTATCCACCAGTGACGTGATTGGCGTGCCGATGTTGCCGCCGACGAGTGTTGGGAGACTGGCTTCGGTGAAGATGTGGCCGACGAGCGCGGTGGTCGTGGTTTTTCCGTTCGCACCGGTGATGCCGACCGTCGCACCGAGTAACTCGGCGGCCGCCAATTCCAGTTCGCCGAACACGGGAACGCCGCGTTGCCGCGCGCGTTCAAAAAGGCCGAGTTCCAGCGGCACGCCGGGCGATTGAAAGACAAGGTCGAAGCCATCGCTGGCCTCGTCGTGCTGGCCAACGACGGGAAAGTCCAGATCGGGCTTCGTGTCCGAGAACACAACCGTGGCGCCGCGCGCACGCAGGAACGCCGCGGCGGCGAGGCCCGATTTCCCCGCGCCGACGACCAGAACGCTTTTCCCCGCGAATGTTTGCATGTGCATTTACCGCAATTTCAACGTCGTCAGCGCGAACAGCGCCATGATCAGTCCCATAATCCAAAAGCGTGTGATCACTTTCGCTTCGTGCCAGCCGAGCAGTTCGAAGTGGTGATGCAGCGGCGCCATCTTGAAGATTCGCTTTTTGCGCAGTTTGTAGCTACCGACCTGCAGAACCACGCTCATCAACTCCATGACGTAGACGCCGCCGATGAACAAAAGCAGCGCTTCCTGCTTAATTAGCACGGCGACCGTGCCCATCGCGCCGCCGAGGCCAAGCGCGCCGACATCGCCCATGAACACTTCGGCCGGATGCGCGTTGTACCAGAGAAAGCCAAGCGACGCGCCGGTCATCGCGCCGCAGAAGATGGTGAGTTCGCCGGCGCCGGGCAGACGCGCGAGGTCGAGATATTCGGCGAAC
Source organism: Acidobacteriota bacterium (assembly GCA_016871055.1). Taxonomy (GTDB): domain Bacteria; phylum Acidobacteriota; class Terriglobia; order Bryobacterales; family Bryobacteraceae. The sequence goes on from VFZW01000083.1 coordinate 10,459, forward strand.
TGGCGGTGACCACTCAGGTAGGTCAGAATCGTCATCGCGCCGGCGGCGATCACCATGAGTCCGATGGCGAGGCCATCGAGGCCGTCGGTCAAATTCACGGCATTCGAGGAGCCAGCGAGAACGATCACGAGGAAAAAGAAGAAGAACACGAACGCGAACGGATAGGTCCACGGATTGGCGAGCCACGCTTCGACAAGCAGGTCCGGTTTGAACGTTTTTAGAAACGGAATGTTCATGCTTGTCGCATAGCCCCCGCGCGCGTGGAGCGACAGCAGCATGATGCCTATAAGTACGGAACAGAGTACTTGCAGCGCGAACTTTTTGCGAGCGGTGAGGCCGAGATTGCGCATCTTCTTGACCTTCGTGAAGTCGTCGTAAAAGCCGATCGCGCCGAAGCTGGCAAGGCCGAAAAGCGCGATCCAGATGTAGGAGTTTGTCAGATTGGCCCACAGCAGCGTGGGAACGACGATCGAGATGATGATGAGCAGTCCGCCCATTGTGGGCGTGCCGGCCTTCTTTTGATGCCCAGTCACCTCTTCACGAATGTGCTGGCCGATTTGGAATTCGCGCAGTTTGCGGATGAGCCACGGGCCAAGGAAGATCGAAAGAAACAGTGCGGTGAGGCTCGCGAACGCGGTACGGAACGTGACGTAGCCGAACAGACGCGCGGGGCCGAAGTGTGGATTGAGGAGTTCAAATAGCAGCCAGTAGAGCATCAGTTCGCCATAAACCTTTCCAGGGCTTTTTCGACGCGCGTATCGCGCGAACCTTTGAAGAGAACGACATCGCCTGGTTTCGCGATCGCGCGAGCGGCGGCGCCGGCTTCGGCCGGGTCGTCAAAGAACAGAGCTTCGCCACGCAGGCCGGCATTGCGCGCGGCATCAACCAAGTGCTCCGCCGCGCCGCGAATTCCGATGACGGCGTCGGCGCGCGCGGCGTGGACACCCACTTCGCGATGCAGTCTTTCCGCCCACTCGCCCATCTCCAGCATTTCGCCAAGCACGGCGATCTTGCGGCCTCCCGTTGCGAGCAGCAGGGTATCGATCATCGCCTTCGCCGCTTCGGGGTTGCTGTTGTAGCAGTCGTTCCAAATCGTGATTCCCTCGTGAACAAGGCGCTCGCCGCGCATTTTTGCGGGACGCAGTTGCGCGGCGGCTTCGGCCAACTCGGTGAGCGGAATGCCGAATAGCAGGCCCGCCGCGACGCCGGCCAATACGTTGGAAACGGCGTGACGGCCAACGAGCGAAATCGCGAAGCGCGCACCGTCGACGCTGAACACGGCGCCGTCACTTGTCATCGATACGTCGACGCCGCGCACATCGGCGCCTTCGGCGAAGCCGTATAGTATCGATCGGCCGCGATGCGTATTTGCAAAGCCCCGAACGCGCTCGTCATCCGCATTAAGGATCCCCGTTCCGTCGTCCGGCAGCGCTTCGATCAACTCACGCTTAGCCGCGGCGATGCCGTCGATTCCGCTGAAGTGTTCGATGTGCGCCGTGCCGACATTGGTAACGATTCCGATCGAGGGCTTGGCTATGGAGGCCAGCAGCGCAATCTCGCCGGCATGATTCATGCCCATTTCCAACACGCCGATTTGGGCGGTGGCGTCGAGCCGCAACAACGACAACGGCATGCCGATGTGGTTGTTGAGATTACCCTCGTTCTTCGCGACGCGATATCGCGCGGCCAAAAGCGCGGCGACCGTCTCCTTCGTCGATGTCTTTCCCGCGCTGCCGGTGATACCTGCGATGGTCATGCCAAGGCGGTCGCGCACGCCACGGGCGAGATCTTGCATCGCACGCAATGTATCCTTCACAGTGATGAGCGGCATCGCCGATGTCCAGCCACGATCGTCGACGAGAGCGGCGGCTGCGCCTTTGGCCGCAACATCGGCGAGGAAGTTGTGGCCATCGTGAACATCACCGTGTAGAGCGATGAAGAGACCTCTTCCCGCGGTGCGGGAGTCGATGCTGTATTCGGACACGAAAAGGTCTGGCACGGGTGAAACAGAGCCGCACAAGCGCGCGATGTCGAGCAGGCTAAGATGCACGGCGAGCCTCCAGCGCGCGGCGCGCGACTTCGCGGTCGTCGAATGAAATGGTGCGATCCGCAAGCACCTGGTAGTCTTCGTGACCCTTGCCCGTGAGCAGTACGATATCCCCGGCGCGCGCTTCGGCGATCGCCGCGAAGATGGCCTTTTCGCGGTCGACTTCAACATGCAGCGGCGTGTCGAAACGGCGCACGCCGACAAGCGCGTCGTTCAGAATCGCGAGGGGATCCTCGCTGCGCGGGTTGTCGCTGGTCAGCACAACGAAGTCGCTGTCCTTGGCGGCGGCCATACCCATGAGCGGACGCTTGGCGCGGTCGCGGTCGCCGCCGCAACCGAATAGAGTGATCACTCGGCCCGCGCCACGGAGTAGTCCGCGCGCGGCGGAGATTACGCTGGAAATTGCGGCGTCGGTGTGCGCGTAGTCGACGACAACGAGAAAATCCTGTCCGGCGTCGACGCGCTCGAAACGGCCGGGGACACCGGCGAACGCTTCGACGCCGGCGGCGATTTCGTCCCAAGTCAGCCCGAGCGCGTGGCACGCGCCGGCGGCGGCGAGAATATTGTAGACGTTGATTTCGCCGATCAATTTCGACTGCACGCGCGCGAGTCCGTCGATCTCGAAGCGCAAGCCAAAGAAGCCCGAATCGATGTTCACGGCGCGCAGCATCGCTTCGCTGCGGATGCCATAGGTGATTGGCCATGTGCCGTTGGCGATGCGGAGGCGCGAGGTCCATTCGTCGTCGGCGTTTAGCACGGCCGCACCGGGGCGAAAATCTTTGCCGAACAAACGCGCTTTCGAAGCGAAGTAGTCTTCCATGGAGCCATGAAAATCGAGATGATCTCGCGTGAGGTTCGTAAAGACCGCGACGGCAACGCGCAGATCTTCGACTCGCCCGAGCGCAAGCGCGTGCGAGGAAATCTCCATCGTCAGGTACGTGCCGCCCGCGTCGCGGGTCTCGGCCAACATGCGATAGACATCGAGCGATTCCGGCGTCGTGTTGACCGCTGGCCGGGGCTCGCAGCACATGTGATAGCCAATCGTGTTGATCAGCGAAGTTCGGCGGCCAGTGTGGCGAAGCACGCCATCGGCCACCATCGTGCCGGTCGATTTTCCGTTGGTTCCGGTGAACGCGGTGACGGCGACGACCTCATCGGGCTTGCCGAAAAAATTGCGTGCGACGCGGGCCAGCGCGCGGCGTCCGTGAGCGACGGCGATGTAGGCGTGCGGCGGGGGCTCGGCCGGTAATTGTTCGTAGACAACGGCGACGGCGCCGCGCGCAACCGCGTCGTCGGCGAAACGGCGACCGTCGGCCTCGGCGCCCGAGAATGCGAAGAAGAGAAAGCCGGGTGCGGCTTGCTTTGAGTGATAGGCCACGCCCGCGATCTCGGAATCGAGGATGCCGGGCGGCGAAGCGGCGATGATCTCCATCCCGCCGAGTAGTTCGCGTATCGTCATGGCCGTCTAGGGACGAAACACCACGCGAATGCGCTTGGCGGCGGGCATCGCCGTGCCAGCTGGCGGCATTTGCACGCGCGCGATACCGCGGCCGACGGCTGTGACATGCAATCCTTCGGCGGCCGATTTCTCCATCACGCCGCGCATCGTCATGCCGGAGAAGTCCGGTACGACGGGCCCTTCAACTAAGGCCGCGGACTCCGGCGTCTGCGCTTCGGCGACTTGCAGCGGCACGCGCGGCGGGTCGTCGGCGGCCGGTTTTACGGCAGGATGCTGCTGTTCCTGTTCGGGAAGATCCTTCGGTATGCCGAGCGTGCGTAGCGCGGCCGAGGCGACTTCGGCGAAGACCGGGGCCGAAGTCACGCCACCGTATTTGGTAGACGCGTTTAAGGTGACGGCGACAACGACGGCGGGATCGGCAACGGGCGCGAATCCCACAAACGACGAGTTGTAGCGGTGAATGTATTTGCCCGTGCGCGGGTCGACCATTTGCGCGGTACCGGTCTTGCCGCCGACGGTGTAGCCTTTGATACGCGCAGTCTTGCCGGTTCCGGCAAGGACGGTCTGCTCCAACATGCGCCGGAGTTCGATAGCGGTTTCGGGTTTGATGCGCTGTTCGCCGCGCTCGACGGCGACCGGCTCCATGGCGTGGCCGGGATGCTGGCGCGCTTTGACGACGCGCGGTTTCACCAGCACGCCGTTGTTGGCGATGATGCCGAACGCCTGTGCGAGCTGAAGCGGCGTCGACATAAACTCGTGGCCCATCGCGATTGACCCCATCGACGATGCGGTCCATTCACGCACCGGATACACCTGGCCGGCCGATTCACCGGGCAGCGGCAATCCGACGCGCTCGCCGAAGCCGAACTTCGACAGGTACTCGGCCATGTTGTCGTTGCCGACGATGAGTCCCATGTTGATGGCGCCAATATTGCTCGACTTGGCAATGACCATGGTCATCGGCAGAGCGGAGTAGGGATCGTGATCGTGAATGACGCGGCCCGCGAGCCGTATGACGCCGTTGCCGCAGGCGATGATCGTGTCGGGGCGGAGGCGCGTGGTTTCGAGCGCGGCGGCGGCGGTAACGGCCTTAAACACCGATCCGGGTTCGAAAGGCGCCGAAACGGTGAGGTTCATGCGGCGCAGCATGTCGGCCTCGCCGTTCACTTTGTCGCGCGGGTCGTAGAAAGGGTAGCTCGCCATGGCGAGAATGTCGCCGGTTTTCGGATTCAGGACGACGATGGTGCCGGAAGGTACTTTTTCCTTTTCGATGGCGTTCCGCAACGCGGTTTCGGCGGCTTGTTGAATGGCTTCGTCGATGGTGACGCGGACGCTAAGACCGGGTTCGGGTTTCTCTTGATTGACGATTTCGCCGAAGTAGTCGCGATTGCGCGCGTCGCGGAGCATGCGCATCTTACCAGGAACGCCGCGCAGTTCCTCTTCGAGGCCGCGTTCGAGACCGGCGTCGCCGTGGCCGTCGTGATTGACCCAGCCGACGACGTGCGCGGCGAGTTGGCCTTTCGGATATTCGCGGCGATAAGAGTCTTCAAACGTGAAGACGTCGAGCTTGCTGCGGCGGAGGCGCGCGATCTCTTCGGCCGTAGCGTCTTCGCGCAGCACCAGATAGCCTTTTCGCATTGCGCGCGCTTCGGCGATTTCCTTCGACAGTGCGGAGGAATCCACGCCAAGTAACTGTTCGATAACGGCGACAACGAAAGCTTCGCCATCCTCTGGAATCCGCAATGGGTTGATCACCACGCGCTTCACCGGCACACTGATGGCGAGCGGGCCGCCGCCTTTGCCACCGCTATACACCGTCCCTCGCGGCGCCTGTAGCTCGACCACATGCTCCTGCTGTTTTTGCGCGTGCCGCCGAAGCGTGAGATGATCGACGACTTGTAGCTGGATCAGACGGAAAACCAAAACGCCTCCCCAGAACAACGAAGACCACGCCACGAGGGCAAGCCGCTTTTGCGTGCGCGGCTCAACCGTCGTTTCCATACGTGCTCCTTTCTTGTCTTGCGTGTAGTTTTGGGGGAGGTGTTACTGGGTTTCGGTCATGCAGCGGCAGGGAAATCGCTGCCCGCGGCGGAGAGGCATCGGGGGAGGTGTTGCCCCTTCGCCACGGGCGGCGCCGCTTGGCTCGCCGCGGAAACTTGGGCTACGGCTTGTCCTCGCGGTTCAAGGCCACCGCGCCGGAGCGTTGATCGTTCAACACGACCATGTTGTCTGGCGACGGGTCGATGAACTTCTGGTTCTTCGCCGCGCGGGCGAGGGCGTCGAGGCTCGTCAACTCGGCTTCGCGCGCGCTAAGCTTGGCGAACTCGGTTTCCATCGCGGCGGTCTGCCGGTTCATTTCGGTGAGCGTGTAGCCGGCCAGGTAGCTGTTGGCGGCCGGGACGATCAACCCGATCATCACTAGCGCGCCCAAACACGCCATGGAAAGTGTCTTTATGGCGGCGCCGGTGACCCGAGGATCGTGCTCCCGAACGACGCGTGTGTTGTCGATCCGTTTGGTGAAGACGTGGATCTCCTCGTTCGGCAGCGGACGCAGCCGGAAGCGGTCCCGCTGGACGTTGCGCGCATCGCGCGGCGCCGTGGCGGCAGTCTTTTCAAAAATCCATGCCAATGTAGCCATGGTTACTCTCTCCCCCAGCGCCGAGGCGCCAATCTTACGATTCGCCAGATGTTCCTGAAATTTCGAGCACCCGCATTCTGGCGCTGCGGCTCGCTCGATTCCTCCGGACCTCCTCCGCCGAGGGTGTCCATACGTGTTTGTTGATCAACACAGCCTTGCCTTGTTTGGCAAGATTTTTCGTTTCGGTCTTCGAGATCAGATCTTCGCCCCCATGAAAGGCGATTAGCGCCACTCGTCCGCCGGGCCTTACGAGCCGCGGCAACGACGCGATCAGCGTGGCGATCTCTTCGTACTCCCGATTCACTGCAATCCGAAGTGCGAGCGCACTGAGTGTGGCCGGGTGCAGTTTCCCGGTCCTGGGCACGGCCGCTGTGATAACATCGGCAAATTGCTTGATGCTGTGCAGCGGTCGCGCCCTGACCAGCGCTCTGGCTATATGGCGGCTCCCCCTTTCTCCTGTGGTGTAGATCAAATTCGCAAGGTCTGTTTCCGAGAGTGTGTTCACGAAGTCGGCGGCGGTCGGCGAGTCCGAGGTTCTGTCGAGCCTCATATCGAGCGGGCCGCCACTCATCAGAGAAAAGCCGCGCTCGCCGCTTGTGAAATGCATCATGCTGGTTCCGAAGTCGGCCAGCAGCGCATCGACAGGCAGATGAGGCGCTAACTTTTCTGGTAGTTCGGAGAATCTCGAATGTGTGAATGTCATTCGATCCGCAAGCGCGGCGCAGTTGGCCTTGGCCAACGCGAGCGATTCCGGATCGGCGTCGCAGGCAAAAACGTGTCCATCCGCGCCGACGGCCTCGGCCAGCAGTCGCGAATGTCCTCCCAATCCCGTTGTCCCGTCGATCACACGATAACCGGGCCGAAGCGCGAGCGCTTCGAGCGTTTCCGACGGCATGACTGAAAAATGTTCCATGCATCGCCTTATCGCATCCCAGCTCGAGTTAGTTTCTGAATTGCATCCGGAACCGCCTGCGCCGCAGCTACGAGCAACGCTTGATGGTCTGTTTTCCGGTACACGTGAATGACGCCCCGCTTACCCGTGCCCACCACCAGATCCCCGAGCAGTTCCATCTTGGCGCGCAGTTCGGCCTTGATGAGAACCCGTCCGCTTGTATCGGGCGTGCTCAGTACACCGTAGTAGTCCGCATTGGTCAGCAACGCATCGACCTCCGCCGCAAGCTCCAACTGTTGTTCAAAAAGCCCCAGATTGTACCGCCAGATCGATTCCGGATAAATCCGAATGGTCGACGCGGAGTCCAAACTAGTGCAAAATACTCTTGTGTCCTTCAAATCGTGTGCGATGAAGTGCAGCCATTCGCTTGGCAGACGAATTCTTCCCTTCTCGTCACAGCGCGTCTCGAAAGAACCGAGCGGCTGACGAGTTGCTGTGCTCTGCAAAATGTCAAGGATTGAATCTGCCACGGAGCGACACTTTCCGCCACCAGACAATCATAAAGCTCTCTTGCCCTGGGCGCAAGAGTTTTTGTTTCTTTTTGACACGCTAAATTGCTGTCAGAACACGTCTTACTGGCGCTTTCAGGCGAATACAAGGCGAACATTCGCGACACGGGTGTAGTTCTGCTACCCTGGAGGGGGTGAACCGCTTGCACTCCTTGTACGATCTCGACCCTGGTCCCGATTGCCCGGAAGTCGTTCGGGTGATCATTGAAATTCCGAAGAACTCAACGAACAAGGTCGAATACGACGGGAAACTCGGTGTGTTCCGTCTCGACCGGGCGTTGTACTCGCCGATGCATTATCCGGGCGACTATGGTTTCGTGCCCGGCACAATGGCGGGCGACGGCGACCCGATCGATGTGCTGGTTTTGGTCTCGGAGCCGAGTTTCACCGGATGCCTGATTGAATGTCGGCCGGTGGGAATATTGAAGATGGCGGACGAGAAGGGCGTCGACGAAAAGATTCTCGCCGTGCCCGTCCGTAATCCGCGCTACGATCAGATCCACACATTGGATCAGATCTTCCCGCACGTACGGCGCGAGGTCGAGTACTTCTTCAGCATTTACAAAGAGCTACAGGGTGTCGTGCCGAAGATGGAAGGTTGGGAAGGCCCGCCCGAAGCGCGAAAGGCGATTATCGAAAGCCGGGCGCGGTATCTGAAGTTGAAGAGCGAGGCTGAGCCGGAGTAGGCCCGTGATTACGGCTCGAAAGTGGACAGTCCGGGGACGGGTGCAAGGGGTTGGATATCGCTATTTTGCTCGATTGCAGGCAGAACGGCTAAGCCTCACCGGTTGGATTGAGAACAAGCCGGACGGTTCGGTCGAAGCTTTTGCACAAGGCGTAATGGAAGATGTCGACCGGATGGAAGCGGCTTTGTGGAAAGGCCCGCGCCAAGCCGACGTTCGGAAGGTGGAAGCGTTCGACGCGCCCGCCGATTCCGGTTCGTTCGAGTTCGAAATCCGGTAGGGCTAGAACGTGTAGGCGACGCCGATTAGCGGCGATACGCGGTCGCGCAAGCCGGCGTCATTCAGAGCGAAGAGCAGGTTGAACGAGACGAGCAGTTCGCGAACGGGATTCACTTTAAAACCGGTGGCAAGAGCGTGCTGATTCACCCGGGCATCGCGCACGGTGGATTGATCGAACCTGGCGCCATTGAACGCCGTGAACTGCGTGCGTTCGACTTTTTGCCTTGGATCTGCTGGACGCCGAGGTAGTCCATCGCCAACGTGAACTTTGGGGTCACACCGAGGTCGAAGCCGGTGGCATACTGCAACTGGTCGCTGAGGTTCCCGGTTGTTGCGGTAACGACGTTGCCGGCCAGATACGACTTGCCATTCCACTGATAAGCGAAGTTGACGTGGGGAGAGAAATTACCCCTCCGGCCCGAAATCGCGACGAAGGGGCGGGCGCCGTAGGTGCCGCTGCCGAGCAAATTGAACTCGTCGCCAGTCGGTATTCGAGCGTCAAAGCCGACGGCCACGCCCGCGTTATTGAACCGCAAGGCTGTCGCTTTCAAACGCACGGTCACATCGCCGATTCCCTGCGCCATGCCGGTGGCCGAAAACTGGGCCCGGCTCCGGTCACCGATGTTGGTATCGAAGAAGTGAACTGAGGCGTCTGTTCCGGTGCCGATGCGCTGGATTTGCGCGTCGCTTAACGCCTCGATACTGGCGGTCACCATGGGAAGCGCCACGGACACGTCCACGCGGTCGTGCAGCCCGTAGGTGAAGTAAGCGACGGTTTGCCCGACTTGAATATCCAATTGGGTTTGCGTAGTGATAATGTCGCGCTGGAAAAAG
>VFZW01000084.1 GCA_016871055.1 Acidobacteriota bacterium
CGAGATCGAACGCAGGCTGGTCGCCGCCTTCGGGACCACCGACAAAGACCCCAATGCGATCACCCTTCCCGACGCCTTGGCCGCGCTTGGCCGCCTAACCATGCTCTCGTTCCAAGTCGACGACAACACCACCGTGACTCGCCTACCTAAGCCCGACGACCGCCAGCGCTCCATTCTCGACGCCCTTGGCGTCTCCCTGCCCGACCGCTGAATCGTAGTCAGGCAAAATTCCGCTTACAAAACCTCTAACCCCTCTTTACCAACAACTTAGAGGCCGATTTCTGTTTGGAGCCGAGACTAAGATCCGCCCGAGAAGGAAGACACTGAGGAAATGCTGCGAGAGGTGATGGCGGACGACAGTCCGTATGCGGCAATGAGCCGTTACGTGGTGCGCGTCGTCCACGGGCTCACGCTTTAGTCAGCCGCGCTTCCAGCCAGATCAGCAGGACAAGAACGGCGACCATCATCGCGCCGAGCGCGGGGAGAAGCATCACCTTTCCGACGCCCCACTGTGCCGCGATCGCACCGAGGAGGCTGGGCGTGAGCAGCGCCCCTGTCAGTCCGAGCGAGAAAATGCCGCCGTAGAAGCCAGGGTGATAGTAAGGAAATCGATGCTCGATCGATTCGGAGACGAGCGGGTAAATCGACGCGAATCCGCACCCGATGAGGGCGATGCCGACAACGGCGCCACCCATCTTTTCCGTGAGGCTGAGCAGCACACAGCCAAGCATCGCGGCGACGACGCTGGCGGCGAGAATATGCGAGTGTTTGTAGCGTGAGAGAAGCGCTTGCGCTATGACCCGGCCGGCGACGAGCGCGGTCCAATACGCCGTGAGCAAGTACAGCGCCGATGCGGGGCTGACCCCGAGGCGCTGGATCAGAAATAGCGGCAACCACGACGCGATGGCCCATTCGTTGCCGAATTGAAAGAAGAGAAGGAGAGTGAACAGGATTGCGCCGGGCGACTTGAAGTCCCGCAGCGCTTCTTTCAGCGAGGGAAGTTCCTGCGCGATGTAGGCGAATTCACCGCCGCGGATGTAAGCGATGAGGAAGTAGAACGGGATAACGGCGAACAGGAAGAGCATGCTGGCGACTTCATAGGTGTTGAACGTCAGCACCGTGAGCAGCGTAGCCGAGAGGCAGCCGAAACCGAACAGCGCGCCGGAGAGATTGATCGTCGAGGCGGGGTCGTGTTCGTAGAGCGGCGTGATGGCATGGAACACGGCCGTGTTGACGATGGCGCCAGCGGCGCCGACTACGAAGAGGCCAAACATGCGATAGGACGGCGGCACGGGGCCGGAGGCGAAGGCGAGGGCGATCAACGCGGCACAGCCGAGCGCCGAGCCGGCGATCAACAGGGCGCGCAGACCGGCGCGTGGCGCGAGCCATTGACAGGTGTGCGCGCCGGCGTAGATGCCGAACGTCAGAAAAAGAAAGTACAGCGCGACGGTGGGGTAGTCGGAATGGAGGTGATACCCCCAGGCGGGAAGGATGGGGCCGAGAAAAGAGAACAGCAGGCCCGAGAGGAAGAATCCGCCGAGCGCCCGGCGACCCGCTCCGGGAATCAACCTCGGCCGTTGGCCCGTCGTCAGGCGCGGATCTTCGGTCATTTCGCCCGCACTGGCGTGAGGGATGAGATGTCAATCGACGCGGGCGATTGTGCGCTGATGGTGACTTCGACGGCTGTGGTGATGTCGCGGCAAATCGACTCGGTGCAGGCTTGGGCGCGAATGGCGACCTTGGCCGCGGGTGCCCCGGTGCGTTTGAAGGGTGCCGCGAAGAGAGCCTCTTTTTCATAGCCCCAAGTGAAGATGCGGAGTTCAGGTTTAGAAAAATCCGCCGGGGCGGTCTGCAGCCACGGGCCGTCGACGGCGAGTCCGCCGGTGACGTTGAAGCTGGTGGGGCGGTCTTCGCCGAGCGCTTTCTTGCCGGCGAGCTTTTCATCGGCACGGACTTTGTTGTCCATTGCGAAGGTGTGCCAGCCAGGTTTCAGCATCGCTTTGACGATCAGGTTCGGGCCGTCGACTTTGGCTCGATAGGAAATCACGAGGTCTTCGTCGCTACGGATTTCGGCGGGCGCGGACCAGTCGCCCGCATGGATCGCCAACGCAGATAGTGCGGTCAGAGCGAATCTCATTTGCGGAAGCTCATCCTCACGGTTTGGAGTTTCATTTCGATGCGTTTGCCCCCTCGGAGCACGGTTAAGTTGGCCGTGTCGCCGGGCGTCTTCTTCAGTATCAGATATAAAGACGCGGTGTTGGCGTTTCCGTCTTTCTCGACGCCATCGACGGCGACGATGACATCGCCGGTGACGAGTTCGTGGGCCTTGGTGGAACGCGCGATTTCGGCGACGTATTTCACTTCGCTGGCAAAGCTATCTTCGGCAAGGCCGTGTTTGCGCTTCTCTTCGGCCGAGAGTTCGCGGTCTTCGAAGTAGCTGCGCGGTTCGATGGACGACTGGCGCCAGCGGGTGTCGGTCCACCACCAGCGCGGCGGAAGGGCGACAGTGAATTCCTTGGCGTCTTCACCGCGGCGCACTCCGACCTTAACCTCTTTCGCGGTGCGCGGGACCTGATTGTAGCGGTGTTGGACATCGGCGAAGGTCCAGACGGCGTCGCCGGCCCAGGTTGCGATTACGTCGCCTGGTTTCATGCCGGCAGCCAACGCGGCGCCTTTGGCCTCCTTCACTTCAAGGCCCTTGGGCACGTTGAGTTCGATGCCGATGGTGCGGATGTCGGGGGAGCGGAACAGGTGCACAAGTTTGTCGAGAGTGCCGTCGACCTCGCGGTGCATGTTCTCGAAATCGCCGATGAGATGGCATTCGACGCAGGAGCCGACCTTGAAGGTGCGGGCGACGAGCATGGGGATATCGCGCGGCGATTCGGGCTTGGGGCGTTCGAGCTTGGGGAGGGTGCCGGCCTTGTAATAACTGTGCAGTTCGAGGCCTTTCTTGGCCGCAAAGGCGAGGCTTTCGAGACTGAGGTACGAGTCGGCCGAGCGGGAGTCGCGGCCGCCGTAGCGCATGTAGATCCGCTCGTCGGCGTTCAACATGTAGAAGTAGATGGTGTTGTTGCGGTCGTGCTCGAACAGGCCGATATCGATCGAGTCCATGCGCGTGATGCGCACGAGGACGTACTCCTTCAACTGCCGGCCCAATGGAGAAGATTTCGGTGACAGCACAACCTGTGCGTCAAAGGTTCTTCCGTTCGTTCAAGGCTCGCAGCGGAATTCGAGGAATATCGGCTTACCGGTTTCGCGGGCGAGTTTGAGCGCGTCGCGGTAGTTGTCGATCCAGTTGAGTTCGTCGTCTTGCGCGAAGGCCGGCAGGGCAAGGGCCAGCAGCGCGAATGGCAGGAATTTCATCGGCAGCCCCGATTTTACTACGCTGCGATAGAATGACGGCGAGTCCCTGATGCACAAACACTTAATCTTCGTAACGGCATGGACGGCGTTGGCATTTGGCCAGCCGGCGGTGTTCAAAGCGCAATGCGTAGCCTGTCACGGTGCGTCCCCGCAGGGCGGCCTCGACCTGCGGACGCACGAAGGGGCGCTGAGAGGCGGCAAGTCGGGGGCGGCGGTGGTGGCGGGTATGGCGGCGAAGAGTCTGCTGATGGACAAGATCGTTTCGGGGCAGATGCCGCCTGGGCCCAAAAAGTTGAATGACGCCGAGATCGATCAGGTGCGGAGTTGGATAAACGAGATCGCGGCGACCGCGCCGGTGGCGCACGTGCGCGAACAGGACGTGCGGGCGATCCTGCAGGCGCGCTGCGCGGCCTGTCATGGCGGCGGCGAGAAAAAAGGCGGGCTGGATTTGCGAACGCTGGCAAGCCGGTTGAAGGGAGGCAAATCGGGGCCGGCATTGATTCCGGGCAAGCCCGAAGAGAGCCTGTTGTACAAGCGCATCGTCGCGGGGGAGATGCCGCCCGCTAGAGAAGCGAAAGTTGTTGCCGTTGAGCTGCCGACTGAGTCTGAAACGGAGAAGATTCGCGCGTGGATTGCGGCAGGCGCGCCCGGGCCGGAAGAAATAAAGAAGCCCGCCGATGAGATCGTGCGCGACAGCGATCGTAAGCACTGGGCGTTCCAGCCATCGGTACGGCCTCGAACGCCGGCGGTAAGAAATGCAACACTCGTGAAGAACCCGATCGACGCGTTCTTGCTCGCGAAATTAGAGGCCAAGGGGCTTTCGTATTCGCCCGAGGCGGAGCGGCCCGCGCTCATGCGGCGTTTGTATCTGGACCTGACGGGGTTGCCACCCTCGCCGGCCGATGTGCGCGCGTACTTAAACGATCGGTCGCCCGATGCATATGAGAAGTTGGTCGATCGACTGCTTGCGTCGCCGCGTTATGGGGAGCGCTGGGGGCAGCACTGGTTGGATCTGGCCGGCTACGCGGATTCCGAGGGCTTTGGTCAGGATGATGGCGTGCGGCAGTATGCGTGGCGGTATCGCGATTATGTGATTCGCTCGTTGAACAACGACAAGCCGTACACTCAGTTTTTGACCGAGCAGATCGCGGGTGACGAGATCTCCGATGACTGGAAAAAGATAAAAGGCGCGGCGAGTCAGGACTTGATCGACCGTTTGGCCGCCACTGGGTTCTTGCGGACGGCGCCCGATCCAACCAACGCCGCCGAACGGGGACTGATCGGTGAACGCATGAACATCCTGGCCGAGGAATTGGAAGTCCTGACGTCGGCGACGATGGGGCTGACGGTGGGCTGCGCGCGGTGTCACAACCATAAGTACGATCCGATCCCGCAGCGCGATTATTACCGGCTGAGCGCGATCCTCCAGTCCGCCTACGACCCGTATGAGTGGAAGACTCCGAACAAACGCGAGTATGCGATGGGGTTGGAGAGCGAACTCGCGGAGGCGGCAAAGATCAATGAGCCGCTGGAGACGGAGCAGAAAAAACTCCGTGATGAGATTGCCAAGATCGCCGCGCCATACCGGGCGAAGGAAGATCCGAAGATCAGCGACCGTGATCTGGCCGCTAAGTACCCTGAGTTCCAGACGAAGACGCGCGATTTGCAGATGCAGTTGGACACGCTGCGCGGCAAGATGCGCCCCAAACCGCATGTGCGGGTACTCGCCGATAACGCCGAGCACTCTCTACCGTTCTTGCTCCGGCGCGGCGAGTCGACTGGTTTTGGCGATCCGGTGGACGCGGGCACGCCGGCGTTGTTCGACTACCCGGGAATCGAGCCGTATCGCGTGGCGGCTCCGTATGCCGGTACAAGCGGCAAGCGGCTGGCGTTGGCGAAGTGGTTGACGCAACCGCGGCATCCGCTGACGTCGCGCGTCGCGATGAATCAGCTTTGGATGCGGCACTTCGGGCGGGGCATTGTGCCCACGGTGGCGAATTTTGGGCGCGCGGGTCTTAAGCCGTCGAATCAGGAACTGCTGGACTGGTTGGCGGTGGAGTTTGTCGAAGGCGGATGGACGATGAAGCGCATGCACCGGATAATGGTCACGTCGCGCGCATACCGGCAGTCGTCGAAAGAAGAGGAAAAAATCGGCGCGATCGATCCGGACAACGCGATGGTTTCGCGGATGCCGCTGCGGCGCATGGATGCCGATACGTTGTGGGATTCGCTGGTGGGCGCGTCCGGGCGGCTCGACGAGACGGCGTTCGGCAAGCCCTCGCCGGTGGAAGTGAAGGACGACAAGGAAGTGGTTGTGAAACCGGACCCGAAGGGCTACCGGCGCAATGTGTATGTGCTGCATCGAAGGCAGACGCCGGTGTCGTTGATGGACTCGTTCGATCAACCGGCCATGACGCCCAATTGCACGGAGCGGCGGATGTCGAATGTCGCGACGCAGGCGCTGCACATGATGAACGGCACGATGACGTGGGATCTGGCGAAGGCGATGGCGGGGCGCGTGATCGACGAGTCGGATGGCGACCGCGCGAAGATTGTCGAGAATGCGTACTTGCGTGCGTACTCGCGGTTCCCATCGCGCGCCGAGGTGGAGACGGGCATGAGCGCGATCGAGCAGTTCCGGAAGGGCTGGCCGGAGAAATTGTCGGCGGATAACGAGAGCGGACCGCGCACACTGATGGCGCAATGGATGGCGGTGGCGAACTTCACGCACGCGCTGATGAATTCGGCCGAGTTTAGCTACATCGACTAGAGGCGACCATGAAAACAAGACGCGATTTCTTCTCAACGATGGCGAACGGCGTGCACGGCGCGGCGCTGCTGTCCATGCTGCACGCCGAGCAGCGCTCTTACGACTTGACGGCGAAGCGGCCGCATTTCGCGGGCAAGGCCAAGGCGGTGATTCATCTGTTCATGAACGGCGGGCCGAGCCAGGTGGATCTGTTCGATCCGAAGCCGACGCTCACGCGCCTCCACGGTTCCAAGCCATCCCGCGAACTGGCCTTCGCGATATCCAACGGCGACGAAGCGGGCGTGCTGATGAAGTCGCCGTTCGAGTTTAAGCCGCGCGGAAAGAGCGGAATGATGATCTCCGATGCGATGCCGCATCTGGCCGACTGCGCCGACGACATTGCGCTGATCAACTCCATGTACGGCGAGCATGCCAACCACGAACCCGCCTTGTTCCTCATTCACAGTGGCCGCACGGTGGCGAGCCGGCCGTCGATCGGGTCGTGGGTGGCTTATGGACTCGGCACGGAGAATCAGAATCTGCCGGCGTATGTTGTGCTCGACGATCCAAAGGGGCTGCCGATCAATGGAATTTCCAACTGGCAGTCGGCGTGGTTGCCGCCGATTTATCAGGGGACGCGGTTCCGCACCGAAGGTCCGCCGGTATTGAACTTGCTGCCGAGGCCCGAGATCCCAACGGCGTTGATGGACGCCGAGCGTGATTTAGTGCGGACGCTCGACGCGGCGCACCGTTCGTCGCGGCCGATGCAGCCGGAGCTTGACGCGCGCATTTCGAGTTTCGAACTCGCGGCGCGAATGCAGATGGCGGCGACGGATGCGCTGGATTTATCGAAGGAGACCGAAGCGACGCGCGAGGCGTATGGGTTGAATCAACCGGCGACGGAGTCGTATGGCAAGCGCTGTTTGATGGCCCGGCGGTTGGTTGAGCGCGGCGTGCGGTTCGTGCAGCTTTACATCGAATCGCAGATTTGGGATTCACACGACAACGTGAAGAAGAGCCTCGACTACGCGTGCGGCAAGACCGATAAGCCGGTCGCCGCGTTGTTGAAGGACTTGAAGCAGCGCGGCCTGCTCGACTCCACGTTGATTGTGTGGGGCGGGGAGTTCGGTCGATTGCCGATTTCTCAGGGAAAAGGGGAGATCGCTGGACGCGATCATGGTCCGAACGGGTTCTCTTCCTGGCTCGCCGGCGGCGGAGTTAAGGGCGGCGTGACGTACGGCACGACGGACGACATCGGTTTCAAGGCGGCCGACAACAAAGTGAGCGTGCACGATTTCCACGCGACGATTTTGCATCAGCTTGGACTGAATCACCGCGATCTGGCGCTTGAACGGCATGGACTGAAAGAGCGATTGACCGATCAGTTCCCGGCGCGCGTCGTGCGGGAAATCCTGGCGTGAAGTGGCGGCTACCGTGATTGTGGTTTGGCGACTGGCCACAATTGCCTGGGCCGCATCGGAACGGCGGCATTCATGGACGGAACTCCGCTTTAGATTCGTGGCGACGGGCTGATTTTCCCGGTTCGGCATGGCGCGGAAATGTCGGATTTGATCTTGGCCTGTATTGTGCAGAGAGGCAAGACTCGGGCGTGCCCTGATTTGCCCGGAGTGACGGCGGCTACTTCGGCGTCCACGGGTTGTAGTCGCCGACGTGCCAAGTGTTGCCTTCGGGGTCTTCGCAGGCGAAGCCGCGGCCACCGTAGGGTTTGTCTTCGATGGCGACGATTATTTTGGCCTTCTTCTTCACTGCCCGCTTGTAGATGGCGTCGGGGTTATTGACGATCAGGTTGATACTGCCCTTGGCCGCGGGCATGTCTTTGCGAATGGACCCGAGCATGATCATGCCTTCGCCATTGAGCGTGAGTTCGGCGTGGTGGATCCAATTGCCGCGGCCGGCGTAGACGGCGTGGCGGTCGAAGCCGAAGACTTCGCAGAGCCAATCGATGGCCTTGCGTGCGTTCTTGAAGTGAAGACCGGGGATGGCGTTGCTGGGCATCAGAACGATATCCGCGCGCCGAGTTGAATGTTGCGAGGGCCGTTGCCTTGAGGGGCGTTGATGAAGCCGAAGGCAGGGTTGTTGAAGGCCGTCACGGGCGCTGCGAGCAGAGCGCGATTAAACGCATTCGACGCCGAGGCGCGGATTTCGAAGTTGTACTTCTCGCCCATCTTAAAGTCCTTGAGTAAGGCGAGGTCTTCGTTGACCGTCCTCGGCGTGCGGAGGTTGGCCATGCGACGCGGGGTGTCGCCGAAGACCATATTCGGCGGAAGGACGAACGCCGCCTTGTTGAGATACGGCACGCTGAAGGCCTTTTCCTTGCTCGAATTCCACTCGGGATTAACGAGCGGAATCGCGCCGGTCGATACACCGGGCGCGAAGCTGCAGCGCGCATTGTTGCCGGCGCCGAACAAGTTCTGGTTGCAGTTGATCACCATGGGTGTGCCGCTGACGTAGGTGTGAATTCCGGAAATCTTCCAGCCGCCGAGATACCTGTTGTTCTTGAGGAACGGGAGTTCGTAGACGTAGCTGATGCGCAGGTTGTGCGGTGTGTCCTGGCTGGCCACCGCTTTGTCGAGCCGGCGGTTGTATTGGTTTTGCACGGCGCCGTCGGAGGCGCGGTTGGCGTCTTCGCCGTTGGAGCCGGAGATCAACTTCGCGAACGTGTAGGAGGCCAGCATGAAGAGGCCCTTCGAGAAGCGATGTTCGTAGCTTGCTTCGAGTGCGTGAAAGGTCGAGTGCCCGTCGTTCTCTCCACCAGCGTTGCTGTTAATGCCGGCGTAGTGCGGGAAGGGGCGCAGCGCCTGTTGAAGTTGAAGATTCCGGGGGAAGCTGGCGTAGGGCAGCGTGAAGCCGGCGGCGATGACGGCGGGGTTCGTCAGCGCGGCGGAGACGGGAGTCGCGAGGTTGTTGCCGTATATGGCCCAGTAGCGCGGGTCGAGTTGATTCAGCGATTGTTGGCGCGAGAGCAGCTTGTTACCGACGACACCGTGGTAGCTGGTGCGCAGCAGTGAGGTTGTCGACATCTGGCGCTCTATGGTGAAGTTCCAATCGGTGAAGTACGGTGCTCGGCCGGCCTTGGAGTAGTAGAAGAACGGCGTCTGCTGGATAAGATTGGCGCTTAGCGTGGCAGCGTCGCGGATGGGCGGACGGAGGCTACTAATCGTTTGCGCGTACGACGTGAAGCCGTCGCGAACGAGATACGAGATGCCGTTGGACAGATTGTTTCCGACGGCGCCGAAGGTGCCGCCGAAGCCCTGAATGCCGTTGTCGGCGTTGCCATCTTCGCGGCTGGGCTGATAGTAGATGGCGCTTCCGGAGCGCAAGACAGTCTTGTTGTTCAGTTGATAGGCGAGGCCGAGGCGCGGGCCCCACGCGTTCATCCGTGTTTCGCCGAAGCGTTCGGGAGCGCCGTCGCGGCCGGCGTAGACCATAGCTCCTGGAATGCCGCCTGCCGCGGCGTTGGGGCACGTCGGACAGAAGTTGGAGTTCTTCAAATTGCGCTCCTTCTTCGGCACGGGGATTTCGTAACGCAGGCCGGCGGAGATGGTGAGTCTGTTGGAGAGCTTGAAGTCGTCTTGGATATACTAGGCGTAGTAGGGCCATTGGAACGCGGTGTCGCCGGGGTAGCGGAATCCGCCGCCGCCCGCGACGCCGAGGAGGAACGAAGCCCAATCGGAACCGCTGTTGCCAACGGTGGGATTGCCTGTGCCGGCGGCGCTGAAATTGACGGTGCCGTATGCACCGTTGAAGTCGAGACGGCGATAGATCCCGCGCAGATACTCGAAGCCGAATTTGACGTTGTGACGGCCGCGGGCCCAGGCGAGTTGTTCCTTGATGTTGGTGGTGCGCTGGCGGGAGTCGGTGAAGACGCTATTGCCCCACTGCACGCCGCCGGCGGAATAGACGCTCGATGTACCGGGAGCGAGCGGAGTGACGGTGCCTTGGATATAGGTTTCGCGGGCGAGGTCGGCTGGAAAGCTTGAGACGTAACCAGGGGCTTCGATGACATGACGATGATTAAAGCCGATGGTGATGTGGTTGAGGAGATTGGGGGTGATGATGTAGTCGTCGTTGTAGCGGTGATATTCAGTGAGGACTTCGGACGGGAAGCCGGTGCCGGGAATGCCTTCGAGCGGGTGAATGCTCGGGCGCGCTGGAGCGAAGAAGTGACTGAAGAGATAGCTGGCGCGGTGTTTGTCGTTGAACACATAGTCGCCTTTGATCGACGGCAAATGCGAACGGGATGTGGAGAAGCTACGCGAGCGGTAGTTGTTAATGATGCGGGTTGGGTCGTCGGGTTTTGGGAGGAGCGATATCAGGCGGCGCGCGGTGGGATCGATGCGTTCGGGGCAGATGACGTCGAGGACGCCGCGGCACTGCAAACGCGGACGATCGGCGGCGTTTGCAATGATGCGGCCTTGCGCGTCGAAAGGATCGTAGAGAGGTACGGTGCGTCCGGCGGAGTCGACGTTGCGGCGCATGTCGCCGATCTTGTATTCGTCGACGGGTGCGGTGACGAGCGCTGTCGACTGACCGTTGCGGGTGGAGGCGCGTTCGTAGGCGAAGAAGAAGAAGGCTTTGTTGCGGCCGTCAAAGAACTTCGGAATAAAGATCGGCCCGCCGAACGAGCCGCCCGGATTCCACTGCCGGACGATTGGGCGGCGCGTGGGAGTGAAGGTGAAGCCACGGGCGTTGAAGACCTCGTTGCGATTGAATACAAATGCACTTCCGTGTGGCGTATTCGTGCCGGATTTTGTGACCCAGTTAATGACGCCGTTGGAGGTGCGGCCGAATTCGGCGGAGTAGCCGGAGCTCTGCACCTTGAACTCTTCCATGCCTTCGACGGAGACGCCGTTCATGGCCGGATCGTTCCGGCGTTCGCTCTGCGCTTCGGCGCCGTCGAGTTGTTCGCTCTGGCCGTCGAGCAGACCGCCGCCGATGCGCGGGTTGTTGGCGGGTCCGATGACGCCAGGCGTGAGGATGACGAAGGCGAGATTGCTGCGGACGCCGCCGCCGATGAAAAGCGGGAGGTCTTTGATAGCGGCTTTCGGCATGACCTTGCCGAGGTTGGTACCTTGCAGTTCAAGGATGGGCGAGGCGGCGGAGACTTCGACGGATTGATCGACCGTGCCGATGGTCATTGAGACTTCGACGCCGGTGACGGTGGCGACGTTGACGCGGAGGCCAGTGATTTCGGACTTGCGGAAACCGGTGCGCTCGGTGATAAGGGAGTAGTTGCCGACTGGGAGGTAGGGAATGTTGAATGTACCGTCGGCGCCGGAGACGGTGGCTTGTTTCAGACCGTTGTCGATGTTGTGGGCGGTGACGTTGGCGGCGGGGATGGCGGCGCCGGTTTGATCGGTTACCGTGCCGCGGATGGTGCCGCGGTCTTGGGCGGCGAGTGTGCCAATGGCTGCTAGCGCGAGGAGGGTTTTCATGCGAGCTGACCTGTGGGATTATTTTATATCGTTTTGGCGAGTGCGAGTGTTGTGGAGGGCGGAATCAATGTTCGTGATAAGCAGCATGTTCACGAGGGCATGAAATCGACGAATCATGCGATCGTACTTTCGAGCATCCCTCCCGAATACGATCGCCGGCTTGCCTAGGCGCCTCAGAGCACAATGGCACGCGATCGGGGTCGCGGCGGTGGCTCTGGGACTCCAGGCTAAACTGAATCGATGCCCATTTCCAGACGCCAACTCGCTGCTATTCCGAGTCTGCCGGCGTTCGCAAGTCAGGCCTCGCCATCAATACTCAAAGACGTCAAACACGGGTTCGTCACCGCCAATGGGATCAAACTTCACATCGCCGAACAAGGCACGGGACCACTGGTCCTGCTGATTCACGGCTTCCCGGAGAGCTGGTATACATGGCGCAATCAGATCGCCGTGCTTGCGAATGCCGGTTTTCACGTCGTCGCGCCCGATATGCGCGGTTACGGGAAATCCGAATTGCCACCGGAGGTCGCGTCCTACAACATCATGCATCTGGTGGGAGATGTTGTTGGGCTTGTCGCGGCTCTCGGGGAAAAACAAGCGATTCTCATCGCCCACGACTGGGGCGCGACCGTTGGCTGGCACTCGGCGCTGATGCGTCCCGATCTCTTTCCCGCCGTCGCGTCCATGAGCGTTCCGTTTCGACGGCGCGGTCCGGCGCCGCCGATGCGGCTGCTGCGGGAGCAAGGCCTGCACACCTACTATTGGCTCTACTACCAGGACGTTGGCGTAGCCGATGCCGAATACGACCGCGATCACCGCGAGTCGCTGCGCGGGACTCTGTACAGCCTCTCGGGCGACTTTCCACGCAGCCGCCCAAACATCCGAATCTTGCAGCCGGGCAAGGGCGTTCTCGACAACACGATCAACCCGGATCGTCTACCGGCGTGGCTCACCGAGGCCGACCTCGACTATATGACCGCCGACATGAATCGCACGGGTTTCCGCGGCGGGCTCAATTGGTATCGAAACATTGATCGGAACTGGGAATTACTGGCCCCTTTCGCGGGCGCGAATGTAATGCAGCGCGCGTTATTCATCGCCGGATCCGAGGATCACGTGATCAGCGGCCCTACAGGCAAAGCACCTTTGGAAGCTATGAATACAACGGTGCCGAATCTCGAACGTCAATCGATTGTTGAGGGCGCGGGACACTTCGTTCAACAAGAGCGTCCGCGGGAGGTGAACGAGGCGCTACTTCGATTCTTGCGAAGGCAAGCGTAACTTCTTCAACCGCACCACCCGATCCTGCATGGGCGGAAAGTCAAACTCGATAATTCCGCCGCCATCGGTCGTGCGTTCGACGATTTCTTCATCGTCGATTTCAAGATCGTAGCGCGAGCGCGGTGCGAGGCCGATCACATAAGTCCGCTGCGGCTCCGCGTTGAGCGGTTGGAACTTCATCTCATCGCGGCCGAAGTGGACCACCGTGCCGCCGATTTCGACGGGCGCGGGCGAGGTCATCGCGCGTTCCTTGCGGCGTCCTTCCTCGAAAAACTGCACCCTGCCTTGCGAGTAATGAAACCACGTCGCGTCGTCCTCCCAACTGGAACGCAGCGCGAGGCGGCCGCTGTCGGCGTGGTGCATCGAAAGCGGCAGGTGATAGTAGCTCAAGCCCGGCTGATAAGGATTGGCCCAGAGGAACTCGTAGGGAATTCCGAACGTCCCGCGCATCAGGAAGCGATCATGAATGAGCCAGCCTTGGACGAATTGGGTCTCCTGCGCGTTGGTGTCGAATGCGACCATCGACAGATCGGCTGCGCGCGAAAGCGCCGCGGTAAGGAGATCGGGATCGCCGTCGCCGTCGTAAAAGGGCACGCGGTATTCGTTCTCCGCGGCCGGAAATGTCGCGGGGTAGTAGCTGAGGATGTGATACGCCGGCAGTTCCTTGAAGTAGCGCGGGGCGTCTTCGCGGAGGTCGATCTGCAGCGCGTCGCGGACGGCGTGCAACATTTCAAAAAGCGCGTAACTGTCCTTGCGCTCGTAGAAGTACTGGCCGATTTTCAGATTCGGAGCGACGTCTTTGCGCCACCAGGCTTTGACGAGTTGCTCGAGCGCGGCCTTCGATGGATCGGGATCATGCCCGGCGAGGGCGACGGCGGCGAGGGTGCGGTCGCGCATGGTGGGGATGTCCTGCTTCGATGGCGGCGTCGATAAATACTTGCGCAGTTTGTCGGCGAGCGGCTTGGCGGCATTGTCGCCGAGGATGGGTTGGCACCAGTCGAAGACGATGGCGGCTTGGCGGATGTCGTTGGACTTAAGCGCGAATTGAATCGCGGATTTGCCGAACTCGGCGTTGCCGCTGACGGCGTGATAAAGCGCGTGCGCGAAGCCGGTTTCAGGCATCTGCGCCTTGCCGGCGACGAGGGTTTCGAACTGATTCCAGCGGACGGACGTGCGCTCGCGTTCGCGCTTGAGAAGGCGGAGGCGGCGCGCGTTCAAGAAGAGGCGTGGGTGTTCGCCGTAGGGCTGGAAGTCTTCTTCGGCCAGGTTTTGCGCGGGGATTGAGGCAGCGGCTATCGCGCCTAGCGCCACGCGGCGCGACAAGGGGTTCACGTTTTCGATTGTGTCACAATGACACACCTTCGAGGCGGGTGCGGGCGGACGAAAGTTTTCGCGGGGTACCCACTTGATTTATTTTCAACAGTTTGCTGCAATAGATCTGTTGGCTACCCACATGCTGGGTTCTGACGTGAATTGATGAAGTCAATCTTGTAACCAACCCTCTGGATTGACCTGACAAACGAACGAAGCGGGCGGGCTGAATCAAGCGTGCTTGCGGGAGCCGGTAAAAAGTTTAGAACCGCTCCTTCCACTCGTTGGTTGGTCGGTTCAGAGGGTCTTTTTTTAGGTTGCCCCACGGTTGACGAGATTCACGATCTTTCCAACACCTCATACAGTCTCTCCGCGGATCGAATCCCAAAGGTACCGGTTGCTTGCCGGCGCGTTGGGCTGGGAATGATGGACGCGGGCCCAGTCCAGAGCGTAGTTCGAAGTGTTCAAGCGGACACTCTCGACCCGGCGGCGAGCCAGCGCCAGATCCGTGCGCCCCAGCGATTTATCGTTCGGGGCAACCCGCATCGGAAAAGGGGTCCTTATCAACTTGCCTAAACCCTTTTCCGATGCGGCACCCTTAAGCCGCTCAGTCGGAGGAGCCGAGAGGCCTAAGTTCAATGGCTGCGTTTTTGGGGACGCGGCCAGTTCCTTTTGAGGATGCCCTTACTATAGCAGAACTAGGGGAGGGTAACGGACCGTTCGCACCCGGCGGGATCGAGGGCCGGGATGTCAAGCGCTTTGGCGACACCAAAGAGCCCAATGCCCGAGGTCAAGAAAAAGCAGATTCGCGCTTCGCTTTACAGTTCGGATGCCATCGACACTTGAATTGCATCCATGGCCCGTGAACTATGGGAGCCGATGAAACGGCGGATTAAGAGGCCTGTGCTTCGCAGATGCATCGGCCCGATGGGCGCGGTACCACGAACGATTTGCAACCGAGATCGGCCCCCAGCCACCCTCGCGAGTCATTCGCTTCCCGTCCCGGAACTTGTCGAGTCCCTTGCTTGGTGGCGAGAGCGGACTCGAACTCGACAAGTGTAATGGGGGCGATGTAAATCCGGTTGCCAAGGCTCCCGATCAACCGTTCCATGTAATTTGAGCCGAGCTCCGCGTGGAAAAGCTTGATCGGTGCGCTGGTGTCAGCGAAGTACTTCGTCACACGGGAACTCGCTAGTACCCCTCATCGCGCAGTTGCCCTACCGTGCCCGACCAGCGGTTCGTATCATGCGAGAGCATTTTGCGGAGTTCCTCGCGAGTCATCGTAAACCGCGGGGCGGCCTCGTACTCTCCCGGCACACCCGATAGTTCAATAACGTACGCCTTGTATTCGTCCGGATCCTCGATCAACCCGGGCGCTTTGTCGTCGATCCGCGCCCACGCCGGCAGCGCGGTGGCGTCCGGTTGCGTGTCGGGTGTCTTGCCATACCCTCCGTGTCGAGCTACTTCGCGCGCAGCACGCCGATCAGATTCGAGAAGCTGTCGGTCCAAGGGCGCAACTTCTCGGGCACGGTAATTTCGGTTCCGGCGGTGAGCGCCGATGCCTTCGCGGCCTTTGTTTCCGGGCTCATGATAAGGATCCAAGTCGAGCCGTAACAGGCCTCGTCGGACTCGTCGCGTTCGTCGGAAACTTCCAGCGCCACCCGGCCGATCGCGTCCGCGCCCGAGCGCACGACACCTTCCAGATCGAGGTACCGGTTCGAGATGTGCACGGCGATAATGCCGTCCTTGCTCATGTGCTTCGCGTAGAGCTGCATCGCTTCGCGCGTGAGCAGATGCACGGGCACCGAGTCGCCGCTGAATGCGTCGACTGCAAGCACATCGAAGTTCATCGGCTGCATACGTTCGAGGGTCAATCGGGCATCGCCCATGTGGACCTTTATCGGGGCACGCGACTCGTTCAAAAAGCTGAATTCTCGCCGCGCCAGTTGCAGGACGAGCGGGTTGATTTCGAAGATGTGGTAATCGTCGCCGACGCGCGCGTAGCTGGCGAGCGTGCCGGTGCCGAGGCCGACCACACCGACCTTCTGTGGCGCGTTTTCATTGCGGCTTAGGATGGCCGCGCCGACGCCGCTTTCGCGGCAATAGTACGTAGTCGCCTCGCGCCGGCGCTCGGGGTGGAGGTACTGCTGGCCGTGATTGATCGTCCCGTGCAGCAGTTGGCGAACTAGCGTTTTGTCGTGTAGATCGCCCTCGTCTTCAATGCGCAGCGTGCCGTAGAAGTTCCGTTCCGTCACGCGGTAACCCCTCAGAAACTTCTTCTGCACATTGGTCCACGCGCCCCCGTAGACGCCGAGCGCGACGAGCAGAACCGTGAGCGCGGCAAAGCCTTTCGTTTTTTGGAACGCTTCCGGGTAGCGGCTAGTAAGAACGGCGATGACCAGCGCCATCGTCAGCCACCAGCCGAACGGATACTCGTGATAGGCGTTGAAGACCATGGGCGCGAGCAGTCCGACGAAGAGCCCGCCAAGTGCGCCTCCGACGCTGAGCGCCACGTAGAAATTCGTCAGGTAACGCGGGTGCGGCTTCAGCGACGCCAGTTCGCCATGGCAGACCATCGCGCAGACGAACATCGCGGCGGCGCAGGCCGCGATCTTCCAGCGCATCGTCAGGTCGGGCGCGTTCTCCAAATCCAGCCACAACATGCCGCCCAGCGCCACGGTCAATAGCGGCAGCCACAGCCAGCGCCAGTAGATCTTATCGGTTTCAAACGTGAGGATAAAGCTCAGCAAGTAGAGGATCAACGGCACGATCCAGAGAAACGGAATCGCGGCAACGTCCTGCGTCAGGTGCGTCGTCACCGAAAGCAGCAACACCGACGGGCATGCGGCGAGGCCGATCCACAGCATGCGGCGCTGAAATGACGGCGACGCGACGGGCGATTCGTCTTCCGCCGCCACGGGTTCAACCCGCACATCGTTGCGAACACGCCAGGCCACTATACCGCAGAGGACGACGAAGACTGCGTAGCCGCACGACCAGTAAATCGCCTGTTTGTCGATTTCGAGCGAAGGCTCGACGTAGAGGGGATAACTAATCAGCGCAAGCAGCGAGGCGAAGTTGGAAAGCGCGAAGAGGCGGTAGGGCACCGCGCCGTTATTGGCACGGGAATACCAGGCCTGCAGGAGCGGCCCGGTGGTCGACAGAAGAAAGTACGGTAAGCCAATCGTTAAGGCGAGCAAGCCGAGGATGAGAAGGGCCGGATCTTCGTCGCCGTTGGGCTTCCATCTCGCGCCGGGCATGATCGGCAATACGGCGAGACTGATGGCAAGCAAGCCCGCGTGAACGCGGAACTGCATCTTTGCCGCGGTTTTGTCGTAGAGGACATGCGCGTAGGCGTAGCCGCCCAGCAGCGCGGCTTGGAAGAACAACATGCAAGTGTTCCAGACAGCGGCCGAGCCGCCGAACCAGGGAAGAATGATCTTCGCGATTACCGGCTGCACTTGAAACAGCAGAAACGAAGACACGAAGATGGTAAGGGCGTACCAGGCCATGCGGACGATCTCGCTATCTTCGCACGATGGCGAATAGATTCGAGAACGCATCGGTCCATTCGCGGAAGTTGGGGTCCGGTTTAGCGATGGTCGAACGTTCTCGGAACGAAGGAGTGGCCGCGAGTTTTTCGGGCGACATCACCAACGCATAGTGCGAGATGTAGCATTCTTCGTCGCCCTCTTCCGGGTTGTCTTCGATCTCGACGACGACTTTGCCGAAGCGCTCGGCGGCTTTGGCGACAACGGGCAGCAGATCGAGGTAGCTGTTGGTGATATTCACGATCACGATGCCGTCCGGTTTCAGATGGCGGAAGTACAGCTCGAAGGCTTCGTGCGTGACGAGGTGCACTGGAATGGAGTCGCCCGAGAAGGCGTCCATGAACAGGCGGTCGAAATTCTGGGGCGGATCGCGTTCCAGCGACAGACGCCCATCGCCGAGCACCTCGCTGATTTTGGCCGGCGTTTCGGTCATGAAGGTGAATCGGGTCTTGGCGATTTCGAACACTTGCGGGTTAATTTCGTAGAGCCGGAACTCATCGCCGGGCCGCGCGTAGCCGAGCATAGCGCCACAGCCCAGGCCGAGCACACCGACTTTGAGCGGCTTGCCTTCTTCGCGGGTGAGCAGTGCGCGACCCGCGCCGGAGTTTTTGCAGAAATAGCTGGTTGGTTGCATCCGGCGAGCGGGATCAAGCAACTGCTGGCCGTGGTTGATTGTTCCGT
Source organism: Acidobacteriota bacterium (assembly GCA_016871055.1). Classification (GTDB taxonomy): domain Bacteria; phylum Acidobacteriota; class Terriglobia; order Bryobacterales; family Bryobacteraceae. The sequence goes on from VFZW01000084.1 coordinate 18,393, forward strand.
GCACCAGTTGCTTGGCCGCGGCGTATTCACCCGGATTGCCCGAGTTGCTGACATGGAGGTGCCCATAGAAATTGCGAACGGCAATTTCTACTCCGTCCAGATTTCCTTTCTTGATCTTGAAAAGCCACGCGCCGTAGGCGCCGAGCCCGATCAGGAAAACGATCAACGCCGCCTTCCCCAGATTCGTGGCGGTGGAGGTGCGCGCAAAGACAATCGTCGCGAGGGCGGCACATAGCCACAGGCCGATCTGCAGTTCATAGTAGGCGTTGAAGAGCATCGGCGCGGCGAGTCCGACGAAGAGTCCGCCGATTGCGCCGCCCAGCGAGAGCGAAACGTAATAGCCCGTCAGGTAGCGTGGAGACGGGCGAAGCGAGGCGAGTTCACCATGACACACCATGCAGCAAACGAAAATCAGTGCTGAGCAGAACGCGATGTTGTTGCGTACCTTCAGCCAGTCTGGCGATTCGTCCAAAATTGTCCCCATCGTGTAGAGGACGATAATCAGCGCGGGGAAAAAGATCCAGCGTTGATAGGCCTTCGGTGTTTCGAAGCAGACGATGAACGTGAGTAGGTAAACGGCCAGCGGGATCACCCAGAGAAACGGAATCGCGGCGACGTCTTGCGTCATGTGCGTGGTGATCGCCAACAGCAAGATCGACGCGCAGGCGGCAAGAGCGATCCACAACACGCGCAGGCCCATCGTTGGCGCGGCGCCTTCTTCCTGTTCCGTCTTCGGCAACGGATCGGCCGCGAACTTCCACGTCACGCCGATGCCGAGCGTGGCGAAAATTACGAAAACACCGGACCACACCCAGGCCTGCTTCTGCACACTGAGGTTGGGTTCAACAAGCACAGGATAAGTCAGTAATGCCGCGAGCGACGCCGCGTTCGACAGAGCGAACAACCGCCACGGAATGCCTTCTTTCGTCGCGCGCACGTACCAGGCTTGCAGCAGCGGGCTCGTCGTGGAAAGCAGGAAATACGGCAGGCCGATCGTTGTCGCAAGAAGACCGAGGATTCGTCCAATCGGTTCTTCGCCGCCCTCTGGCTTCCACGCCGCCGAGGGCAGGATAGGCAATAGCAAGATGCTCGCCGCAAGCAGCGTAATGTGGATCTTGCGCTGCACCGCGGCCGTTTGCCCTTGTAGCCAGTGCGCGTAGGCGTAGCCACCGAGGAGCATCGCCTGAAAGAACAGCATGCAGGTGTTCCACACGCCGGCCGCGCCGCCGAACCACGGCAGGATCGCTTTGCTAATAACGGGCTGGACCTGGAACAGCAGGAACGCCGAGACGAAAATCGTGAGCGCAAACAAGGGCATTTATCGTTTCCAATCGGACATCTTTGCGTGCGAGGTCTGGGCCTTGTCGCCGCGGAAGATGTAACACGTCGACGAACTCCGCGCCAGCAGCCGGCCTTGCGCGTCGCGAACATCACACTCTATCAGGCCGGTGGTGCGGCC
>VFZW01000085.1 GCA_016871055.1 Acidobacteriota bacterium
GGACACATCCGTGTATTCGGCGGCACGGTGCCGAAGGATTCCAACGAAACCGAAGCGTCGGGCTGGGTTGTGAACGTTCTCGGCGAAGCGTCGAAGTATGCGGGCTCGCGCGGCGTCATTCTCGGGCTCGAGAACCACGGCGGCATCACGGACAAGGCGTCGACGATCGTCGACATCGTCAAGCGCGTGAACTCGCCGTGGGTGGCGATCAACCTCGATACTGGCAACTTCCGGACGAAGGTGTATGAGCAGATTGAGATGATCGCGCCGCACGCCGTCAACGTGCAAGTGAAGGTGGATGTGAACGAGGACGGCAAGCGCGGCAGATCCGATTGGGACCGCGTGGCGAAGTTGCTGGTCGCCAATAAGTATCGGGGTTATCTGGCGCTGGAATACGAAGCGGCCCCGGATGCGTTGACCGCGATACCGGGGCACCTCGTTGAGTTGCAGAAGGTTTGTACGCGGTTTTCTTCTTAATCGACAACTTTGGCGGTGACGACGAGGAAGATGGCTTGGGAGGTGGCGTCGACGTTCGTTTTGCCGACGACGACTTTTTGTCCGGCGCCGACGTCGATGTCGGTCTTGATCGTAGCCTCGCGATCGAACGACTGTCCGTTACTTGCCGTGTATTGAATGTAGGCGCTGAACTGAAGCGCGTCGAAACGGACGCGAGGGGCTTTCTCGTCTCCGCTGACCTGCGTGCGCGCGAAGCGGATGTAGTATCGTGCCGGAGTCTCTTGCTTCGTCGGCGACGACATCGCACCCGAAGTTTCCGAACCGTCGCGGCCTCGGATGACGGCGGTCTCAAGGAGGCGGAACGACTTGAGCCCGCAAACGCCGCGCAATTGTTGCACGACGCCATCCAGTTCTTTCGGCACCGCGCCTTGTTCGCCGCTCTGTCCGGCGAGGAGAATGTGGAACGTTGTTTCGATGTTCTTCACCAGCGCGGGCGCGACGTCGATCTTCTTGATTGCGTCTTCGATGGATTGGACGAGTTCCGCAGGCCCGCTGAGGGTGACGTATTTCGCGCGCGGTTCTTGATTGGCAACCACGCTGCCGCGCCCGAAGGTCGCGACAATCGGCATGGCGCTGTCGGGGGAGATGTACTTGAGCTGGATCAACCGCGACACGTTTTGTTGCGCGAGCGTCACGCCCGCAAAAATCATTGTGAGCAGAAAATGTTTCATTCACTGCCTCCTTCGCTGACTAATACGATGACTACGTCGGGATCGTTGGTGTAGAGGACAATTTTTTCGGCCGGCGTTGCTTTGACCGCGCGCGCGACGACCACCGGCTTAGGCGCGAGTTTCACTTCGGGCGCGATTGGCGCGGACGGCATCACGAGCGCCAGCGTTTCGGTTTCGGGCATGCGCGGCCACGCGATGATCGCGGCGACGAACGCGGCAACGGCTAGTGTTCGCTTGGTCCATCGCCGCCGTTGCACGCGTTGCAGCACACGCGCGCGCACGCGGCTTGCCGCGGCGGTGTCGATAGGCGCGTTGATCCACTCGTTCATCGCCGGCCTCCCCCGGGCCACTCGCGCAGCCGCGCGCGGGCGCGCGAGATTTGCGAGCGCACCGTGAGTTCGGAGGCGCCGAGCCGTTCGGCGACCTCGGCTGTTTCCAGCCCTTCGATTTCGCGCAGCAGCAACGCGGCGCGTTCGCGATCGGGCAGGCGTGAGATGGCCTCGCGCACTTCGGCGAGCACGATCGCCGCCTCGGCCACCGGCGCGATAGGGGCATCGATCAAGGGTACCGATACGCGCCGCCGTCGCAGGCGATCGCGGCATTGGTTAAAGGCGATGCGGAATAGCCAGGGCTCGATGCGGCGCTCTTCGTCGAACGAGCCAAGGGCGCGATGGAATTTGAGGAACGTGTCCTGCGCGGCTTCTTCGGCCTCGCCGCCCTGGCCCAACATGCGAGTGCAGAGGCCGAGGACGGGACGCTCGAATTGACGCAGCAAATCTTCAAACGCTTGATCGTCGCCGGCCTTGGCCCGCGCGATCAGGCCCTTGTCGTCCACGATCGCTCCCGTCAGCGGGATTGTTGCTTCGATGCCGCGCATACCGCTGTCACAACTATATACGCGGCAAGGGTGCAAAGCGTTGACTACGCCGCGACACTTTTCGGCGCAAGAAAAATCTTATACACCAGCGCTCCGGCCGCTACCGTCGCCAGGGCTGTCAGCGAAATCGACGGCTTCATCAAGATTCCCGAATACGCGACCCACACACTGACCAGCAAGAAGAACGCCGGCAGCAGCGGCCAGGCGAAGCTGACGATCGGCAGTTTTTGCCAGCCGGCGCGTTTGCGGAAAACGAACAACGATCCGACGGCCAGCGCGGCGAACGCATTCAACAAGAAGCCGACGTAGAACATCAAATCGCGGAACGGCGTGAGGCACATGAAAACGGCGCAGACGCCTTGCATGGTGATCGATGCGACAGGCGTGCGCCAGGTCGGATGTACGGTGGCGGCGACCGGGAAAAAGGCGCGGTTCTTAGCCATCGCGTAGTAGACGCGCGGGCCAACCAAGACCATCGCATTGACGAACGCCAGCAAACTCGCGGCCATCAGTACGCTGAACAATGCACCGGCGTCGGCGCCGAAGAGGCGTTCCGAAGCTTGCGAGCCGATGCGAACGACGCCCTTCATCTGCTCCAGCGGCGTTGCGTAAATATAGAGTACGTTGAGCAATGCGTAAAGCAACGCTACCAGTATTGTGCCGATGGTCAGCGCGCGCGGCAGCGTCTTCTCCGGCTGATGCAACTCCTCGGCCACGTACGTCGCCGCGTTCCAGCCCGAGTAGCCGACGTATATGAAGATCATGCTAGATGCGAACTGTTCCCACAACGGTACGGTGGACGTGCGCACGGCCATCTGGGAGAAGTTGCTCCAGTCGCCCTTCCCGATGGTGAAACCAAGAATCAGGAATCCGGCGAGCACCGTGAATTTGAGCGCCGACAACACGTTCTGCAACGTGCTGACGAATTGGACGCCGAAGTAGTTGATGACGGTGAAAACGATAACGAGTAAGCTGGCGGCGATCTGCGCGCCTCCAAATTCGATCGGCCCGTAGGAAGCGGAGTTCGACGCCTTCAGCGCCGGGAACACGTAGCTGAGATATTCGGCGAAGGCGAGAGCGCCAAGGGCAATGGCCGCGGAGAATCCGGCGAAGAACGATACCCATCCGTCCATGAAGCCGAAGGTCGGGCCAAACGCCTCGGTGAGGTATACGTATTCGCCGCCGGAGCTTGGGAAATTGATGCCGAGTTCGGAATAACAGAACGCGCCGGCGAGCGCGACCAGTGCGCCGACAATCCAGATGCCGATAACGATGGAGGGATCGCCTAGATCCCCCGCGAGGAAACCGGTCGTCGTGAAGATGCTCGTGCCGATCATGTTCGAGAACACGAGGGCGGTGGCGCTGACCAAACCGATTTGGCGGACGAGCGGACTTTGGGCGGAAGTTGTTGGCGAAGTGGCCATGATTAGTGGAGCAGCGCCGACAGCCGGGGCGAGGGCAGTCCCGGAATCGTGTCGTAGACGTTCCAAACATCGTCGCACACCCGCTCCCAACTCGCGCGGCATGCGGCTTCACGTGCATTCGCGCGAAGCGCGGGCAGGCGCGTGGGGTCGGCGATGACATCGACCACGCGGCGGATCAGGTGCGCGTCGCTGCGGGCCACGTACCCGTTGACGCCGCTATCGACCAGGTAATGCGGTCCTCCCTGATCGCGCACAACTGGCGGAACGCCGCAGGCCATCGCCTCTTGCACGGCGGTGCCATAGGTATCGGTGCAAGAGGGGTAGACGAACAGATCCATGTTGGCGTAAGCCTTGGCCAGATCGTCGCCGTCGAGGAAGCCGGTGAAATCGGCGCGTTTGAGGCGCTTGGCGAGGTAGTTGCGCTCGAAGCCGTCCCCGACGATGACGAACTTGTGGTTGCCCGCCGGCAGATGCTTCTGCAGATCGACCAGCAGCCGGACGTTTTTCTCGGGCTGCAAGCGGCCGGCGAATCCCAGCGTGAATGCGCCATCCTGCCGGAATCGTTTCGAAGGGTGGAACATGTCGGTGTCGACGCCGCGCGGCATGAGGTGGACGCGTTTGCCGGTGAGATCGGCGAGCATGTCGACGAGGGCGGGATTGGGCGCGAAGGTGGCTTGGGCGAGTTTGTAGAAGAGCGCAACGCCTTCCAGGGCGCCGCGTTCCGTGAGCAGCGTGACGAAGTCGGCGTAGGCTTTGGGGAGAAAGGAGAAGAGAGGGTGGTCGAGGATGAATTGCAGTCGGCGCGCGGCGAGTTCGTGGAGGTTGTGATGCCAGGAGGCGACGAGCGGGAGATCGAAGTGATACGCGAAGTAGACGCCCATGAGGCCGATGTCGCCGGGGCCGGTGGAGTGGATGAGGTCGGGTTTAAACCGGCGGATTGCGTTGCGGACGCGGAGAAGGTGGCGGCCAAGTAGCGGGTCGAAGGCGAGGTCTTTGTCGACTGGGATCGACGTCGTGGCGCGCCGGAGTTCGACGGAGTTGACGGTCGTTCGCGTGGTTTCGCCGGCGCGAATGCAGAGGAAGGGAAGTTCGCCGCGGCGTGCGTAGGCGTCCAGCTCGCGGCTCGTGCGAGCCATCCCGTTCACTTCGTGAAAGGAATCGGCGAAATAGGCGACTCGAACGGCGCGGGGCACGTTTGTATTGTATCGTCGCCGCGCGTTAGCTCGCTTTGCGCCGCATCCCGAACTCGTTGGCAGCGCGCAGCCGCGGGTCGAGTTTCGTCAGGCGCCTGACCACCTTGCGCGGCAGAAGCGGCGTGTGCGTGATCTCGGTTAGATAGATCGGAATATGCCAGGGATCGTCCTCGGAAACGTGCCAGCCGGACGAATCGAAGCGGGTCAGGTTGATTGGCCGCGAATAACCGCGCAAGCTGCGCTCGCCGCGCAGGTTGAAGTAGTGTTCGAAGTAGGACATCACCAACTCGCGCACCGTGCGGTAGACCGGCTCGCGATAGCGAAGCCCGGAGTAATTCGATTTTCCGATCGCGCCCCAAAGGCCGAATCGCTGAAAGATCGCGACAACGTGATCGTCGTCTTTGGACGCTTCCATGTCCAGAACCAGCGGCGGGTCGCCGTTCAGGCGCAGCGCGGTAGAGGCGAGCAGCGCGCCCTCGACGCAATGTCCCCGGCGCTCGCGTAGCAGGCGGCGCGGAGAACGGCAGTTTTCTCCTGGATCGTAAGTAATCTCCTCATCGAGGAACCGTTGGATTTTTTCTGGAGAGCTGAGTCGCTGAAAGATAGCGCGTTCCCTGGCATCGAACCCGAGCCGCGCGGCAAGAGAGGCAGGCATAACAAGTCGCTCCAATAGCGTATCGCAAGCCTGGAAAAGCGCAAGTGGGAATCGAAAAATTTTTACGGGCTACTCTTTTTGCCGCCGAGAAAGATGCAGGCCCAGGCCGATCATTCCGAGTCCGATCAGTACGAACGGGGTAGGCTCCGGAACCGCTGGCGGTGGCTCCGGCGGTGGTGGATCGAATGGCGGGTCGCTCGGGGGAGGCGGGAAATGCGGCGGATCGCTTGGCGGCGGCTTATGAGGCGGCGGAGGCTGAGAGGGGGGCGGCCCCGACGGCGGCGGCTGATAAGGCGGCTGAGAGGGCGGGGGCCGATGAGGAGGGGGCGGCCCCGGCGGATGATCCGGCGGCGGATAGTGCACCGGCGGAGGCGGTAACGGCGTCTCGCGCGGCGGTGGATACCAGTGCGTCGGCCACTCCGGTGGCGGTTGAAGCCGGGGGGGGGGCCGGTTGGCGGACCCGGCGGAGTCAGCGGTGTAACAACGATCGGAATCGGCGGATGGATTGGCGGTGGCGTCGTGGTTTCTCCAGGAGGCCGGGTCACGGCCGGTGGTGGTGAGTCCGGCGCGGGGTTACTCGCGGCCGGCGTACCTCCGCCTCCTCCGGCAACCGGTACGAAGCCGATTGCGCCCATTGGAGAGTAGCCGGGCAGTCCCTGGACCGGCGTGGGCGACGGCAAGATCGAAGTGTTGATCGACGGCGCCCGATCCGTGACCACGCGGCCCGGTTCGGGATCTTCGCGACTTAGCGCCGGAGGAATCGCGGCCACCAGGCGCGATGCCGGCACCGGCACCTCCATCGCCGGCGGCGGCGGTTCCAGGTGCACCGGCGCTACTGGCGTCCGCGGCGTCTCGGAAACCATATTCCCGCAGCGGCCGCGAATCATCGATTCCCCGTCGGTCAGCACGGTTTCGCCGGCTTTCAATAACACCGGGTTTCTCGTCCAGTAAATCGTATCGCCCTTGCGATACGACACATACGCCGATTTTGCCTTCGTCAATTGCTCGCTTCGAAGATTTGCCACCCTTACGGCGCGGTAATGCTCTTCAACAATCGGATCGCGATCCACCGCCTGCCGCGCGGCCTCGCGCGAGAAAACGCCTCCCGGCACGACCGACCACGGATAGACGAGGCTTTCCGGCTTCGTCAGGCTTTCCGGATGCATTGCGGCCGGCTGAATCGGCACTTCCGCCTCGGCCGTTTCGGCGGGTTTTGGCGTCTGCGCGCACCCACCCATCAGCAATGCCGCCAGGAATGTCCATTCGAGTCTTTTCATGCGTTGGGCCGAGGCCTCGTTAACCTCTTCGTCGCGATTGGGAATAATGTGAGTGGAGGAGTTGGATACCCCACTCGATGAGCCAGACCTTTACCCAAACCACAAACCGGCTATGGAACCACCGCCTCGCCAAACCCGTTGTGTTCGCCCTCTGCCTGATTCCGCTCGTCCTGCTCGCCTACCGCTGGAACACGAATCAGCTCGGCATCAACCGCATCGAAACCGTCGCCCGCTACACCGGCAACTGGACCCTTCGATTTCTTCTCCTTAGCCTCTGCATTACCCCGCTGCGGCGACTGCCCGGCCAAAGCGGCCTCATCAAGTTCCGCCGCATGATCGGCCTGTTCGCCTTCTTCTACGCCTGCCTCCATGCCCTGCACTACTATCAGATCGACATCCAATGGAACAAGGAGATCCTGATCGAGGACCTCACCGTTCGCCGCTTTTTCATCGCCGGAATGGCAGCCTTGGCTTTGATGATTCCACTAGCCGCCACCAGTACCGCGGCCGCCATCCGCTGGCTCGGCGGCAAACGCTGGCAGTTGCTCCACCGCCTGGCGTATGTGTCTGCAATGGCTGGGGTTGTTCACTTTTTCTGGCAAGGCAAAGCCGCCCTTTACACGCCGATCTACTACGGTCTCTTCCTGGCAGCGCTGCTGCTTTATCGGGCGGGCTACGCCTTGACTCATAGAAAATAGTTTACAACAACGCACTAATAAAATATACTGAACTTGTTGATATATACAGGAGGTCAACAGCTATGCTTATCACCAAGTTCAATCCGTTCACGCCGTTCCCGTTCCTTGAGTCGGCTCTGAAAGACTTGGCTCTCGAGCCAGAGGCGCACCGTCCTTGGGCGCCCGCCGTCGACATTCTCGAGACCGAAAACGAGCTCGTCGTGAAGGCCGATCTGCCCGAAGTCAAGATTGAGGACATCTCGATCCAGCTCGAAGACGGCACAATGCTTCTCAAGGGCGAGCGCAAGTTCGAGAAGTCCAGCGAAAAAGGCGGCTATCATCGTCTCGAACGGAGCTACGGCTCGTTCTCCCGCCACTTCGCCCTTCCCGATTCGGTCGACGCCGAGAAGGTCGCCGCCGCATTTAAAGACGGCGTCCTGACGATCACCCTGCCCAAAAAGGAGATCGCCAAACCTCGCACGATTCAGGTCAAAGTCAGCTAAGCCGGTTCCAAGGGGCGGCGGCCCGCTGGAAAGCCGCCGCCCCGAATCGCAGGTTCCGGGTAGAATGGTGGTGAGTGAGCCGTTCTACAGTCTCGATTCGCAGCCGCGCGGCCGAACGCCTGGTTGCGGGGCACGCCTGGGTTTATGCTTCCGACGTCGCCAGCGTGAATAATGCCGAACCAGGCTCGGTCGTTACCGTGCTCGATTCCAAAGGCCGTGGTGTCGGTACCGCCCATTACAGTTCCAGTTCCCAGATCGCGTTGCGGCTGTTGTCTCGCGAAATCGAAGAGATCGATCGAGACTTCCTCGCCGATCGCCTCGAACGCGCGCTGGCCCACCGCCGTTTGGTCGTCTCCGGCACCGATGCTTGCCGCCTCGTGTTCTCCGAAGCCGATCAACTCCCCGGCTTGATCGTCGATCGCTACGGCGACATGCTCGTCGTCCAGACCCTGACGCAGGGTATGGAGGCCATGAAAGGTCAGATCGCCGCGATCCTAGACGAGTTGTGCCAGCCCGCCGGCATATGGGAGCGCAACGACGTTGCCGTCCGCGAGAAGGAGTCGCTGCCCTTCATCACCGGACCGTTACTAGGCGATCCCCGCCCTACGGTCGAAGTTCGCATCAACGATATAATCTTTGCGTCGAATCTCGCCAGCGGCCAAAAAACGGGAGTGTACCTCGACCAGCGCGAAAACTACCTCGCCGCTGCCCGCTACGCGCGCGGCGAAGTGCTCGACTGTTTCACCTCAACCGGCGGATTTTCTCTCCACGCCGCGCGCAAAGGTCTCTCGGTGGAGGCCGTCGATTCCGGCGCCGCGGCCCTGGAAGCCGCCAAGCACAACGCCCGCCTGAACAAGCTGACCAACATCCGCTTTCGTCAGGCCGACGCCTTCGATCTGCTTGTCGGCTATCGCGGCATGGGCCGCCGTTTCGGTACCGTTATCCTGGACCCGCCCGCGTTCGCCAAAACGAAATCGGCTCTGACCGGCGCAGCCCGCGGCTATGCCGACATCAATCGGAACGCTCTCGGACTTCTCGGACCCGGCGGCATCCTGGTGACCTGTTCGTGCTCGCACCACATGTCGGAGGCCATGCTGCTTGAAACCGTCGCCGAAGCCGCCCTCGATGCCGGCCGCACGCTCCGCGTCCTTGAACGCCGCACCCAAGCCGCCGATCACCCGGTTCTTTTAACGGTGCCCGAGACGCTTTACTTGAAGTGTCTGGTACTTCAAGTTCTGTAGCTACCCCTGCAAGTTCTCAATTGGCTGCACCGCCGGAAGCTCCGCCGTCTTCGTCGCCGGCTTTCGTTCCAGCCGGCTCTGCATGACCTGATTCTCATGCTCGGCAAGGCGCAGCATCCGGTCGGTCCGGTTGCGATCGCTAATCTCTCGCCACAGGATATACACGAACACCATTCCTGTCATCGCCATGATGAAGTGTTGAAACTTGCCGACAACCTGCCAAATCCCCTCCGACTGCAGCATCCCAAATAGCGCGGCCGTCTGACTCACCGAGAAAATCCCTACGGTAAGAACCAAATAGCGGAGTCTCCGATTCTGGTGTTTGCGCAGGAGCAGCAAAGCGAAACCGGTCGTTAGTATGTTGGCCAGTATTGTAGACGCAGCAAGCCACCCCACGTGGGATAACCCTCCGTAAATCTACTATCGGCATCCTCACGCCCAGACCTTAGGGCGAAAATGGCCTTAGCGCCGCAGTCGGTATCTTCCTCTAGGTTCACAACAAAATTGCGCTTCCGCCGCCGAACTGTTACTCTGTGAGACGTCCCTAACTTGGGCATTTTCATTTATTTGGAGGAACTTCCCGAATGCGCTTGCATTCCCTGTCGCGGATTCCCGCTTTCCCATCCATTGCCGCCGGCTCCACCAAACAGCCGTTGTTGCGCCTGTTGATCCTGTGTTTACTGGTGAGCCTTGCAGGCGGATGCCTGCTCGCGCAACCGCCGGCGCCCCACGGCGGCGAAGCGAATCTGGTGTTGCCGGATCTGGATCAGGCCAGGTTTATGGATAACGTCGGCGGACGATCGTTGCTCATGGGCGGCCTTCTGGTCGGCGGCCTCGGCTTGTTGTTCGGGTTGATGATGTTCAATCACCTCCGCAATCTGCCGGTTCACGAATCGATGCTCGCGATCTCGGAGCTTATCTACGAGACCTGCAAAACCTACCTCCTCACGCAGGGCAAGTTCCTCCTCATTCTCGAAGCCTTCATCGGCGTCATCATGATCTTCTACTTCGGCGTGCTGCAACATTTTGAAGCCGTCAAGGTCGCGATCATCCTGATTTTCAGCCTGATTGGCATCGGCGGCAGCTATCTGGTCGCCTGGTTCGGCATCCGCGTCAACACCTTCGCCAACTCGCGCGCCGCATTCGCCGCGCTACGCGGCAAGCCGTTCCCATGTTATGCCATCCCGCTGCAAGCCGGCATGTCGATCGGCATGTTGCTGATCTCGGTCGAACTGCTGCTGATGCTCTTCATTCTGCTCTTTGTCCCCGGCGATTACGCCGGCCCCTGTTTCATCGGATTCGCCATCGGCGAGTCGCTCGGCGCCGCCGCTCTTCGCGTCGCCGGCGGCATCTTCACCAAGATCGCCGACATCGGCGCCGATCTAATGAAGATCGTGTTCAAGATCAAGGAAGACGACGCCCGCAACCCGGGAGTCATCGCCGACTGTACCGGTGACAACGCCGGCGATTCGGTCGGCCCCTCCGCCGACGGCTTTGAAACCTACGGCGTGACCGGCGTCGCTCTGATCAGCTTCATTCTGCTCGCCGTCAAGGACCCCATGGTCAAGGTACAGCTGCTCGTCTGGATCTTCACCATGCGCGTGATGATGGTTGTGGCCAGCGCCGTCAGCTACTTCATCAACGAAGCGATGGCGAAATCGAAGTACGCCAACGCCGACAAGATGAACTTCGAAGCGCCGCTCACCGTTCTCGTGTGGCTAACCTCAATCGTCAGCGTCGCGCTCACCTACGTCGTCTCCTACATGCTGATTCCAAATATCGGCGGCGATCCGACGCTGTGGTGGAAACTCTCGACAATCATCACCTGCGGTACGCTGGCCGGTGCGATCATCCCTGAACTGGTGAAGGTCTTCACCTCCACGGAAAGTTCGCATGTCAAGGAAGTCGTGACGTCGTCGCGTGAAGGCGGCGCGTCGCTGAACATTCTCTCCGGCCTCGTTGCCGGCAACTTCAGCGCGTTCTGGCTCGGCATGGCGATGCTGTTGCTCATGGGAACGGGCTATTACGTCTCCGACATGGGCGTCGGCGCGCTGATGATGGCGCCGGCCGTGTTCGCCTTCGGTCTGGTGGCTTTCGGATTCCTCGGCATGGGCCCGGTGACGATCGCCGTCGACAGCTACGGCCCGGTGACCGACAATGCGCAGTCGGTATTCGAGCTCTCGACCATCGAGTCGATTCCCAACGTGGAAAAGGACATCCAGTCCAAGTTCGGATTTTCGCCCAGCTTCGAAAAAGCGAAGCACTATCTCGAAGAGAACGACGGCGCCGGTAACACCTTCAAGGCAACCGCCAAACCGGTGCTGATCGGAACCGCTGTCGTCGGGGCGGCGACGATGATCTTCTCGATCATCGTAAGTCTAACCAATGGCCTCAAGCCCGAACTGCTCTCGAACCTGTCGATCCTCCATCCGCCGTTTCTGCTCGGACTGATCACCGGCGGCGCCGTGATCTACTGGTTCACGGGCGCGTCGATCCAAGCCGTAACGACGGGCGCCTACCGCGCCGTCGAATTTATCAAGGCCAACATCAAGCTTGAAGACTCCGACAAAGCCTCGATCGAAGACTCGAAAAAGGTCGTGCAGATCTGTACCGAGTACGCGCAGAAGGGCATGTTCAACATCTTCTTGACCGTCTTCTTCGCAACCCTGGCGTTCGCGTTCTACGAGCCGTATTTCTTCATCGGCTATTTGATCTCGATCGCGCTCTTCGGCTTGTACCAGGCCATCTTCATGGCCAACGCCGGCGGTGCGTGGGACAACGCCAAGAAAATCGTCGAAGTCGAACTGAAGGCGAAGGGGACGCCGCTGCACGACGCCACTGTCGTTGGCGACACTGTCGGCGATCCGTTCAAAGACACCAGCTCGGTGGCGCTCAACCCGATCATCAAGTTCACGACGCTGTTCGGACTGCTGGCCGTCGAGTTGGCCGTGTCGGTATCGGCGTCACAGGGTAGCGGACTGACAACCGGTCTCGCCGCGGGCTGCCTTGCCGTGGCGCTGTACTTCGTCTACCGCAGCTTTTACGGCATGCGGATTGAGAAGTAGCCGGCTGCTGCGTTATGATGACAAAACCCTCGACAGACTTGTTGCGCGGGCCTAGTCCCAACTCGTAGCCTGGATTAACCAATCAACGGGATCGCGATTCGGGCTCGACTTCGACATGCTGGAGAGGACTGGCGGTGTCCAACCGTCCGTTACCCTTAAGGAGATTACACAATGAAGAAGTTCATCGCGCTGATGGTTCTCGGCGCTTTCACGACCCTGACCTTCGCGGCCACCACCGCCACCGACGACGCCAAGAAGGAAGAGGGCAAGAAGAAGGGCAAGAAGAAGAAGAGCGCCGACCCCAAGTAGTTCGGTCCTTCGATTTCGAATCGAAAATCAGAAGCGGGACGGAAAGCCACTGGCGATCCGGCCCGCTTTTGCTTTTACAATAGAGAACTGGTGCCGATTGTCATAACAGCCGCGGACGTGCCGCTCAACGGAGTGATCGAGGTCCCGCGCGGTACGATTATCACGCCCTCCGCCCGCGAGTTGGCGCGCGACCGCGGCGTGCCGATTGTCGAAGTCGATGCGGCCGCTTTTCAGCCCGCGCGCGAGCCCCATCGCACCGTCGCCATCGGTTCCGATCACGGCGGCTTTCGGATGAAAGAAGCGCTGAAGCCCGTTCTTTCGAGCATGGGTTATCACGTCGATGACATTGGGGCATTCGACGAGCGCTCGGTCGACTACCCCGACATCGCCGAAAAGGTATCGCTAGCCGTGAAAGGCGGCGCGGCCTTTGCGGGCGTTATCGTCGACGGCGTGGGCATTGGCTCCGCCATGGCCGCCAACAAAATCCCCGGCATTCGCGCGGCGCTTTGTTACGATCGCGCCTCGGCCCGCAATTCGCGCGAACACAACCACGCCAACGTCCTCACCCTCGGTGGACGCATGCTGACTCAGTCCCAAGCCGAGGAGGTGCTTCGGACCTGGTTCGCTACGCCGTGGGGCGGCGGACGGCATCAGGGCCGTATCGACAAGATGACCGCGCTGGAAGGCAAGCACAAATCATGACCGACGCCGAACTCGACCTGCTCGTCGCGCAAATCGGCGAGGAGTTTATTGCACGCCTAGGCAAACCATCCGCGCCAGCGCCCGCTCCCGCCGGCGGCGGTTACGACGCGCCCGCGGCGGCGGTTGTGTCGTCCGGCCCTGGCGATGCGAAACTCGCGGCCATGATCGATCACACGCTCCTGCGCGCGGATGCCTCGCGCGAGGAGATCCTGCAAGTGTGCGCGGAAGCGCGCACGCACGGCTTTGCGAGCGTGTGCGTGAACTCTTCCTGGGTCGCTCTGGTGACGCGGGAGCTGCGTGGTACGGCGGTGAAGACCTGCACGGTTGTCGGCTTTCCACTCGGGGCGATGTCGACGGCCGGTAAAGTCTTTGAAACGGAAGAAGCGATTCGTTGCGGTGCGACCGAAGTCGACATGGTGCTCGCTGTCGGACTGCTGCGCGCCGGCGAAGACCGCGAGGTCGAAAAAGATATTCGGGCCGTGGCCGAGGCGTGCCATCGCAACGGCGCGATTTTGAAAGTCATCTTCGAAACGGCGCTGTTGAACGATGCGCAGAAGGTGACCGCATGCAAGCTCTCGGTCGCCGCCGGCGCGGAGTTCGTGAAAACGTCGACGGGCTTCTCCAAGGGCGGCGCGACGGCCAAGGACATCGCGCTCATGCGCTTCAACGTTGGGCCGGCGATCGGCGTCAAGGCGTCGGGCGGGATCCGGTCATTGGCCGATGCGCGCGCGATGATCGCCGCCGGCGCCAACCGCATCGGCGCTTCGGCCTCGGTCCGTATCGTGCAGGAATCGGCGGCGTCGAAATGACAACACCTCGAAGATCGCGCAGCCGGTTTCGCAACCGTGCCGAGCTACTCGACTATCTCCTCGAAGTGTCCGCGGCGACATCGGAGACGCTCGATTGGGAACGCCTCCTCGCCAACATCGCGCGCACGATTACACGCGTCATCCCGGCGCAGTTGTTCGCGATTCTGCTCTATTCCGAGCGCCGCCAGGGTCTTCGCATCCGTTACTCGATGGGCCATCGCCGCGAGATCGTCGATCGCTTGTTGATCCCGCTCGGCGAAGGCGTCACCGGGCGAGCCGCGATGATGCGCGAGCCGCTGTTGATTCGTGACGTGCGCAAGGAGCCGGGCTATTTGAACGCGCTCGACGCCGTCCGCTGTGAAATGGCGATTCCGATGATCGCCCGCGACAAACTCGTTGGCGTCATCGATTTTCAATCGACGACCGTCGGCGACTATACGCCAGACGACGTGGCGCTGATGCGCTTGATCGCCGCGCGCATCGCCGGCGCTATCGACAACGCGCGCCTTTACCGCCGCGTCGACGGGCAACATCGGACGCTGCGCACGCTGACCAATATCTCACAAGGTTTCAGTTCCATTCTCGACGTCGATGAACTGCTGCGCACCGTCGCCGAGAGCGTTCGGACGCTGATGAATTACGACTCATTCGCGATCTATCTGCTCGACGAACAGAATCAGGTGTTGCGTAACCGGTTCACGCACCGAGCCGATGGAGGCAAAGGCCTGGAGGAGATTCCCATCAGCGTCGGCGTTACGGGATCGGCCGCGCGCATGCGCAAGCCGATGCGGGTCGAGGACACCCTTGCCGATCCGCGCTACATCGAGTCGCATCCGAATATCCGCAGCGAGGTCGCCGTGCCGCTCATGCTGCGTGATCGGATCGTCGGCGTGATGGACCTGGAAAGCAGCCGGCTCAATCATTACTCGATCGACCACATGCGCTCGCTCTCCTTGCTCGCGCCGCAGATCGCCAGCGCGATGGAAAACGCGCGGTTGTACGAGGAGATCGCGGAGCGCGAAAGCCGCATGGACCGCGACCTGCAAGCGGCGCGGAAATTGCAGTCGCTGCTACTGCCGAACGAAACGCCGCGCCTGGAAGGATTGGACATTGCGGTCGGACTCCAGCCCGCGCGCGAAATTTCAGGCGATCTGTTCGACTTCTTTGAGTACGATAACGGACAAGCGGCCATTGTCTTCGGCGATTCGTCAGGCAAGGGCGCGGCCGCGGCGCTTTATGCGGCGCTGGTCGGCGGACTGTTGCGCTCGCTCGGGCGCAGGCCGCGGCCGCCGTCGCAGTTAATGCGCGCGCTGAACAATGCGTTGACTGAACGCAAGGCCGAAGCGCAATACGTCACGCTGCTCGCCATGTTCTGGGACGCACGCACGCGCAAGCTGACGATGGCCAACGCCGGCGGTCTGCCTCCGATCATTTGCCGAGGCGATCAACTGCTGAACCTCGACGCCGAAGGCGTGCCCGTGGGGTTGTTGGAAAAGCGCGAGTACGACGAGATCTCGGCGCAACTGGAGCCCGGCGATGTGATCGTGCTGACATCGGACGGCGTGGTCGACGCACTGAGCGAAGACGGCGAAGAGTACGGCTACGACCGGCTAGCCCGATCGCTGCGCGCCTGTTGCAATCTGCCGGTCGGCGAAATCGCCGCGGCGATCCACCGCGACGTCGAAGCCTTCCGAGGCAACGCCGCGCAGTTTGACGACCAGACGATTTTGATCTTACGAGTGACCGAATGATCCCTTCCCCCTTTGAGTACCGCGACCGTTCCCTGTTTGTGGAAGGCGTCGAACTGGAAACGATCGCGCGCGCCGCGGGCACGCCGCTGTACGTCTATTCGGCCAACGAGATCCGCGAGCGCTACCGGCGCTATGACCGCGCCTTCGGCGACCCGCCGCATCTGGTCTGTTACGCCGTGAAGGCGAATTCGAATCTCTCGATCCTGCGCATGCTCGCCTCCGAAGGCGCGGGCTTCGATATCGTCTCGGGCGGCGAACTGTATCGCGTTTTGAAAGCGGGCGGCGATCCGGCGCGTGTTGTCTTCTCTGGCGTCGGCAAGACGCGCGAGGAAGTGGAATACGCGATCGAGTCGGGTATTCACAGCTTTAATTGCGAGTCGGAAGCCGAACTCGTGCTGATCGACTCGATCGCTTCACGATTCGGCGTGAAGGCGCGCGTGGCGCTGCGCGTGAATCCCCACGTCGACGCGCAGACGCACCCGTACATCTCCACCGGACTGCGCGATCACAAGTTTGGCATCGACATCGCCGCGGCCGAAGAAGTGTACGCGCGCGCGGCGGCGATGACGAATCTGCGGCCCGACGGCGTCAGTTGTCACATCGGATCGCAGTTGCTGGACACCGCGCCGCTGATCGAAGCGTTCGATGCGGTGCTGTTGTTGGTCGACCGCCTTCGTGCGCGTGGCGTTGCGATTACGCATCTGGACTTGGGCGGCGGGCTCGGCGTGCCATACAAACCGGAGCAACAAGAGCCGGATGTCACGGCGCATATTCAGTCGATGTGTGCGCGCTGCCAGGGCCGTTCGCTGACGCTGATGACCGAACCCGGACGATCGATCGTCGGACCGGCCGGCGCGCTGGTCACGCGCGTGTTGTACCGCAAGCCAACCGCGTCGAAAGAGTTCGTCGTGGTCGACGCGGCGATGAACGATTTGATCCGCCCCGCGCTCTATCAAGCCCATCACGAGATAGTGCCGTTACGCCAATCGGCCGCGCCCGCGATCGTCGCCGATGTTGTCGGGCCGGTCTGCGAAACGGGGGACTTCTTCGCGCGCGACCGGCGAATGGCGAACGTGCTGCCGGGCGACTACGTCGCGCTGATGACAGCCGGCGCGTATGGATTTGTCTTGTCCTCGAACTACAACACGCGGCCGCGCGCGGCGGAAGTGCTGGTTGACGGCGCCGAGTGGCGCGTTGCCCGGAAGCGGGAGAAGTTCGCGGACTTGATTGCCGGCGAGTAGGATTCGAAACGGGAGGCGTCATCGAAAAACTTGCGGTAGTGACCGGGGCGTCGGCGGGAATCGGCGCCGAGTTCGCGCGGCAGTTGAAAGCGCGTGGGTACTCGCTTGTGTTGATTGCGCGGCGTGAGGATCGTCTGCGCGCGCTGGCCGAGGAACTCGGAGGCGCGGAAATCGTCGCGGCCGATCTTACGGATGACTTCGATTGCGCCCGCTGCGTCGAGCTGATCGAACAGCGCCGGCCTTCGATGCTCGTCAACAATGCTGGGTTCGGAACGCGCGGGCTGTTTCACGAGACCGATTTTTCGAAGCAGATCGAGATGCACCAGTTGCACGTGATGGCCGCTACGCGGCTGACGCGCGCGGCGCTTGTCGGGATGGTGACGGCCAACACGGGGGCGATCATCAACGTCGCGTCGGTGGCGGGTTTCTCGCGATCGGCAGGCAACGTGAGCTACTGCGCGACCAAGGCGTGGATGGTCGCGTTCACCGAGGGCCTGAACCTGGAAATGCGCGCCGTCGCGCCGAATGTCGTCGTGCAGGCGTTGTGCCCGGGCTTCACCTACAGCGAGTTCCACGACGTGATGGCGATGGATCGCTCGGCGATCGCCAAGTCGTTGTGGCTACCTGCTGAACGCGTGGTGCGCGAATCGCTGGAGGCGCTTGCCGACGGGCGAATGACCGTTGTACCCGATTGGCGGTATCGATGGTTCGTCTGCGTTTTCCCACGGCTGCCGGAGAGCGTGCGCATGTGGCTGCAGTCGCGGTCGCCCCACAAGCGAAGTCAGAGATAGCGCTGAATCTGTCCTCGGAATCGCGTGTATGCCCAAGAGGCCGCGATCATCAACACGCCGAGCACGATGAACGACGCGATGCGGCTGAGCACATCCAGCTGCGAGAAGTCGTAGAAAAAGAGCTTGGCGAGGCAGAACGCGAAAAGCGCGAGGCCGCTGAGACGCAGCAGCCTCCGCCGAAGGACAAAGCCCAGCACCAGGGTGACCGCCGCTTCGCCGGTCCAGGCGAGCGTGAGGCGCCGGCCCGCGACGAACTCGCCGATCACGATGGTGAAAAGCAGCAGCGCCAGCAGCGCGTGGCATGTCGCGGCGATCTGCGCCATCTGGTCTTCGATCTCGACCGCGAGCAGGTACATTGCAAAGATCGCTGCCGCGCCGAGCGCCTTGGCCGCGAAGTTGTCCTCGTGCCCGAGCGCCGTTCCGAACCAGTACGCGGCGGCCATCGCTTCGGGCAAAAGCGCGCTGGCCTTCAGGCTTGGCGCTCCGCGTACCGACGACGCGAGCGCCTGCGCCGCGAAAGCCGCGATCAGCCACGGGGAATCGCCGATCAGCCGGTAGAGTAACGCCGCCGTGAAGAACTGCATCAGAGCGAACGTGGCGAAGCGTGGCGCGCCCTCGACGATCGCAAAGCCGAACGCGCCGTACAGCGCGGCCGGCAGCGCGATGGTTACGCGATCAGTTGGTTCGGCGTATCGATGACCAACGCGGCGAGCGACAGCAGCGCCAGCGCCAGGCCAGCCCACTTGGCTTCCGCCTTCTCCCGCCATCGCAACACGAGGCCCACCACGCCAGCGGCGAGAGTGAGGAACGCCGGTCGAAAATGCGCGGGCTTGAAATCCAGCAGCACCGCGCCGAGCGTGATAACGGCCCCGGCGGTGTACCAGGGACCTCCGCCGAAGACGGCGCGGTTGATAACGCCGAGCGTGCCCAGCAGCGCGTACGACTTGGGCCACCAACCCCGGCCGACTGTTCCGAGCGGCAACAAGAACAGGGCCGCGCCCAAACCGCGGATGTAGGACGAGCGCAGCATCCAGCCGGTCAACGCGACGATCTGCGCGAGCAGCGTCAGCGCGAGCGCCTGCTGCAGGCCGCTGAAGCGGTCGAGAATTTGTGCGGCGGCGAAGCAGGCCGAAAACGTTAGTGAAGCGCGATAACCGCCGAAGACCGACACGTCCTCGATATCACCGTTCGCGTTGCGGTGGCCGCGCAGCACGGCGCTGATCAACTGAGCGGCCGCCATCGTGATCAGCATCGCGCCCGGAGTCCAGCCGGAGCGCGGCCAGACGGCTAACGTCGCCAGAAGGAAACCAGTGAGGTTGAACGGCGAAACGGGCAGGTAGGTCTTTAACTCGCCGTCGCGGAACTTGCGCAGCACGGCGAGATCGAAGATCTCGAGGATGACCCAATACGACCACAACAATGGTTCGCCGATGGCGATGAAGTACCGGTCTTTGTCGCCCGTGGCGAGGTCGAAGCCGTAGGCCAGATAGGTGAACGACGCGCCGAGCGCGGCGAGCCGCTGCCAGCCGAATTTCCACGAGATCGTGAGCAGGCTGATCAACAGCGGGATCGCCGCGATTCCCGAAAACTGTGTCAGCGAGGATACCGCGATGGTGAGAAACGCCGCGGTGTAGGCGAGCCCGGTGACGGTTTGGCTCTTGTATTTGAGCGAGTGGAGAATCATGCCCGCGGCGACGGCGAACAGAAGCAGGAAGCCGGCGCCGGGGTTGTCGATGACGCGAGCCGCGTCGATGCCATGCGCGGCGAACGCGGTGAAGTAGAGACCGGCCCATCCGCCGCCGATCAGCGCGACGCCAAGCGTTCGGTAGTCGGGCTTGCGCTCGAACGCGATGCCCGCGCCGAGCAGCGATAAGCTCGTCAGCGCGCCGATCGCGATGCGGCCGGCGGGCCCGAAGCCGGCCAGCGCGAAGGCGACGAAAAGCGCGAGGCCGATCAGCAGGATCAGCACGCCGAGTTTGCTCAGCCAATTGCCGCCAATGAGCGCTTCCATATCCCGCTTGGGCGCTTCGGGCGCGAACACGGGCGGCAGTGGCGGCGCCTCGACTGGCGGCGGAGGCGGGGCGGCTTGCAGGATCGGCGCCGGCGCGGCCGGCGGCGCTTGCTGCGGCCTGG
>VFZW01000086.1 GCA_016871055.1 Acidobacteriota bacterium
AACCAGTCCAGCAACTTTCGATTCGACGGCCGTCCGCCAAGTTGCCCAAAATCGTTCGGCGTCGGCACGATGCCCGAGCCCATCCGGAACTGCCAAATCCGATTCGCCATCACACGCGCTGTCAGCGGATGCGCCGGATCGGCCATCCAATTCGCCAGCGCCGCGCGGCGGCCCTGCGGCGTCTTCGGCGCTTCGATGCCGCCCAACACGGAAAGAAATCCCGGTTCCACCGGATCGAGCTTGTGACGATGATCGCCGATCTTCAGGATATGCGTCACCGGCGCCTTCTCCGCGTTGATTACGGCAAACGCCATCGCCGGCTTCTCGGGTTCTTCGTAATCGAGCTCATGCAACTGCCGCCGCAAACCCGCGCGCTTCGCCTTCAAGTCCGCCGGCAGCGCGTTCACGACCTCATCCCAACTCAACCCGATCTGCTTCTGTGCTTCCTTGAACAGCAGATCCTGCGCCGGCGTGCGCTTGTCCTTGCCGATCTCCAACACGGCGCGATGCTCGGGCGTGAGCAGCTTCTTCTTGGCGTCCTGCAATCGCGCACGCGTCGGCTTTTCGATCTCGGCGATCGCGTCCTTAATCGGCTTCTCACGCGCCGCATGCTTCTTCGCCAGATCGTCGTAACGCAAGCGTTCTTCCTTGGTCGCGATGTACGGCTCATCCAGCTTCGACGAAGCCAGCACCGCTTGCAAACGGTAATGATCGGCCTGCGTGATCGGATCGAACTTGTGGTTGTGGCAACGCGCGCAGCCGACCGTGAGCCCCAGGAATGTGTTCGAAACAGATAGCGTCATTTCGAGAAGAACCTCTTGCCGGTTCATCTCCTCATCGGTATTGCCGCCAACAACATGCCGCGGCGCCGCGCGCAAGAAGCCGGTCGCAATCAGCGCCTGATGATCGCCGGGATACAACTCATCGCCCGCGAGTTGCTCGCGCAAAAATCGATCGTAGGGCTTGCCCGCGTTGAACGACTGAATCACGTAGTCGCGATACCGCCACGCCTGCGGCCGCTCGGCGTCGAGCTCGTAGCCATTGGTGTCGGCGTAGCGAACGACATCCAGCCACTTCAACGCCCAACGTTCGCCGTATGCCGGCGACGCAATCAGGCGATCGACAAGCTTCTCATACGCTCTCGCGGAAGTGTCTTTCAGAAACGCATCGACCTCGCTCTGCGTTGGCGGCAGGCCCGTCAGGTCCATCGTTACGCGCCGAATGAGCGTCCGCTTCGACGCTACGCCCGACGGCGTCAACTTCTTCGCCTGCATCGCCTCGAGCACAAACGCGTCGATCGGAGTCTTCGACCAAACGCCGCCCACCGCTGGCACGGCGGGCCGCTCGACTTTTTGAAACGCCCAGTAATTGCGGCGGGTCCCGATGAACGCTTCCTCGCGCGGATCGACAGCGGCCGCGAGTAGCCCCACGCAAGCCGCACCGGCAACAAAGTTCCGCATGAAGCTAGTTTAGCGCCGCTCGCGCCTGCAGAAACACATCGGTTAGCATCGCTTGCGTCAACCTGCCAGTGAGAGTGTTCTGCTGGCTCGGATGAAAGCTCAAGAAGATCTTCGGCGAAGCATCCGCGAAAACGGCCCCGTGCGAGAACGGATGACGGGCCTTTACGAGTCCCGCCAAGCCAAGATAGGTGTCGTGTGCGATGCGCCCCAGGCACACAACGGCCTGCAACTTCGGCAGCAGTTCCATCTCCCGCGCCAAAAACCCACTACAGCGTTTGATCTCCTCGGGCGCCGGCCGATTATCCGGCGGCGCGCAACGCACCGGCGAAGCGATGTAAGCATCGGTCAACTTCAACCCGTCGTTTTTCGAAGTCGACTCCGGCTGATTCGAAAACCCCGCTTCAAACATCGCTCGATACAGAAAGTCGCCCGACCGGTCGCCGGTAAACATGCGGCCCGTTCGATTCGCGCCATGCGCGCCCGGCGCAAGCCCGATCACCAGCAGCCGCGCCTTCGGATCGCCGAACGAAGGCACCGGCTTGCCCCAATACACCTCATCCCGATACTTCGCCCGCTTCACCAACGCGACATCTTCGCAATGCGCCCGCAGCCGGCTGCACTGTTCACACGCGATGATCTCGTTCTGGATGAGTCTTAAATTCACGCCGTGGTCTTCTTGATGGTACTCGACGACGGGTCTACGGGCGTAGGTTTTCGTTTCGCGACTGGCCCAAAATCGAAACAAAAAAGGTGAGTGCGGGCCCGCAGCCGTCCGGTCCATTAACCGGCAGTCCGTCGGCCCGGGCGGTCGCGGATTATGCGTGGTGAAGACCCCAACCATCACATCGGATCGATTGAAACCACCACGACAGGATGAGTCTTTATCAACCGCGTTCCAACATCGCCGTTGGGAATCCGGCGAGAGTCCGTCAGAACTCCAACCGGAAACCAAGTTGCACGATTCGCGGCGAATTGCTCTGGCCGTTATCGCGGAAGATGCGTCCGAAGTTGACGCTGGTGGGCGTCAGGTCCGGATTCGCCGAGAAGATCGGCGTGTTGAAGAGGTTGAACGCCTCTACCCGGAACTGCGCCCGCATGTTCTCGGTGATCGCCACCTTCTTCAGTACCGAGAAATCATAGGAATTGCCCCAGCGGTTGCGCAGGTTGCCATAGCGGAGCGGCGTCGTCCGCAGGGTGAACGCCGGGCGCACCTGAAACACCGGATTCTCACCCGGTTGCACGTTCCGCACGGCTCCGTTCACGTCGATGACTCCGGTTTTGAACAGCCGGTCCCAAGTGGCATTCTCCAGCCGGGGATCGCCGAGCAGATAGACGTTGCCGGGAATACTCATCGGCGCTCCGCTGGTGAAGGTGGATGTAACCACGGTCTGCCATCCGCCCGCCAACCGGCTCAGCGCTTTGTGATTCGAATTCAGGAAGCGGCGTCCGGGACCGAACGGGAGTTCATACATCGGCGCAATGGTGAGCCGGTGCGGCCGGTCCCAGGCCGTAAGCGTGCGTGTGGGCGCGGCGTCCTGTCCGTTCAAATACGACATCGCTTCGATGTTCTTCGACAACGTATACGCCGCGATGAACGAAAGCCCATGCGAGTAACGCTTGTCGACAGACGCCTGGAGCGAGTTGTACCAGATGCTGCCGTCGTTGCGATCGGCCATGGAGAACGAGCCGAACTGCGGGAAGGGCCGCAGCAGTTGCTGGCGCGGAACCGTCGCCGCGCCGAGTCCGCCCGCGTTGATCAGGCCCTGGAACGGATTCGGCACGGATTGATTCAATACCGTCGCACCCAGCGCCAGTGCTTCCACGGGCAACTCGTTGTAAGGCAGCGCGACCGCGGCTCGGCGCGTGCGGGACCCGACATAAGAGACGTCGGCGTTAAGCCCAAACTGGAGTTGACGCTGGAAGCCAAACGACATCTGATGCACGCGCGGCGTACGGAAGCTCGGATCGGTGAACGTCGGAGATTGACCGAGGAACGTCTCCAAGCCCAATGAAGAACCGGGAGGCTGCAATACGCCTTGCGGGAACGGATTGGCGATGTTGTTGGCGGGCGTGCGGCCGGCATCGATCGAGGCCACGTACGGCGTTTGGATGCTGAAACCGTTCGTGTAGCCGCGGCTGACCGGAGCCACGAAGAATAGCCCGTAGCCGGCGCGCAGGACGGTTTTTGTGTTCAGCTGATAGGCGACGCCGATGCGGGGCTGCAATGTCTTGAAGTCGTTGCCGTAGGGGCTGCGGGGAGCGCCATTCGCACCCGCGAAACCGATACCGCCGCGCACCTGGTAATTTGGGAACAGCGTCTTGTTCACGCGGCTGGAAAAGGGGTTGATCTCGTTGGAAAAGCCGTAGTTGGCGCGGTTGAAACGCTCCGTTGGTGCAAAGTTGAGATCCAAGCGCAGACCGAGGTTCAACGTCAGCTTGCGGGTGATCTTGTAGTCGTCCTGAATCCAAGGAGCCGCGTATTGGCTCTGGTAGTACGGGAAAACGTTGTTGTCGATGACGCCAGAAGCTGGGAAGCCCAGCAGCAGCGACGCGACGCCGTTGCCGCTCAGCGCATCCTGGACGAGATAATTTTGACGCGTGAAGCCGCGGTCGAAATCGAGGCGTGAAGCGGCGAAGTTCGGCTGCTGCTGGGTGAAGCGCGTAAGACGGAAATCCAATCCGGCTTTGATCGTGTGGCTGCCGCGCACCAACGCGACGTTCGGCGCCATGCTGAAAACGTTCGTCGGTTCAAACAGAAAGCTGTTCGAGCCGAGGAATCCGTAAGAGTTCACGGTGATATAGGGCGGCCGCCCGCCGCTGGGGCGCGACATGCTGTCCTGCACGAAAAGCATGCGCGTCGGGAAGTTGCGAGTGCCGCCGTCCGCCTGCACCGGCAGCGCCCGTGCGAGCCCTTCCGGCCAGCCCCATTGCGTGGGGCTGAACTTGTGATCGAAGCCCGGCAGGTCCTCCTGCCAGCGCGTCATCGAGGCGCGGAGGTTGAAGACGGTGCCGGCGTTCAGCGTGCTGATCCAGTCGATGGTGAGCCCGTTGTTGGTCTTGCCGCCGGTTTGATGATCGGCGCCGAGGCCCGGAATCGCATTCTTGATGCGGAAAGACTCATGGCGATTCCAACCCCAGCGGCCATAGAGACGATGCCGGCTGGAGAAGTTGTGATCGACACGCGCGTTGTAGTTGTGAAAGTCGAAGAAGCCTTTGTTCGGCGAGAGGACAAAGTTGTTCTGCCAGTCCGGCGACCCGGGCGTGGAGGAGTTGGGATCCGGATAGCCCGAGAGGATTTTGGCCGATGTGGGATTGATCCGCGCGGCCGGAATCCGATTGCCGGGGAACGCATCACGAACCCAGTTGGCGCCTTCCGCGCGGCCGGTGGAAGGATCGTAGATCGGCATTAGGCGCCCGGCGTTGTCGAAGGTCCGCGAGAAATCGCCGGCCTTCTGCAAAACGGTGGGCACGGACGTGATGGACTCGTTGGGAAAGTGCAGATCCTCGTGATAGGCCTCGCCGGAGAAAAAGAAGAACGTCTTGTCCCGCCCGTTGAATAGCTTGGGAAAGCGCACCGGCCCGCCGATCGTGAACCCCCACTGGTCGAGGCCCGTCTGCTGGCGCGGCAAGTTCTTGGCGTTGTTCGAGAACGTGTTGGCATTCAAGCCGGGCCGTTTGAGGAACTCATACGCGGAGCCGTGGAAAGCGTTGCCCCCGCTCTTGCTCGAGACATTGATGATGCCGCCGCCGGTACGTCCATACTGCGCGTCGTACACGGTGGTCATCACCTTGAACTCCTCCACGGCGTCCGCCGGGGGCACGTAGGCGATGCGGTTCTCGCGGCCGGAATAGGCGTTGTTCGGCGCGCCGTCCATGATGAATTCGGTGTTGTTGTTCAGGCCGCCATTCACGGACCAGCCGGAGATGCCGCTGTTCGAGAACGGATTCAGGTGCGCCGTGCCCGCCGTGTGCGTGATGCCGGGCGCCAGCGCCGTCAGCATGATCGGATTGCGGACGTTCAGCGGCAAGTCGGTGATGCGCTTCTTGTCGATGACCACGCCGCGATCGCTCTTTTCCGTATCGAGCAGCGCGGCCGTGCTCGACACCGTGACGGTCTCGGTAGTGGCGCCGATCTGCAGCGCGACATCGACCACGGCGGCCTGACCCACTTGGAGCGCGATATCGCCGCGCTCGACCGAACGGAAGCCTTCCGATTGAACCGTCAATTTGTAAGTGCCTGGAATCAAGAAGAGAAAACGGTATTGGCCGTTGGCGCTCGTCACGGCGTTGTACTCAACGGCGGTGCTCGGATTCAGCAGCTTGACCCGTGCACCGGCGATCGAGGCCTGGCTGGGATCGGTAATCGTGCCGGAGAGCGTCGCGCGAGTATCTTGCGCAACTGCGGCGGCGCCGGCGGTCAGAAGGAGAGTGAGAAAACGTTTCACGACGACTCCTCAAGGTTGAATGCGACGATGCTATCATGCCGGCGCATTCGGGTCAAAGCCGGCTGGATCAGGCGCCGCAGCATCCGCTCCATCTGTGGGACATACCTTTCAAAGGCTTCGTTGGAAGCGGTCGAGATAGAGTGGCCACCAAACTGGCAGTGGATTGGACTCGGCGACGACGGCGCTCCGCGCGCCGAGTTCGATCAGGCGAATGCGCCAAAACGATGGGATGGCGCTCAATGGCATTCCATCTCGCACGATGGATGTAGGAAGGCGCGGACTGGTCCACCAACGATGCTTGCGAAATCGCGCGACGGTACATTCACGGTTCTCGTTGACGATCGACTACGCGAGGGGCCAGATGGCCGCCCAAGCGACAAAGCGCTGGTGAATGTCGCGTCTGTAAAGGATTGCGAGTTGATTCGTTCTTTCGCGATCGCATTTCCAGAAGCGCCGCGCCAGAAAAGCGCGATGCTCGCCCCAAAAAATAAGTACTGGGCCAACACGCGAATGGGGTGCGGCGCGCACGACGAGTTGGTTGCCATCTCGCCAGATTCAAAGGTGCTGGCCGTCGCTTATTCCATCAAGACCGACGGCATCTAAAGCAACATACTGGCCAAGATTGCGTTCTTCTCCATGGCCGACGGCAAACGCATCGACGCGTTCCAGGTCGCAATCCTTCGCGACAACGTGTTCAACGATCTCTTTCCAGTTCCCGAATCGAATGACGTCTCAACCGGCCCGTGGTCCGGTGCCCTCCGGTTCAGCGCTGATGGCAAATGGCTCTTCCGATCGACTTCGAAATTTCATCGAATGAAAGTTCCCGAGTAACGCTACTTCGTGCTGCGGCCCAGCGAAGTCATCATGCACCCAGCCACCACCAGCACCGCTCCGGCGATGTTGCCCGCATCGAGCGGCTCGACCGCCACGAAGCCCGGCAACAGCCACGCCAGTGTGTAGCTGAAGAACACCGTGAACAACGGCGCCAGCGCTACGACCGCGCTGACTTTGCCCGCTTCCCATCGCGCCAGCGCCTCGCTGAAGAACCCATAGCCAAGCAGCGAATTCAGACATGCATACGCCAGCAGCCAGACGCGTGTGCCGTCGAGGTCCTTCAACAACGTCGGGGTCGCGAACGGGGCCATCAGCACCGAACCGAAGGCGTAGACGAACGCCATCACCGCTACCGAACTCATCGATTGCAGGAGTTTCTTTTGTGCGAGTGCGTAGATCGCCCACACCACCGCCGCGCACAATAGCGCGCCGACGCCCGCGTTGAAATTCGAATCGGCCGCGCCGAAGTCTATGAGCTTGTGATGGAAGAAGAGCAAGATACCGGCGATCAATGTCGACACGCCGATCGCCTGCCAGCGCCCGAAGTGCTCCTTGAAAAAATACGCCGCACCGAAGATGACGAGAATCGGCGCGAGTTGGATGAGAATCTGCGCGGTCGAAGCCGAGGTGTTGCGCAGTCCGATCAGGTAGCCGAAGTTGTTGCCGAGAAAGCCTCCGAAGGCCACGCACAGCAGAAGCCACTGCACGGGCCGCACGGTGCGGGGATCGGGCAGCCCGCCGGTCTTTCGCAGGAAGACGGCCATCCCCGCGGCCGCGGCCAGATAGCGGATCCACGTGATTGTCACGAAATCCAACCGTTCGGCCAGCGGCTTCATCACCACGGGCAAGCTTCCCCATAGCGCGGCGGTCAGTAAGGAGAGCGCGAGGCCCGCGCGTGAATGCATGAACCTTTCATGCTAACGCGTATATGATGACAAGGATGACGCACAAGTACATGAGCTGGGACGACGTCCCGACGGAAAAAATGAGCGACGTGATCTCGCGCAAGATCATCAGCGGCGAAAAGGCCATGGTCGCGCAGGTGTTCTTCGAAAAGGGCGGCGTCGTGCCGGAGCATTCGCACGAAGCCGAACAGATCACCTACATCCTGAAGGGCTCGCTGCAGTTCGAGCTCGAAGGCCGCACGGTTGTTGTCCGCGAAGGCGAAGTGCTGCACATCCCTTCAAACGTGCCGCATCGCGCCGTGGCGCTTGAAGAGACGCTCGATCTCGATATCTTCTCGCCGCCGCGTTATGACTGGCTGCATAAGGACGATGAGTATCTACGAAGAGGAGAACGCGAATGAAACTCGCAGCGCTGTTTTTGTCGATCGCGGCGTTCGGCGCCGACATCGCCGGCAAATGGGACTTCGTCTGGGAAACGCCCGGAGGCGAGCGCCGCAGCACGTTGACGCTGACCGTTGAAAAGGCGATCGTCTGGGTCGCTTTTCCCGAATCGAAGGCGCCGATGAAGGGAACAATCGACGGATCGAAAATCAAAGTGGAAGGCAAACTCTACTCGGCCGAGGCTGGATCGGAGGGCGTGTTTCGGATGGACGGCACAATCGACGGCGCATCAATGAAGGGCACCGCCTCGTGGGACGAACACTCGATGTCGTTCCGGGCGAAGCGTCAAAACTCAAACTGAGTCATCAGCTGAATCTGCCGCGCGGGCAGGCTTTCGAGGATGCCGCCATACCGCGGCCCGGCCCACTGGCTGACGCGCTCGACGTTGGTGTGGTTGAGCAAGTTGAAGCTCTCGACGCCGAACTGGAATAGCGCGCGTTCGTTTAGCACCTCGATCGTTTTCATCACGCGCAGATCGAGATTGATCTGCTTCGGAGATAGATACGGATTGCGCGCCACGCCCGGCGGCCGTGCCGTAATCGGATAGGCGCCGGTCCGGTAGACATCGCTCGCCGCCAACTGATTGATCGGCCGTCCCGCGCCCCACGTAAATATAGGCGCGAAGGAAACCCCTTCGAGAAACGGGAGTTCGAAGATCGCGCTCGCCGCCAAACGGTTGCGTTGATCCTGGCGCGACGGCCCCCAGTCGGCGCGAATGTCGAAAGGGTTCTGCGGCTGCTCGTCGTAGTCGGAACCGTCGTCGTGTGTGTGGCCGTGCGTCCAACTCACCAGCCACGCCAGTTCGTTCGACAGCCGCCTGTTCGCGGAAAACGTGAAGCCGGTGTAGGACGATCGTGCCGTTTGCTCCAGCAGGAATCGCGGCGGATAAACGCCCGCGATATTGCGCATGAGCGGCAGATGCAGCCCACGGATGTTCGACGCTTCGATCGTGAGCGAGGTGTCCTTGTCGATTCCGTACTCGGCGCCGATCGATAGTTTGCGGCTGTGCGTCGAGGGGAAGTCGTTCGAAAGGGAATACGTCGACCGCGCGACGTTCGTCGTCACGCCGGCGAATGCCCACGCAGCTTGCGCGCCGGTGGCGAACAGTTCGTACTTGTTCTGCACGGCGTGGTTTAAGAAACCGAGCGGATAGCGGTCGAAGAACAGTCCCGCGCCCGCGCGGATCACAAGCGGTTTTTTCTCAAGAGGCCGCCAGGAAACACCGGCGCGCGGCGCGACATTGTGCGCGGTGCGCTGGTGATCGTAACGAACGCCGAATTCGAAATGCAGACGCTGCCGGATTTGCCAGCGGTCGTGCAGCCAAGCTCCGGCGGGCGTCGTCGTAATGCGCGTGCGCGGATCGCCGAAGGCCTGAATGTAGAGGTCGGGTTGCCGCGCGCGATATGCCGCCAGTGTCGGAAACACGAAAATGCCGGCGAAGCGGTCGCGAATCGTGGAATCGAGCGTGATGTGATGGATGTCGACGCCGCTGCTGAACCGGTGCGCGCCGTGCGCGAAATTGAAATTGTCGATGAACTGATAGTGCCGCTCTGTGCGCCGCGAGTTCATGCGGTGATACGCGCCGATCGTTGCGATGCCCGGAATGTCGATCTGGGGACCGGCGCCGTTCGGTGTCAGTTCCACCTCGCGTTGCGCAAACTGGGCGCGCGCGTCATTCACGGTGGATGGATTCAGCACGCGCATCCACGAACCGACCAGCGAATGATCCGCCGTGAGGCTCGACCCCTGCGCGCTACGCGCCGCGAAGTTGTCCGGCCCTTGTACTTCCGCGATCGTCCGTCCGCGGGAAAACGCATAGCGCACCATTACCGCGCCCCTGTCCGATTGATGATGATCGAGCTTGGCGGAAAACTCCGTGCCTCGCGTCGACGTTGGATAAAGCCCGCGATCGAACTCCGAGGGCACGTTGGAAAGTTCGTCGGCGCGCTCGCGCTCGACCTCCAGCGCCGACGCCAGGAACGTGCGGTCCTTCCGTAAAGGACCCATTCCCGAAACACCCGGCTGATACCGCGTGAAGCCCGGATCGAGCGTCGATTCCACCTCCGGCTTCTGCGCGTTGAGCGGCGACTGCTGCGTGAAAAAGGTCGCATCGCCATGCAGCAGATTCACGCCCGACCGCGTAACGACGTTTAAGATCCCGCCCGCCGCGCCGCCCAGTTCCGAGCCCACCGATGTCGCCGCCACGCGAAACTCTTGAATCATCTCCAGGCCCACGGCCACGCGATTGCCGCCCGTCATCTCATCGCGGTTGTCCATGCCGTCGATTTGAATACTGTTGTTGCGCGGCCGGATGCCGGCGAACGTGAAACCGGTGTCGGGCGCGACCGAGCGCGTGCCGGTCATCGTCCGCTGCGACGATCCGCCCGCCGACGGCGCCACCGACGGCGCCGACAAAACGAAGTTCAAATAGTTACGGCTTCGCGCCGGAGCTTCCTCAATTCGTTCGTATCCCAGCGCCACCGACGCATTCGCCGCCGCCGCGTCGACGCCGTCGATCGTCTCGTTCACCTCCAGCTTTTCGACGACATCGGCCGGCTGCAAGACGAAACGCCGAGTGATCGATTGGCCGACCGAAAGTAGAAACGGCTCGGACTTGAACTCCCCGAATCCCTTGGCGGCAACTGTCAGCGTCCATGTACCGATGGGCAGATTGTTGAGCGTGAACTGTCCCGCTACGTTCGACTGCGCCGCGCGCCGCTGGCCGGTTTCCGGGTTCGCCGCGGTCACGGTCGCGCCTGGAATCGCGCTGCCGGTTGTGTCCTGAATTTCACCTTGGATCAAGGTCGGGGCCTGTGCCAGCAGCGGCAGCAGGAGAACAAGGGCAATAGGGCGCACTTCTCACTAGTGTATAGTGGGGATAGCTTGATGGGCTGATCCGGCTTGAGGCCGAAGGCTCCCGGCGGTGGTTTGTTTCGCGAGAACCCCGGTTAGGCTAAAAATTTCCGATATCTTGACGCGCGCCGGCGCTGCGTCGCGCAGCGTGGCCAGTCACAGCAACAACACCCAAGCGGCGGCCCGCCAGGCCCCGGTACACAACAAAAACAAGATTTTCGAGGCGGATTCCGCGATTTCCCCCAGCGCGCGAACCCTCCAACAGTCAGGACATTCGTTGCAGCGCCTATCGTCTTATTGTGAGACTCGGCCCAATTCAAGAACCCGAGGGTTCCGAAACGGCGGGTGTCCGCCATTGCGTACCGGTTTTTCGCCAAGCGCCGCCTGCTCCATAAGGAGAGCATGCGATGAGCAAGGAACTCGTCATTTCTTCCAACCGCCACGAGACAAAGGTGGCGATTCTTGAAGATGATAGCCTCGTAGAGATTTATTTCCAGCGCGCCAACGAGTACTCACTCGCCGGCAGCATTCACAAAGGACGCGTGACACGCGTGCTTCCGGGCATGCAATCGGCTTTCGTCGACCTTGGTTTGGAACGCGATACGTTCCTCTACGTCTCGGACTTCTTCGACGATAATCACGAGGACCTCGATAAGGTGCAGGACGAAAGGCCGCGCCGCCGCGAGCGTGATCGCGACCGCGATCGCGAAACCGCTTCGCCATCGGAAGTGACTTTGGCCGAAGCCGAAGCCGGCGTCGTCGAGCCTCCTCCGATTGTCGAGCCGCAGGGCGAAGCCGTTGCCGCCGCGGGCGCCGGTGCTGGCGAAGTGAAGCCTTTCCCCGAGCGCGAACGTGGCCGTGGCCGCGATCGCGACCGCCGAGGCCGCCGAGGCCGTCGGGGCCGTTATCGGGATCGTGGCGGATTGCCCGAATCCAAGTACGCCAGCGAGTCCGCCGCACCCGCCTCGGCCCATGAGTACGTCGAAGAAGACTCGCCCGCTGTCGAAGCGGACGCGCCTGCCGCCGGCGACCAGGAGCCGTTTATACTGCCGGGCGAGTCGCTGGCGAAATACCGTAGGCCACGGCACGTCGAGGCCGTTCCCGTAGCGGTCCCTGAACCCGAACCGGAACCGGTTGCCGTTGAACCGGCGCCGGTTGTCGTTGAAACCGCGCCTGAGGCAGCGCCCGAGCCGGTTGTCGAAGCCGCCCTCGAACCCGAGCCCGCCGCCGCTATCGAGCCTCCGCCAGTCGTCGAACCGCCTCCGTTTCTTGATGTCGTTCCCGAAGAGGTCGATCCCGAGGAACTGGAAGATGTCGACGAACTTGAAGAAGCGCGCGAGGAGTTGCTGGCTGAAACCGAAGAAGAAATGGACGAAGCCGATGCCGCGCAAGAAGCCGCCGAGGAGTTGCTGGCGGCCGAGGGCGAGAGCGGAGAAGCCGCTGCGCCCGCGGGCGATGCCGACGACGGTCCCGAGCCCGCCCGTCAGCCGCATTCGCTGACCGCCGCGTTGCGTGATCGGGATCGCGGTTCGCGTTTCCATCGCGGCCGCCGTGGCCGCCGCCGTCGCGGGCGTGGTGAGCGTGACGACCGGCCGGGCCAGGAGAATCGCGGCGAAGCGGGTTCGGTCGATACCGTCGACGAAGCCCCAGCCGAAGCTGCGGCTGACGCGCCCGTGCAAGAACAGCAACCGCGCGAGTCTCGCGGCGAGCGGCGTGAACGCGGTGAACGCGGTGAACGTGGCGAACGTGGCGATCGAGGAGACCGTGGGGACCGGCGGCATCGTAGCGCCGATCGCGGCGATCGTCCTCCGATGCCGCTAATCAGCGACCTGTTGAAGGCCGGCCAGGAAATCCTGGTCCAGATCGCAAAAGAGCCGATCGGCCAAAAGGGCGCCCGCATCACCAGCCACATTGCGCTGCCCGGGCGCTACTGCGTCTACATGCCAACGGTCGATCACAACGGCGTGTCGCGTAAGATCGCTTCCGACGAAGAACGTCATCGCCTGAAGAAGATTCTGCAAAAGCACCGCGAAGGAATGTCGGGTGGTTTCATCATCCGGACCGCCGGCGAAGGCCACACCGAAGACGAACTCGCGCAGGACATGCAGTTCCTCTACAACATGTGGCTGGACATCCGCGCAAAATCCGAGAAGCGCCCCGCGCCTTTGCTTGTGCATCACGATCTGGACATCGTGCAGCGTACCCTTCGCGATCGGGTTTCGTCGGACTTCAAAACGATCTGGCTCGACAACGAAGAACTCTACGCGTCGACGGTGCAGTTTGTCGAACGATTCCAGCCCGCGCTGATCAACCGCGTGAAGTTGTGGACCCGCGCCGTGCCGATCTTCGACGCCTTCGGAATTTCCAACGAGCTCGAGAAAGCGCTGCGGCCCAAGGTTTGGTTGAAGAGCGGCGGCTACATCGTCATCAACCAGACCGAAGCGCTGGTCGCGATCGATATCAATACCGGTAAGTTCGTCGGCAAGTCGAACCGCCTGGAAGATACGATCGTCAAGACGAATACGGAAGCCGTGAAGGAGATCGTGCGCCAGATCCGGCTGCGCGACTTGGGCGGCATCATCGTCGTCGATTTCATCGACATGGACGAGCGCAAGAATCGCCAAAAGGTGATGCAGGCGCTCGAAGAAGCGATGCGGGTCGATCGCGCGCCGTACAAGATCTTGCAGTTCAACGATTTCGGTTTGGTCGCGATCACGCGCAAGCGCGTGAAGCAGTCGCTCGAACGTACCTTGTGTCAGCCTTGCATCTACTGCGAAGGCGCCGGCTACGTGAAGAGCGTGCAGACCGTGATCGGCGAGATCATGGCCGAGGCGCAGAAACTGGCCAAGTCGATCGATTCCAAGAACGTCGTGCTGCGTGTCCATCCCGATGTGGCGAAGGTGCTGAAGTCGCACCGTAACCAGCATCTGGAAGAGCTGGAGCACACCTTCGGACGCCCGGTGATGGTGACCGGCGATCCCACCGTTCACATTGAGAAGTACGATTTGGCGTAGGCTATAGCCGTATGCGTCCGCTGCTTGTGCTGGCTTCGTGCACTGCGTTCTCGCAGGAGGTCTACGTGCGTAGCGAGTATCAGCGTGTCGGCGCCGACGGTCAGGTGATTGGGCGCGATCGCGTTGTGCGGCCGCGCGAAATCCTCTCGCCGGCGTTCGCGCGCAACGCGTTCGCCAGCTATATAGTCACGATCAACATTCCGGCCGAAACGCACTACCAGTTCGAAGTCGCGCAGAATCCTGTCGACGCCGTGCGCGTGGCGCTCTATCGCCAGCACTACAATCCGAACGGCGTGCCGGACCGGTTGGAGAAGGTCAACGGTCCGATCGAAGGCAAGACCACGCAGGCTGAGAATCAAACGTTTTGGGCCGACTTCTGGGTCGATGCGAACGCGCCCGTACAACGCATCAAGATCGAGTTGCAGTTGTGGATAGGCGACCGGTGGGTGTTGTATCCGATGGAGGCGCGAATTGTCGAAACGCGCGTGCCTGCGATTCAGCCGAAATTTTCCAATTTGCCCGCGCCCGAAGCTCGCGCGGATCTGGCGATGATCAGCCCGTGGCGCGACTATCTCTGCCGTCCGATCGCGAGCGAATTCAAACCGTCTGAGACCAATATCCGATTGCTGCAGCAGCGCAACGTCCAGCAGGATGTGGCGCTCGCGCGCCAGAAGGGCCGCGACTTCGTATTGTCGGCGTTCGTTCGGGCGGGCATTCTGGCCGAAAACGCCGTGGCGTCGAAATGGTGTGAGGTGCCCGTCGAGCAGTGGCGCGGGGAACTTGGCGCCGAGTGGTATTTGCGCGTGCGGGATGCGTTGCTGCGGTAGCGGTCGTCCGCTGGATTGCGTGGCGAATCATTTGCGACGTACTCTTACGCGATAGCCGTTGAACCACTTTGCCCATGTCGATCAATCGCGAGCGTCGTAGGTACGATAGTCTGACCGCGAAAGAGGCAAGTCACAAGTTTGACCATTGCGAATCAAATCTGGAATCGAGCGGCATTGTCACGAGGTGGGGCCACGCCTCGTTTAGGAGATCGCGCGCTCGCTTCATTGCTACGGGTGCAGGGGCTTGTTATGAGCGGTGGCGTTTACCATGCCCTCGAGTACGTCAAACCTGAGGAACTTGCGGCTGCTGTCGATGGGGTCGAGTTCTTTGGTCTCCTCGACGTCGCAGCTTTCCTTCAAGCAGTGACCGATGGCCGTGAATTATCCAGTTGGACCGGCGAAACTGAATTGATCGTGGACCTTCGATACGGAGGCATGATCCCAAGGGACTCGTATTTGATGGATCGATTCGAGGGTATCCTTGGCCAGCGCCCAGCCGATTTCGCGCCTCTCGTCCCATAGGCGTAGCCCATCTGGGCGCCATCTCAATGACTCGAACGGAACTACCAACGCTAGGATCGCCAGCATGAGATGTTAGGCTCGCCCGCCGCCATCGACGCGGCGGGCGGTATAGCATGTTAGAAGAGCGCTGGGATTGGGTGAACACCAATTCCAATTCGAATAGGACGAGGCAAAGGCCGCGGCCAATCTTCGCAAGCACGGCGTCTCTTTCGAGTTGGCGTCATCGGTCTTTAGTGATCCCCGAATTCTCACTCTCGCCGACACGACGCACAGCGAGTCCGAAGAACGCTGGTTATCGATCGGCTTGGCCGGAAATGGAGTACCGATGTCGCTAGCCTATCTCTGGACGGAAGCCAGTGCCGGACTCATCAAAATTCGACTCATAACCGCTCGCCGGGCAACGGCCACGGAAATTCGTCACTACATGGAAAACCAATGACCAATCAACCCATCGATCAAGAAATGCCAGCGGAAATCGATTTCAGCAAGGCGACACGCGGCCGTCATCATATTGCAGCGGAGTCCACCGTCTTCCTACCGGCTTCGATCGAGAGGAGTGTCTGGGAGTATTTCTCGAACAAGGCCCAACGCAACGGCGTTGGCCTGTCGCAGCTTCTCACCGACGTGCTGAAACGCGATATCGAGATCAACGAGGCGCTGAAATGATCTTCACTCCACGGGCGGCTTATAGTGAGAGGTCCGCGACATCTCCACGCTGACGGCGCAGTGTAGAGCGAATCGGTTCGCCGCGCTATCCTGAAACATCGGGAGACAAGCGTATTCTCAAGTTCTGCGTGCTGGCATCGTCGAGTTCCGGTAACTGCACATTCATCGGCACCGATTCCGCGCGCGTGTTGATCGACGCCGGCCTGTCGAAACGCGAAACGCAGACGCGCTTGCAGGCCATCGGCGAGTCACTCGAAACAATCGACGCGATCCTGGTGACGCATGAACACTCCGATCACGTCGCTGGGCTGCCGGTGCTTTCGCGCGCGACAAAGAAGCCGATCTTCTGCACCGAGCAAACCGCGGCGGTGCTCGACTGGAACAATGTTCCATCGAAAGTAATTTCGTTCCAAGCAGGTACCGGCTTCGCCATCGGCGATCTGGAGATCGGCAGCTTCACGATTCCGCACGATGCCATCGATCCGGTCGCGTATACGGTCACGGCGCAAGGCGTGCGCGCCGCCGTTGTAACGGACTTGGGCTACGTGCCGGATTCGGTGAAGATGCACCTGCGCGGTGTCGATCTGCTGCTTTTTGAGTCGAATCACAACCTTGAAATGTTGAAGGCCGGGCCGTATCCGTGGTCGATCAAACAGCGCATCATGGGCCGTCGCGGGCACCTGTCCAACGACGCCGCATTCGACTTCATCACCACCGGCATGGACACGACCGTGTCGACACTCATCCTCGGCCATCTCAGCGAGAACACCAACTACCCGTCGCTTGTCGAGCAGATGGCGGGGCAGGCGCTCGAGTCCCGCGGCCTGCGCCTCCGCGCGCACATCGCCGAGCCCGGACGGCAGTCGCCCGTGTTCACCTACTAAACTAGGGAGACACGATGATTGCACGCTACACACGCCCGGCCATGGGCAAAATTTGGAGTGAAGAGAACAAGTATGTTTGCTGGCTCGAAGTCGAGCTGGCCACCAGCGAAGCGCTCGCCGAACACGGCGACGTCCCGGCCGAAGCAGCCGCGGCATTGCGCGCACACGCCGCCGTCGACGTCGAACGGCTGAACGAAATTGAACGCGAAGTGAAGCACGACGTCATCGCGTTTACCACCACGGTCGCCGAGAAAATGGCCGCCGCCGGCAAGCCCGAAGCCTCGCGTTGGTTTCACTACGGCATGACGTCGAACGACGTCGTCGACACCGCGCAAGCACTGCAGGTGAAGCAGTCGGCGGCGTTACTGCTCGAAGGCGTCGACAAGCTCCTCGACTCGCTCAAACGCCGCGCGCACGAGTTCAAGATGACGGTCCAGATGGGCCGCACGCATGGCATTCACGCTGAGCCGTATACGTTCGGTCTCAAGCTCGCCTTGTGGTTCGACGAACTGCGGCGCAACCGGAAGCGCCTAGCCGACGCCGCTGAAGACATGCGGGCAGGGAAGATCTCGGGCGCGGTCGGCATCTTCGGGCACATTGGTCCTGAGGCCGAAGCCGCGATCTGTGGAAAGCTTGGCTTGAAGCCGGCCAATATCGCTTCGCAGGTGATCAGCCGGGATTCGCACGCGGCGCTCATCAACGCCCTGGCTCTTGTCGCGGCGACGTGCGAAAAGATCGCGCTCGAAGTCCGCCACCTGCAGCGCACCGAAGTCCGCGAAGCCGAAGAGCCGTTCGCGCCGGGCCAAAAGGGTTCAAGCGCCATGCCGCACAAACGCAATCCGGTCACCAGCGAACAGATTTGCGGCCTGGCGCGCGTCGTGCGGTCGAACGTGCAAGCCGCGCACGAGAACATCGCGCTGTGGCACGAACGCGACATCTCGCACTCGAGCGTCGAACGCGTCATCCTCGCCGATTCGTGCATCCTCGCCGACTACCTGCTCGCCAAGACCTTCTGGCTGGTCGACGGCATGCGTGTGAATCCCGAACGGATGCTGCGCAACCTGAACCTGACGCAGGGGCTTATTTTCTCGGGGCAGATTCTGCTCGATCTAGCCGCTGCGGGAATGCTGCGGGAGCAGGCGTATGAACTGGTGCAGGGCCACGCCATGCGGTCGTGGGAAACGGAATCGAACTTCCGCGAGGCGATCGAAAACGACGCGGACGTGCGCAAACACCTGACGCTGGAGCAACTCGCCGAATCGTTCTCGTTGGAGCGCCAGTTGACCAACGTCGAAAAGATTTTCGAAAGGGTCTTCGCGGCATGATCGTTAACCCCGCCATCGAACAGTACATCGCCGATCTTCTGCCCGTCCGTGATCCGATTCTTGCCGAGATGGAGGCCTACGCGGTTGCCAACAAGGTGCCGATTGTCGGCCCCGGTTGCGCGACACTGATCGCTCAACTGGTGAAGATCTCCAAGGCGAAGCGGATCTTCGAACTCGGCTCGGCCATCGGTTATTCCACCCTGTGGATTGCAAGAGCCGCCGGGCCGGGCGCGGAGATCCACTACTCCGACGGCGATCCCGCTAA
Organism: Acidobacteriota bacterium; assembly: GCA_016871055.1. Taxonomy (GTDB): domain Bacteria; phylum Acidobacteriota; class Terriglobia; order Bryobacterales; family Bryobacteraceae. Next base: position 18,442 of record VFZW01000086.1, read on the forward strand.
CGCATCCCGCGCGCGCGGGTACTTCGAACGCGCCGGAGTTGCCGATCGCATCACGATTCACACCGGAGACGCTTTGTCGGCATTGGCCGCAACCCCTGGGCAGTTCGACTTCATCTTCAACGATGTCGATAAGGAGGGCTACCCGGACGTATTGGAAGCGGTTCCGTCAAAGTTGCGCGAAGGCGCGCTTTTTGTCACTGATAATACCCTTTGGCATGCCAGGATATTATTGCCGGACCAAGACGAAACGACGCAGGCGGTCGATACCTTCAATCGTCGACAGTTCTCGCATCCGGAGTTTTTGACCGGTATGATCCCTTTGCGCGATGGCATGACGGTGGCCATCAAGCTTTAGAGGCGGCTGTAAATCAACCGAACGACCCGGTACCATGCGCGCGGATACGACCATAGGCACAACACCTTACTACCAAATAAGCGATTTGGCTGTATGCGCGTGCAAAATTTTTCAAGTTGAGATATGGGTCCCAATAGACGAATCTTTATTCCTATCAATGGTTTAGATCAAATTGAGTCGACATCGACACCGTCCTCTGGCGATCAAAAGTAGGACGCACCTCAATTTGGTACTTGGAAATTTCAGTAGATCCCCTACACTAGGGGAGGAGACTATTGATGGCCGCCGCCAAATGCTTGCCCCTTCCGATCATGCCGACGCTCGGCTTGGCGCGAGTACTCCTGGTGGACGACAACCCGGCGTCGCGTCTGACCTTGCAGACCGTGCTGCAGGCGAGCGGGTACTTCGTTGACACGGCCGCCTCCGCAGCCGAAGCGATTGGCAAGATGGATTCCAGGGAATATGCATTGATATTGAGCGATTTGCATATGGAATCCCAGGACGCCGGTCTTCGCGTTCTCGCACACGCTCGGACGATGGAGTATCGGCCAGCCAGTGCGATCTTGTCGACGTGGCAACAGGACCATGCGGAACGCGCGAAACCGACCGGCCCTATCTTGATAGAAACAGAAGACATACCGGAACTGTTGGGGCAGGTTGCAGGGATGATCTCCGCCCGCGCCCGGCGTCTTGCCGTCCGCTCGATTCGGTCCCGAAACTAAACCCTTCGGTAGGTACTAACTTAGTATCTATCCAATAAGATTTTGACATTTCTTGGCAGGAAATCATGAAGTGGCGAAGCCGGAAGCCAGTTGAGGGATGATGACGAGCTCCCGGAGTTTGAGGGCGGTGGCGACAACGTCTTTGCC
>VFZW01000087.1 GCA_016871055.1 Acidobacteriota bacterium
CAACGGGGCAGCGAAAGCCGGAATCTGGAGCGGCTTCAGCCGCGTCCTGCGACTTTCAGTCGCCCATCGACCCCACCGCCTTCAGGCGGTGGTTGTTCAGACTAAGATAGCGGTGTGCCGATCCGACTGCTTCTCTTCACTTCTTCTCTCGTTTTCGCCCAGCAGCCCTGCGAATCGCTTGCGCAACTTAAGCTCAATCGGGCTTCGGTGGCCAGCGCCGTCGTTACCGGAAAGGTCTGCGTCGTAAAAGCCATCGCTCGCCCAACCAAGGACTCCGAAATCAATCTCGAAGTCCAACTGCCGCTCGAGAATTGGAACGGCCGGTATCGCCAACTCGGCAACGGCGGCTGGGCCGGAATTGTTCCCAGCGGACTCCTAAAGACAGCCGCCGAGCAAGGCTACGCCTCCGCCGGTACCGACGACGGCCATCCGCGCGGCGCGGGCGACGCGGCCTGGGCGATCGGCCATCCGGAAAAGCTGATCGACTTTGGCCATCGCGCCGTGCACGTCACCGCTGTGCACGCCAAGTCGATCATCAACGCGTTCTACGGCAAGCCCGCCAACAAACATTACTTCGTCGGCTGTTCCGATGGCGGCCGCGAGGCGCTGCAAGAGGCGCAGCGATATCCGGAAGACTTTGACGGCATTGTCGCCGGCGCGCCCGCCTACGATTGGTCGCATCACTTCGCGGGATTCGTGTGGAACGCGCAGGCGCTGCGCAAAGATCCCGCCGGTTTCATTCCGCATGCGAAGTTGCCCGTGATTCAAAATGCCGCGCTTGCCGCGTGCGACAAGATCGATGGCGTCGAAGACGGCCTCGTCGAAGACCCGCGCGACTGCAAGTTCAACCCCGACGTTCTCCTCTGCAAGAACGGCGATGCCGCCGACTGCCTCACCGCGCCCCAACTGGCAGCGCTCAAGAAAATCTACGCGGGCCCGCGCAACCCGCGCACCGGCAGACAGATCTATCCCGGCTATCCGCCGTCGACCGAAGCCATCGGCAACGAATGGGCCAACTGGATTCTCGGCAAGCCTCCGGCCGATTCGATTCAGATGATGTTCGGCAATTCGTTTTTCGGCCAGGCGGTGTATGAGAATCCGCACTGGAACTATCTCTCCATGGAGTTCGATAACGACGTCGCCTACGGCGATCAAAAAGCCGGCGTGCACATCAACTCCAACAACTCCGATCTGCGCTCCTTCCGCGCCAACGGCGGCAAGCTGCTCATGTATCACGGCTGGGCCGATGGCGCCATTTCCGCCTACAGCTCCATCGATTACTACAACAACGTGCTCTCGTTTCTCGCGCGTTATCCCGATGGCCGCGCGCAAGCGAAAACCCCAGTGCAGGACTTCTTCCGCCTCTTCATGGTGCCGGGCATGGGCCACTGCGGCGGCGGCAACGGGCCCAATCGTTTCGGCAACGGCAACAACGCGCCGCACGATCCGAACCGCAACATCGTCGCAGCGCTAGAGCGCTGGGTCGAGCAGGGAACCGCGCCCGACAAGATCATCGCGCAAGGCGCTAAGCCCGACTTCACGCGACCATTGTGCCCCTACCCGCAAAAGGTGACCTACAACGGCTCGGGGAATCCCAACGACGCCGCTAGTTTCTCTTGTAAGCAGCCGCCAGCCGTTTCGCCAACGCCTCTCGCTCCTCCGCCGTCGAAACGGCGGCGTTCCCGATGTCGGCGACATTCATCTTCCGGTCCGTCGCCGCGTCGATCTGATACGCCGTGACACGCGCGCCATCGGCCCCGACGCGCACCGCGATCAACATCACGTGCGCCGCGCCCATCTCCTGCGCGATCGCCCACGGATTCGTGCCGCTTGCGAATTTCTGCAACTGCGGCCATGCAACCACGTCGACGCCGATCCGCGCCAACTCCGCGCCCGTGCGTTCGGCGATATCGACATCGTGCGGCGTCTGCGTGAACTCTTCGTTTTTCCACGTCCACCGCGCCGGTAACACGACGACGCGCGTTGACTTCGGACGCCAGAACACAGCTCCAACCGCGACGGCCGCCACCGGCACGGCCCACAAGTACTTCCGCCTGGAAACCGGTGGCGGCCCTGCCAGTCCCGGCACATACGAACCTTTCGGATACGAGACGCGAATCTCCTCGCTCGCGCCCGCACCCGCATAGTACTCATCCAACTTCTTCCGCAGCCGTCGCGCTTCGACGCGCACAATCGGATCGGTCCGCGGATCGTAGGCGTCGTCGCGGTCGAACACCTCGCGGCCGATAACGTACTCTTTGATCTCTCCACCGCGCCCATCCAGCGCCGCGTCCACCGTAAATCGCAAGAACCGGCACAGCCACTCCGACTGCGCGAAGCCATCGCTTGCCGCGATCCGTTCCACCGCCGCCTTCACCAGTTCCCGGTCCATGATACGACTTTCACACAATTTCAGCGAGATACGCGGTAAGCTTACTGTAAGCTTGCCGCCAAATACTCGCGTAGCGCCTCAAAGAGGAGCAGAATCAGCCCATGTGGAAATCACTCACACTCATCACCCTCACTGCTGCACTTGCCCTGGCGGGTCCGCCCGCTGTCTGCCACCGTATCGACATCGGTGACGCCGCCTCGCTTCCTTGGCGCAACGTCAACGGATGGGACGGCGCCGATCCCTCCTACAAAATCGCCAACCTCTCGGCCGACACGCTCAAGCTCCTAAACGCGTCCGCGCCGGTCAACGTCCGCATGGAGACGCTCCGCCGCGCCGCCATCTACTCGGCGCGCCACGCCGGCGTCGCCATCAAGCTGATGAACGAACTGGAGGCGCGCGCCAAATCCGCCAAGTCCGATCCGCTCGCATGGTTTGACGCAGGCTACTTCATCGAAGCCGCCCGCCAGACCGAGTTCATCTATCGCTACGACATGCTCGACGCCCCTGTCCGTTCCGCCTGGGTCCACCGCGGCGAAAAGCTCGGCCCCGACGACCGCCCAATGATCGAGAAGGCCCTCGCACTGGGCGGCAAAGGAATGAATCACGCCCTGGCGCTCATCGACGAATACCGCCATGCTGACTTGAAGTACCACGCCAAGCGGTAAAGATCAGTTCGCCGACAACGCTGCCGGCTGCTAGCCCGGATCTCACAGAATTTCTGCTGTGACGTGCCGGAGATGCGGCGGTATTTCATTACGCTTGCCGCGGGTACGCGCCTCGTATCGTCACGGCTCGGGTGCGGTCTCGCGACGCCCCCGCCGCGGCGGGCGGAACGGGGAGCCGGCATACCAGGTCCGGCTGGCGCGGGGGAAGAAAGGGAGTGATATTCTTTGATCATGAGGCTGGTCTTCTCGGTGTTGGCCGCGTCACTCCTCTCCGCCGCCGATTCGATTTCGGTCGTGAACGCTGCCGACTACGACGCCGCGGTCGCGCCCGGGTCACTGATTGCGATCTTCGGCTCCGGCCTCGCCTCCACCACCGCCGGCGTGACGTCCCTTCCCCTCCCGACCTCCCTCGGCGGCGTCGACGTAAAGGTGAACGGGCGCGTCATCCCCCTGCTGTTCGTTAGCCCGTCGCAGATCAACGCTTACCTTCCCACCGACGTGGCGCCCGGTCGCGTCGTTATCAACTCCGGCGGGCAGTCCGCCGAAATCAATGTTCGCGAAGCCGCCCCCGCTCTCTTCCGCTTCGACCGCGACCTTGCCTGGCCTTTCGAAGTCATGCCGGGCGGAGCCGTCGCCGTTTATGGCACGGGCATCGGAGTCGCAACGCAGGCGCCATCTGCTCAGATCGGAGGGCGCGACGCCCCCGTTGTCTACGCGGGGGCGACGCAAGGGGCCATCGGCGTGGCGCAGTGGAACCTGCGCGTGCCGCCGCTAGCCCCAGGCGAGCACGCCGTTTCGGTGTCCGTCGGCGGTGCCGAGAGCAAACCATCCAAGCTGCGGGTCGCCTCCACTCGTTCCGCCGACCAGTTGCGCCAGCAGTGGAGCCAAGGCCGCTGCACCGGCGAAGGTCCGGTGCTCTATACGGAGATCCCGATGGCCGCCCGCGACATCTCCGTCGTCCTGCCTCTCGGACTGGTTACCGATGCTCACGTGACTCCGATCGATCACCAGTACCTCTCGCCGAAAGATTACTCGCTCGGTCGCAATGCCTATCCCGTTCGCGCACCCGCTGCCGGGACCATCGTGAACATCCAGCACCGGGCCAGCTTCGTCGGAGATAACACGCCCTCCAGTCCCACGGACGAGTATCGCTTGGTGATCGAGCACTCCTGCACGTTCTGGACCTACCTCGACCTGATCACGTCGCTCGATCCGGCCCTCCTGGCCCGCATCTCGCCCGAGCCCCCCGCCAACGGCCCCTGGAGCAGGCCCGTGCGTATCCCCGTTGAAGCGGGCCAGACCATCGGGCGCATCGGCGCTCAGACGCTGGACATCGGCACTGTAAATACCCAGATCATCCTGCCCGGTTTCCTTGTGCCCGATACCTACATTCGCGAGCCGTGGAAAGTCCATACAGTAGACCCACTCGACTACTTTGCCGAACCGCTGCGCGTGCAACTGATGGAGCTCAACCCGCGGAAGGCAGTTCCCCGCGGCGGCAAGATTGACTACGACTTGGACGGCCGCCTGGTCGGAAACTGGTTCCGTGTCGGCACGAACGGCTATGCTGGCTCGGATCCACAGCGCTCCTGGGCCGGTCACTTCTCCATCGCCCCACACTACCTCGACCCCACGTACTTCACGATTTCGTTGGGCGATTACCAAGGCAGATCACGCCAGTTTTGGGCGAAGGGCAATACGCCTGACCCCTCGACCGTATCCATTGCTTCCGGAATGGTCAAATACGAATTGACAACCGTCGGCCTGAGCTTGCAGGGCCGCAGCTCAACGAACTTGGTCTACAACATTCAGGACGGCAATGTGCAAGGCGTCCTGTTGGTCGAACTGGTTGGCGAGCGCCGTCTGAGAATGGAAGCCTTCCCTGGCAAAACGGCGGCGGACGTGGCCGGGTTTACCGCCGGCGCGGCTCTGTACGAGCGTTAAGTCGAAGCGGGGCCGCTCCGCCCGGTTTGCTGCCTGGATTCGCGCCATCCGGAACTTACCTGCCGTCGAAGACCTGGCCCGGAAATCCACCAGAACCTCTGCTGCGCCGCTCGCTCCAAGAACTGCCGTACCATCGAAAGCATGAGGCTCCTTCTCATACTCGCCGCGATCGCCGCGCACGCGCAGGATCTCCGCAAGCTCACCATCATCCACACCAACGATCTCCACGCCCGCCTCCTGCCCGACGACAGAAAACAAGGCGGCTTCGCCTACATCGCCACCGTAATCAACCAGCAGCGGAAGGACTGCAAACACTGCCTTGTGCTGAACGCCGGCGATCTCGTGCAAGGCTCGCCCGTTTCCACCATGTTCAAAGGCACGCCCGTCTACGAAGTCGCCAACAAGCTCAAGTTCGACGTCTCCACGCTCGGCAATCACGAATTCGACTACGGCTGGAGTCTCATTCCCGAGTACCGCAAGAAAGCGAATTTCCCCATCGTCTCCGCCAACGTCGTCAACGATGCCGGCGGCATCATCGCCGATCGCCCGTACGTCATCAAGAAAGTGAACGGCATCCGCGTGGCCGTCATCGGCGCGGCCATGGCCAATCTCGTCAGCGGCTTTCTCACCAGCGTCACCGCCGGACCATGGAAAGCGCAACCCGTCGCCGAAACCGCCAATCGCATCGCCGCCGAGTTGAAAGGAAAGGTCGACGTGATCGTCCTGCTCGGCCACATCCTTCAAACCGAAGGCTCGGAAGTGTTGCGCAAATCGCCCGATGTCGACATCGTGATCGAAGGTCACAATCACAGCGGTCGCAAGGAACTGGAACGCATCGACGACCGCGTCGTTGTTGGTGTCGGCGGTTATGGCCGCGAAATCGGCCGCCTCGATCTCGAAATCAAAATGCCCGAAGGAAGGGTCACAACCGCGAAATGGATCAAGCTGCCCATCGACGCAACCAAAATCGCGCCCGATCCCGCCGTCGCCAAACTCGTCGACAAATGGGAGAAGTGAGTCAGCGCGCAGATGGACATCAAGATCGGCACCGCCGAACGCACCGTCAGCCGCGACGGGCTCGTCGCGCTCATGGAGCAGGCCTTCCGCGAAGAGTTGAAAGCCGATTTCGCCGTCATGAATCGCGGCGGCGTGCGCGATCAACTCAACAAAGGCGATGTTCTCGTCCGCCACATCTGGAACATCTCGCCGTTCGATAACCGCATGATGACCGCGCGCGCCAAAGGATCGCAGCTCGCCAAATTTATCAAGGAAGGCGAAGCTGTCGACCCCGAGAAGACCTACGTCATTACGACTTCCGATTACCTCGTCAACAACGCCGAATCGCGGGCCGGCCTCGGCCTCGAAGGCATCCTGTTCGAAAACACGCCCGACATGATGCGCGACGTCTTCGTGCGCTGGGTGAAGAAGCAAGCCGTCATTCGGTAGGCTTCAACAGCGCGATTTTTTCGTTGCGCAGGTAGCCGTACCGGTTGATCCATACACCTTGTTGCGAGGCCGCGCGGCCAATCTCCAGTCGCCGCTTGAAATCGCTGACCGGCCCGTATCCATGCACGAACGCGAACACCGGCGTCGATCCCGCCGCCCGCTGCGCATCGCGAATCTTTCGCATCTGCGCGTCGCGTCCAACCGGGTGCGCCTCGTCGGGTTCGGGATAACGATAGTCGCTCACGCGCGCCGCATACGGCGGGTCTTGGATCTCCAGGAGTTGCGCCAGAAAACGGCATAACAACTCCTCGTTCAACCCCGGATTCGCCTTCACGATCGAGTCCGCGTAGAACCGGAATATCACCGGCCAGTGCATCGTGTAGAGCTTCACATGCAGCGCGCTCGCATACCGCGCCAGCGCCGAATACTGCATTCCGCTCACCGTGCCGAACGGGGGAGGGAAGACGCCAAACGTCAGCGCGATCCGCCCTGGAATCGCATCGCGCAGCCGCTGCGCCAACTCCGAAACCAGCGCGCCTTTGAAGCGCAGCCAATCCAGCAGCGCGGGGTTGTCGATCAAACTCGACAATATCGTCTGCCGCCCGCCGTCGAGATCCACCATGCGTTCCAGCAGCCGATTCGTCAGCCCGCCGTGCACGAGTTGATAGAGATCCAACGCCGCGCGCTGCATCTTGCCGAAGTCGAAGCCCATGCGCGTGGCCGCCTGCGCGCAATGCGGATTGAAGTCGAGAAAAACGTCGTCCAGAAAATACGGCGGATACTCCGGCCAGTCGAAGCGAATGCCGTCGATGTCGGGGTACGTCTTCACCAAATCGCGCGTCAGCGCAACGGTGTAATCGATGATGTGCGGACTCGCCAGCGACCCATTATTCGCCAGCCGTTTCGGTGGCACGCGGCCATCGGGCAGCCGCGGCTTGTCGTCGTCGAGCGGTCCGCCGAATTGCACCCGATAACCCGGCGGAATCGCCGCCTGCACCTGCAAGTACGTTTGGATATGCCTCGCCTGCGCCGCGCGCAGAAACGCCTTGATCACGCCGCCTTCGCGAAACGTCAGCCCGTTCGGCGCGGCCGGCTGATAACGCAGTCCGTTGTACAGTTTCTTGTCCGAATCGAAACTCGGCGCCGTCTTCACAAACAACTCGCGCTTGCCCCACAACGTGCGATCGAGCAGCCGCACCGATCCCGCGCCAGCGTCGACTGGTGGTTCGCGCCCGCCGTCCTTTTCGTTCGACGGCTCCATCACATACGGCGATGTCGCGATCATGTCCACCTTCGCCGCCGCCAGCCGTTCGACGACCCCATCCACGCCTTCATTCTGAAAATACTCGGGCATCACCGTGACGCCAGTTTTCATTGCTTGATCTCCCTAGTTCTCCAAATGAACCCGCAACCCCACGCGCTCCGATTCCGGAACGCCGGCGCGCGTCTGTCCATGGATCGATCCCGTAGGATACACCGCTTCGGGCGGCGAAAAAATCCTCACTTCGAATCCGCTACGCCCCTTCAGCGCGTCGCGTAGAAAAATCTCGTTGTTCACTCGCCATTCGCCGCCATCGCGCAACACATACTTGTGCCCCAGGTCGGGAAACACAATCTCGCCCGATCGATGCCGTCCTTCGAAACAACAAAGTTCGGCCCCCGTCGAAACAAACGCCGCCGCGAGCAAAATGAGACCCGTCATCATGATCAAGCATACTGGGTAGAACGATGGCAGTTGTATTGAGTTGCTCCGCGGTCGGCAAACAGTTTGGAATCGCGCCGCTTTTTCAGAACCTCACCCTCGCCTTGCACGATGGGCAGCGCTACGGTTTGACCGGGCCCAACGGCAGCGGCAAGTCCACGCTCATGCGTATCTTCGCGGGCCTCGAAACGCCGGACGACGGCGTGCGCGCTATCCGTAAGGGCTCACTGGCGGCCTATGTCGGCCAGGACTCCTTCTATCCCGATGGCATCACCGTGCGGCAAGTCTTGATGGAACACATCGACGATCCTCTGCGCGCCGAAGTCGAAGCCTCTCGCGCCGGCTTTCGCGATCTCGACGCCGGGGCCGCTACTCTCTCCGGCGGCTGGCGCAAACGCCTCGCCATCGTCGCCGCGCTCGTCCGCGAGCCCGCCGTTCTGCTCCTCGATGAGCCGACGAACCACCTCGACATCGACGGCATTCTGTGGCTCGAACAAGTGCTCTCGTCCTCCTCCATGACCGCGCTTTGCATCAGCCACGATCGCTATTTCCTCGAACGCGTCACCACGCACATGGCCGAAATTTCCAAGGCCTACCCCGACGGCATCTTCGCCACCGAGGGCAACTACTCCAAGTTCCTCGAACGCCGCCAGGAGTTCCTGATCGCGCGGCAAAAGCTGCAGGACTCGCTCGCCGCAGTCGTCCGTCGCGAAATCGAATGGCTGCGCCGCGGCCCGAAAGCGCGCACCACGAAATCGAAAGCCCGCATCGACGAAGCGCACCGGCTGATGGACGAACTCGCCGATGTCACTGAGCGCAACCGCACCTCGGCCGCGTCGATCTCGCTCAACGTCTCCGATCGCAAAACCAAACGCCTCATCCAGGGCGAACGCCTCGCCGCCGCGCCCGGAGGCAAGACGCTGTTCGAAGGCCTCGACATCACGCTCACCGCCGGCATGCGTGTCGGCCTTGTCGGCGGCAACGGCTCCGGTAAGTCCACGCTGCTTCGCATTCTCGCCGGCATCGACAAGCCCTCGCAAGGCGAAGTGCGCCAAGCCGATTATCTCCGCGTCGTCATGCTCGATCAGAACCGCCGTCTACCGGATGAAAACGCCACGCTCAAACAAGCGCTCTGCCCCGACGGCGACTCGGTCATCTATCGCGATCAAACCATCCACGTCGCCGGATGGGCACGCCGGTTTCTTTTCACGGCTGAACAACTCGTCCAGCCTATTCGCCAACTCTCCGGCGGCGAGCGCGCCCGCGTGCTCCTCGCCAACCTCATGCTCCAGCCCGCCGACGTTCTTTTTCTCGACGAGCCGACCAACGACCTCGACATCCCCACCCTTGAAGTCCTCGAAGAAAATCTCATCGAATTCCCCGGCGCCCTCGTCCTCGTCACCCACGATCGCTACTTGCTCGATCGCGTCGCGACGACTGTCCTGGCCCTCGAAGGCGACGGCCGATGGGGCGTCTTCGCCGAATACGCGCAGTGGGAAGAAGAGCGCGCGCAGCGCAAGCCCGTAGCCGCCGTCACTCCCAAACTCGCATCGCCCGCGCCGGCCTCCGCCGTCGCCGCCAAAAAGAAGTTGTCCTACATGGAACAGCGCGAGTGGGACTCGATGGAAGAAAAAATCTTCGAAGCCGAGGTCACGCTCGAAGCGGCCAGGCAATCGATGGACGACCCAACTGTCTTTACCGATCCGCAACTCGTCGCCGGCGCATCCAAGGCGCTCGACCAAGCGCAGCAAGCCGTCGACGCACTCTACGCCCGCTGGGCCGAACTAGAAACGAAGGTAGGTTAGCTTATGTCGAAATCAGCCATCGTCACGCTCGCCATCGGCGACTGGCACCACAACACCTGGAAGCAATACGCCGAGCCCTCCTGGCGCGAATATGCCGGCCGCTTCGGCTTCGATCTCATCCCGCTCGACCAGCCGCTCGATACCTCCGAACGCGCCCAGCGCCGCTCGCCCGCATGGCAGAAACTTCTCATCCCGAATCTCGATTGGGCGCGCCAATACGACCGGCTCGTCTGGCTCGACTGCGATATCGTCGTCAACAACGCCAACGCGCCGAACGTTTTCGATCACGTTCCGTCAGGCAAAATCGGCGCGGTGTCGACCGTCTCCGAACCGGTCGTGATGACCGCCGCCCGCCGCGCCATCATGCACCCGAAGTTTCACAGCGAGTGAGGCATGCCGAGCGACTTCCCGATTGTCATCAACACCGGCGTGCTCGTCATCGAACCTCGCAACGATGCCGCCTTGTTTCAACACGTCTACGACGCCTACGAAGACAAGGGCAGTCCGCGCTGGCACTACGAAAACCGCCCGCTATCGTGGCACATCATCGACTCCGGCCGCGCCCACTGGCTCGATAGCCGCTTCAACAAAACCTGGGGCAACGACCTTCGCGAGTACTACCCGTTCTTGCTCAACAACCTCGATCTCTCCGATCCCGATGGCCGCATTAAGGACTGCCTCCGCGTCAGCGCCGCCAAAGCCTACTTCTTCCACTTCGCGGGTTCTATGCACTTCATGCCGCTCTACCCATTGGGCGAAACGCTACGCGAGCGGCGTTATGTCCACGACGAAGAACTCGGGTTGCGGGAACTCTAGCGGTAATCTTCCGCCGGCGACTGCACGTTCGGCTCAGTGACTTTGTACTCGATCTCGCCCGGCATCGTCCGGCCGAACCGCCGCATTTCCATCTCGACGTCCTGGCCCCGCTCAAGCGACGCCACGCGGCTGCGCTTCTCGGCGATCGTCTTCGTCAGCGTCGCCTGCTTGGAGTGCATCTCCTGGATCTGATCCCACTTCACGCCAAGCGCCCGCACGCCGTGTTGACCTTGCAGCGCGAACAGCGTGTAGACACACAACACGCTCAGCCCGGCGACCACCGCCAGCCTGCGCCATTTGATCTTCACGTGATTCTTCCGCAACGAAGTGCCCTACATTGTTTATAATCCTCTTTTGCTCCAAAATCCAAGCCCCTCTCAAAAAAATGACGGACAAGATCGTGGTTCTCTCCAACTGCTCTTCGCGCGAAGAGGCCGATCGCATTGCCCAGGGGCTGGTGGAAGAGCGTTTGGCCGCTTGCGTAAACATCATCGACCTTGTCCGCAGCGTCTACCATTGGCAAGGAAAAATCGAAAACGGCCAGGAAACTATGCTGGTCATCAAGAGCCGCCGGGATCTGTTTGCCAACTTGCAGCAGCGTCTGGCGGCGATGCATAGCTTTGAAGTGCCCGAGGCCATCGCCATACCCGTCGTCGACGGATTGCCGGCGTATCTCGACTGGATGGAGCGCGAACTGGCTCCGCACCGAATCTCGTAAACAAGGAGGTCGCGCTTGAAGCCGACCGGAACTCGTCACAAAGTAATTATCTTCGCCGTTACACTCGCCGTTCTCTCCTACATCGATCGCGTCGCCATCTCTACCGCGGCGCCGTTCATCTCCAAGGACCTCGGCTTCGACAAGACCCAGATGGGCTGGATCTTTTCTTCCTTCGCATTCGCCTACGCGCTCTTCGAAATACCGGGCGGTTGGATGGGCGATTGGATGGGCGCCCGCAAGGTGCTCATGCGCATCGTCGTTTGGTGGAGTTTCTTCACCGCCGCCACGGGTTGGATGTGGAATTTCTGGTCGATGGTCGTCGCCAGAGCGCTGTTCGGCGCTGGCGAAGCGGGCTGCTTCCCGAACCTCACCAAGGCGTTTACGACGTGGCTCCCGAAGGCCGAGCAGGTCCGCGCCCAAGGCGTCACCTGGCTGTCGGCCCGGTGGGGCGGAGCATTTACCGGCCCTCTGGTCATCGCCGTGTTCTCGATCATGAATTGGCGGTCCGCGTTCGTGGTGTTCGGCGCCATCGGCGTTGTTTGGGCGATTCTGTTCTACCGCTGGTATCGCGACAGCCCCGGCGACCACCCGGATGTCAACAAGGCCGAACTCGCCATTATTGAAGCGTCCGCGCAGAAAGCCGACAGCCACGGCGATGTGCCTTGGGGTCAACTCCTGGCAAGCGGCAGCGTGTGGGGACTCTGGCTGCAATACTTCGCTCTGTCCTATCCGTGGTACTTCTTCATCACCTGGCTGCCGACGTATCTCCAGGAACACTGGAAGGTCACCGGCGAGCAGGCCAGCTACCTCGGCATCTTCCCGCTGTTTTTCGGCGGCATCGGAGCGATGTTCTCGGGCTGGCTTTCTCCCCGCATCGGTGAACGCTTGCAGAGCACCAAGAAAGCTCGCCGGATGATGGCCACAGTCGGGTTTGCAGGCGCGGCCACGATGATGTTTTCGGTGACGCTGATGCCGACTCCGCTGCTGGCAATGATCGTCATGGGCCTCGCCAGTTTCTGCAACGACCTCGTCATGCCAAACGCTTGGGGTGCGTGCATGGACGTCGGCGGCAAGTACGCCGGTACGCTTTCCGGTTCAATGAACATGATGGGCAATTTCGCCGGGCTGGTCGCGCCAATCGTCGCGCCCTATGTGTTGCTTTATACCGCCAACGATTGGAACCGGGTCCTCGCCATCATGGCCGCCGTTTACGTCGTCGGCGCCATCACCTGGCCCTTCATCGATCCAGTGAAGCCGCTGGAGCAGAACTAACCTGCGCCCGCTGTTTTTCATCCCGCTCGCGCTTGCCGCCGCTGATCCCAACGTTCTCTTCGACGGCAAGCTCACCCTAATCGGCGAATCGCGCGTCCGAATCGAAACGCGCCAGAATGTCAGCTTCGGCGACTCCGCCGATTACGAAGTCGCGCTGCAGCGCCAGCGCCTCGGCTTCGTCTACAAGCCAACGCCCGACGTCGATATCCGCGTCGTCGGCCAGGACACCCGCGCCCCGCTCTTCGGCCACAACGCGCCCAACACCATGCGCGACGGCGCCGATCTCTACGAGGCCTACATCGATCTATTCCCGCGTAAGAAGACCGGCTTCGCCGCGCGCTTCGGCCGAACACCCCTGAGCTACAGCGACACCCGTTTGATCGGCTCGCCGCAATGGGCCAATCTCACGCGGACGTATGACATGGCTCGCCTCCAATGGCGCACTAAATCCAACACGTACGAAATTCTCTACGCCTCACCCACACAGATTCGAATCTATCGTTTCAATCGTCCAACCTGGAACGAACACATCTTCGGTACTTACAACTTCATCGGCAAGAAATTCGAAGTCTACGCGCTGAAGCATCAACAACCCGGCCTGCTCGACAGCTTTGTCGCCGGCGGCCGCATCATGCAGCCGATGGGCAAGTGGAAGCTCACGCTTGAGCCGGTTTGGCAGCGGGTACGCCGCAACCACATCTGGTCGCCCGAAGGAGCTCAGGTCGTCACCTTCAGTCGAAAGGTCGGCAACATCGACAACGCCATGGAATATAAGTTTGCGTCCTCGGGCTTCGATCAGATCTACCCCGCCGCGCACGACAAACTCGGCCACGAAGATCTCTTCGGCTGGCGCAATTTGCACAACGTACGCTACTTCGGCACCTGGCGGCCGCATAAGGCCGTGGCCTGGAATTTCATGTACAACGCCAACTGGCTCGTCGATCCCCGCGTCGGCGTCTTCAGTATTCCCAATCGCCTCATTGTCCGCGACCCCTCCGGAAAAAACAAACGCTGGGCCGGCCACGAAGCCGACAGCTTCCTGCTCTGGAACTACGCGAAGTTCATGACTATCGGCGGCGGCTTCGGCGCGTATTCCAACGGGTCGTACTTCCATCGCATCACGCCGAACCGTTCGCCGTACTTCATCTATTTCACGCATCTGTTCTCAATGTGAATTTGATAATATCATCGTCACCATGGGCCAAGTTATTCTCTTTGTTTTCGCAGCGTTGCTGGTGCGGGCGCAAGGCCTCAACGGTAGCGTCACCGGCGTTGTCACCGACGCTAGTGGCGCGGCCGTTCCGAAGGCCGAAGTCGTTCTTTCTTTGGCCGATACCGGTCTAGTTTCGCGCACAACGACCAACGACTCTGGCATCTATCGATTTCCCTCGGCAGCCATCGGCGTGTACGAATTGTCGATCAGCGCGGGCGGCTTTAAGAAGTACCTTCGCACCGGCATCGTTCTCGAAACCGCGCAGACCGTCCGCGTCGACGCCTCTCTCGAAATCGGAACAACCCAGGAAAGTGTCACCGTGTCTGATCAAGCCATTCAGCTTGATCGCGAAACCTCTGTCGTCGGCACGCAGGTCTCCCGCGAAATGGTTTCCACGCTCCCGTTTCAATTGACCGGGTCGATTCGCAATCCGTTCCAGTTCTCCCGCCTCACGCCCGGCGCTGTCGGCGGCAGCGGTGCGGGCGACGGCATTCGCATCGCCGGCAGCCGCACCTATTCCAACGAAGTGTTTCTCGATGGAATTCCATTCTCCTACAACGCTGGACAGAACGTCGCCGGACCCGCCGCGCCCGCGCTCGAAACGGTCTCCGAGTTCCGCGTTGAAGCCGCCGTTCCTCCCGCCGAATACGGACGCACCGCCGGTGGCGCCGTCCTGATGGCGTCGCGTTCCGGCACAAATTCCTGGCATGGGGGCGTCGTTTTCCTGCTTCGCAACAACATCCTCGACGCACGCCGCTACAACGCGGTAAATGCCGACATCACTCGCCAGGGCGAGTACAGCGGAACCATCGGCGGCCCCATCCGTAAGAATCGTACTTTTGTCTTCGGCAACTACACCGGCTTCCGCCGCATCAACGCCACCGCGGGGCGAACCACTGCGCTTGCAACCGCCGCCATGCGCCGCGGCGATTTCAACGAAGCCGCCGAAACAATCTTCGATCCCCTCACCGCCACTGCCGCCGGTCTCCGCCAAGCGTTCCCCAACCGCACAATTCCAACCAGCCGCATATCCCCGCTCGCTGGCAGATTGCAATCCGTCATGCCACTACCCAATTCGCCCGGCATCGCCAACAACTTCCTCGGCGCGTTACCCAGCCTGCTCAACATGAACGGCTACTTCATCAAGGTCGATCACTCCTTCACCGATCGCCACCGCGTTAACGCCAGTTTCCGCGACCGCATCGAAGACCGCGTCAACTCGAATGGAATCGTCATTCCGCTCTCCGATCTAATCGTCCAATCGGTGTATCCGAAAAACGTCGCAGTCGGCTACGACTGGATCGTCCGGCCCAATCTCGTCAGCCGGTTTCAGATCGGCGGCACCCGCTATACCGCACTCTTGCGCGAGTCCGGTGACGCTGGCATCAAAGTCCCCGGAGCGTTTGAAAGCGGCTTCCCTGGCGTGCGCTTCGGCGGTCAAGGCTTCGCCGGCTTCGGTTACGGCGCCGATCGCGATATCGCTTCCACCAACTCGAATCTCCTCGAAACCGTCGCTTGGACGAAAGGCAAACACAACTTCAAATTCGGCGGCCGCATCGACGTCTACCGTTTTAACCAGGCAACCTTCGGCTTCCGCGAGGGCGCCTACACCTTCTCCCAATTCGGCACCAGCCAGCCGCAAGTCGCACGCACCGGCCATTCGTATGCAAGCTTTCTTCTTGGCCTCGTCAACAACGCCAACATGGAGCTCAACGCGCCCACCGGCGACCGTTCGCGCTACTTCGGCCTGTTCGCACAGGACGACTGGAAAGCCACGCGCCGCCTGACCATCAATTACGGCTATCGCTGGGAAACGCAATCGCCCTTTGGCGAAGTGCATCGCCGCCTCAGCATCATGGACCCCGATACGCCCAATCCCGGCGCGCCCGGCCGGAACGGAGCCGTCATCTTCGCGGGTAGCGGCCCCGGGCGCAGCGGCCTCGATAATTTCATTCAGCAATACTACGGCGCCCACGGCCCGCGTCTCGGCTTCGCCTATCAACTGGACGGCAAGACCGTTCTCCGCGCCGGCGCCGGGCTGTTCTACTCGCCGCTGATCGGCACCGACAATAACAAACAGGGCTTCAACTCTTCCATCACCGTCGGCTCGCTCGACGGCGGACTCACCCCCGCATTCAATCTCGATCAAGGTTGGCCCGCCGATCTCATCAAGGTTGCGCCGTTCATCGATCCAACCATCGCCAATAATCAAAACGTCAGTATGATTGAGCGCCGCCGGGGCGGCTCCGGATGTCTCTCCCGCACAAGCCAATATCAATTCAGCCTGCAGCGCATGATTGCCGGTTCGATCGTCGAAGCGAGTTATGTCGGAACGCTCTCCCACGGCATCACCAACGCCGCGCTGGTGAACGTGAACCAACTTCCCGTTAGCACGCTCGCCCTCGGCAATCTGCTTACGCGTAACATTGCCGATGCCGCTGTCGTCGCCGCCGGCTATCGTTTCCCGTATGCCGGATTCCGCGGTACGCTCGCGCAAGCCCTGCGCTCGCTTCCCCAATATCAGACCGTTACTTCTCTCGACACCCCGACCGGCAACAACACCTACCACGGGCTCCTCGTCAAAGCCGAAAAACGCCTCTCGCGCGGTCTTCAATTTCTCATCTCCTACGCCTTCACAAAATCCATCGGCGACATCAGTTTCACCAATGCCGACCTCGCTCGCCCGCAGGATCAATACAACCGCCGCGCCGAAAAGTCGATCACCAACGTAGATATTCCCCAGCGCTTCACCGCCAGTTTTTCCTACGAACTTCGCGGCGTAGGCAGAGCCTTTGCCCGTCAGGCGACACGAGCCTGGATAGTCGCCGGAATTCTTTCCTACGAAAGCGGCGGCGTTCTGCGCGTCACCACGCCCAACAGCCTGCCGATCTTCAACGGCCACCTGCGGCCGAATCAGGTCCCCGGCGTTCCGATCCGCTCGGGCGGCGGCCACGCCGAGTTCCGTCCGCTCAACGCGCTCTCCGGCGAACGTGGCGATCTCTTCTTCAATCGAGACGCCTTCGCCGCGCCAGCGCCATTTACACTTGGCACGCTGGGCGTCGTGCTGCCCAACATCCGCTCCTTCGGCTCCAAAGGCGAAGATCTAAGCGTCATGCGGCGATTCTCCCTCGGCGAACAGCGCCGCTTCGAAGTCCGCGCCGACTTCTTCAACGCTTTCAACCGCCGCAATCTCGGCAGCCCCATCAGTGATCTCTCCAACCCGAATTTCGGCCGCATCACCGGACAAGAAGCCGCCCGCATCGTGCAAATCGGCACGCGCTTCGAATTCTGATCGCGATATCGTATCTGTGTGCTGACTCGCTTCGCCCTCCTCGCCTCGACGATCGCCCTCGCCCAAACCAACTGGCCCAATTTCGGGAACGATCCGGGTGCCATGCGCTACTCGCCCCTCAAACAAATCACCTCTGTCAACGCCGCGCAACTCAAACCCGCCTGGGTCTTCCGTCTCGGCAAGCAAGGTTCGGAAGCGGTGCCGGTGGTAATCGACGGCGTCATGTACATCAACGGCGCCGACGGCGTCTACGCGCTGGTCCCCGAAACCGGCGAACTGCTCTGGAAGTACGCCGCCGCGCCCGTCGCCATTCGCGGCCTGGCGTATTGGCCTGGCGCCTCGCAGATGCACCCGCGCTTGTTCACCGGCAACGGCTACCATCTCCTCGCCATCGACGCAACCACCGGCAAGCCCGCCCCTGGCTTCGGCAATGAAGGCAGAGTCGATCTGAAGAAGGGCGTGCTCGACGGCCTAAAGGACGGACGCTATCAACTCCAATCGCCCCCGGCGGTCATCGGCGATGTCGTCGTCACCGGTTCCAGCAACGGCGAAGGCGCGCCGGCAATCGGCGCATACGGGGACATCCGCGGCTGGGACGCGCGCACCGGCAAGCTGCTCTGGACCTTCCACACCGTCCCTCGCCCCGGCGAGCCTGGCGCCGAAACCTGGTCCGAAGGCGCGTGGAAAAACCGCTCCGGCACCAACGTCTGGGGCTTCTTCACCGTCGACGTGAAACGCGGTATCGTGTACGCTCCGATCGGTTCCCCGACCAACGATTTCTACGGCGCCGACCGCGTCGGCGACAACCTCTACGGCAACTCACTCGTTGCCCTCGACGCCAAAACCGGCGAGCGAAAGTGGCATCGCCAACTCGTCCATCACGATATCTGGGACTACGATCTCGCCGCCCCGCCCGCGCTCTTCGACATTCGCCGCAACGGCAAAATCGTCCCCGCCGTCGCGCAGATTACCAAGATGGGCCTGCTCTTTGTCTTCGATCGCGTCACCGGCGAACCCGTCTATGGCGTCGAAGAACGCGAAGTACCGCAAACGATCATCCCCGGCGAAGTCACCTCGAAGACGCAGCCGTTTCCAGTTAAGCCGCACCCCATCGGCAAGGATACGTTCTCGATCGACGAACTGTACGACCTCTCCGGGGAGCACGCACGCTTCTGCAAGGAATTGTTTGAAACAAACAAGATGAAGATTGGTCCGGCCTATTCAACGCTCCCGCTCGAAGGCAATGTACTCTTCTTCCCGAGCACCCTCGGCGGCGGCAACTGGGGCGGCGTCTCGGTCGATCCCGCGCAGCAGCTTCTGTTCGTCAATGTGATGCACGTCGGCCAGTGGGGCCACATGGAAAAGCGAGGGAACGAATACGTGCGGACTTCCGCCTATGGGACCTACGCCCGATTCTGGAATCGCGAGACGCGAATCCCTTGCAACAAACCGCCCTTCGGCGAATTGATCGCCGTCGATCTCCCTACCGGCGACATCAAGTGGCGCAAGCCCCTCGGCCGTATCGAATCGCTGGAAAAACTCGGCGTGAAAAACACCGGCACACTAAATCTCGGCGGCTCCATCGCCACCGGGGGCGGCGTTGTTTTCATCGGTGCGACCAACGACTCCTACATGCGAGCCTTCGAAAGCCGCACGGGTAAAATGCTCTGGGAAGAAAAGGTAGAAGCGCCCGTCAACACAAGTCCGATGACATTCCTCGGCCGCGACGGTCGCCAATACGTAGTTGTGCTGGCCACCGGCGGCGGTGGATTCCTCGGCGGCGGTTTGAGCAACACGGTCGTCGCCTGGGCGCTCCCCAACGTCCCGCGCAAACCGCTGCCGAAAGAGGTGTCGCTCGCCGTCAAAGCCGCTGCCGAAAAGCGCAAGGGTCTTCCGAAAGTCGGTGCCCACGCGCCGCTGACCCTGCCAACCGGTGGCGTCAAAGCGCTCGTCGACAAATCCTGCGGCGCGACGTGCCACTCCATCGAAGTCGTCACCAGCCAGCGCCTGAGCAAGGACGACTGGAACGCCATGGTGCGCGGCATGATCGCCCGCGGCGCCCCCGTCGCCGACTCGCAAATCGACTCCGTCGTCGACTATCTCTCCACCGCCCTCGGGCGCTAGCGCGCCAGACTATACTAGTCTCCTGTCTTGGATAATTCTTTACAACGGCGCACCTTGTCGAGGATAACGTCTGCGGAGGCCTTCCATGTGAAGGGGGTCGGGGCTCCGTTCCAACCGGCCAGCCAGTGGTAGATGGCGGTTTCCAATTCGTGGACACTGTGGAAGGTGCCACGCCGGATCATGCGCTCGGTGATCAGTGCGAAGAAGCGTTCCACTTGGTTG
>VFZW01000088.1 GCA_016871055.1 Acidobacteriota bacterium
GCTCAGCGTTAATCTGTTCGAGCAAACCCCCATTTTACAGGCCTTCCACTGCAATGACCCTCCAGAAAAATTAGACAGATTTTCTAACCAACTGATTCTGCCGGACTTATAGCCGGACAGTAGTGGGATTTTGCCCATGTCGATCCAGTGAGGATTCACTGATTCGACGCCCCGCCGCATGAGCGACCAAACAAGAATCGGAATGAGCGTGCGATCAGATCCCCCATCGCCAGCCAACGCAATCGTCATCGTGCGGACTCTTCAAATACGAACTGATACTGGCCGATGTCCTCCCGATCCACGACGCGCCGAGGACTCTTTCTCCTCAAAGGCGTTGCCGCTGAGCTATCGGTCCACCATGCAGCGTTCTCGACCAAGGAAACCGGGTTCAAGTAAGCGAGTAGTTGACCCTTTAGCACCGCGCGCTGTCCATTCCCCGTATTCCGCCATGTGTCGGGAAGACAGAGGAGCTGAAGGCCTCGTGTGATGCCTGGCCGCCGATCGACTGTGCGGGAAACCGCAATCAGCAGACTTTCATCGGGTACCTGGAGAACCACGGCTGGAGAATGCGTGTTGATAATTACCTGACGCAGGCCTTCCGTCTTATCGTATTGCCGCTTCTCGGTTACATCGGTCGAAAGATCGGTCAAAAGTTTGATCATCGCCGGGATGCGCTCTGGGTGAATGCCGTTTTCTGGATCCTCAAGACAGATTAGTCCTCGTGGCTCGACTTCAAGCGAAAGCAGCGTAAGCGCGAGAAAGCGTAAGGTACCGTCGGAAAGAGACCGGGCGGAATGTTGGGTTCCATCGGGACCGGTCGCGTACAGCGTTAGCAATTGCCTCCGCTCATCGCGATCTACGTGCACTCGCCGAACGTCGTCAATCAACTGTGCCAAACGGTTTGCGACCTCGGCGTACACCGCGTCTTCGTCCTCTCCAACCTCGGGGCTGTGTGCGTACCGATAAAGAGTCGCGGCTAGATGTCCGCCGTCGGCGGTCAACTGAGGGGTTGCCGTGAAGCCGTCCGGCTCTCGCAGCGAGGACGGTTCCAATTGAAGCAGCCGCCAAGATTGCATCTCCCTTTTTACGAGAGTAGCCGTCGGCGTCTCCGCGGCATTCGCCGCCGAAAGGACCGTTCGCGGCAGTCTAGCGGCAAGCAAGGTTTGCGGCTTTCCGCTACTGCCTCCGTCTTGGTGAACGTGGATGAAGCGCTCTGACTCGTCTTCACCCGTGGAGATAAAATTTGGAGTCCTTCTAGTATTTTGAATGACGGATCTGCGCCACTGCGTGGAGTGATCAAATTGCAGGTGGTGAACCGCGTCGCGAAATGTTATGTGCTTCAATTCTTCTCGCACGATCTCCAAACCGCCTTGCGAGTGCGCGCCATCACCCTGTTTGTAGCGCAAGCCGAGAGAGTAATTTACGAACGTCGCGGACGCCTTCGCGGGCCGTCCTAGATCGTCCACCCCCTCCGGTGGCACTATCATCTCCGCCTCAAAGCTCATCTCCTCCGCAAAACTCTCGCCCGAGTGATGAAACAACCCCCGAATATCTCCCGTCTTCGCGCCCTGATCCCGCACTGACAGCGCCGCGTCGATAAGAGGCCGGTCGGCCAATGCGCTAAGAAATAAAATCGCATCCAACAGATTCGACTTTCCCGCTCCGTTAGCCCCGGCGATACAGGTGAAAGGACCAAAGTTCACGTCGACATCGACGAGATTCTTAAACCCGGATACGCGCAGGCGAGTCAGCATGGAAACTAGGTCTATCTTGACACAATGTCCGCGCCGACCTTGCCGGCAACTGACCGCTCCCAACCCCACTCCCGCCACCCATCGAGCAGCGGAAAATAAAGGCCCAGCTTAATCGGCCGCGCATCCATCCGCGCCATCACTTCCGCGTAGCGCTCCAACTGCGGCCGGTGCCGCTCGCGCTCATTATCGAGAAAACTCTCCAAGCCTCCGCCCTCGTGCGAACTCGTCTTGTAATCGATAATCCATCGCACGCCATCGGCATCGACAAACGTCCGGTCGAGCTGATAATGCCGCACGATCCGGTTGACCGCGACGCACAGCTCCCACTCGTTCCGCGCCTCGTGGTGATCGCCCAGCACCCATTTTCCACGCTCGCTGGCCAGCGCGCCCCGCAGCGCGCGCATCGTTCGATCGAGCGCCGCGTTCATCTCTCCCGCCGGCACGCCAAGCGATACAAGCCGCGCGCGCAACGAGCCTTCGTACCGTTCGACATCGCCGATCGTCCAGCGCTCCTCGGCCATTCGCTCCATCACGCCGTGAACCGCCGTGCCGATCAACCGCAGCGTCTCGCCGCTCCAGTCGTATGACACCGGCTCGTCGTCCACGGGCAGCGCGTCGACGGTCCATTCCATCGCCTTCGGTAACGGAATCTGACGCCACGATGGAGTCAATCGCCGCACCGCGCCACCCACCGGCGCGACGGGCGCCACAGCGGGAAGCGCGGGACCGCCAAATGCCGAGGCCGCTACATGCCACAACCGCGCCAGGAACGACGACGCCTCGGGTTGGCCGTTCTTAACCCAACCTGTGATGTGCAGATGCCGGCGCGCCCGCGTCGCCGCAACATACAACAACCGGTTGCCTTCATGCTTCTCCCGCGCCGCCCGCAGCCGGCCAAGGTACTTGTAGATCAGATCCTCGTCGCCGCCCAACTCGCGCAGCGAACCGACAATCAAATCCTCCCCGCCCACCGTCTCCCGCCATCGCAACAACGACGTCTCCATATTCTTTTGCGGCCGCGCCAATCCCGCCAGAATCACGGTGTCGAACTCCAACCCCTTCGCCTTGTGCATCGTCAGAATCTGAACACGCCCATCCGACTTCGGATCCGCGGCCGCGAACAACTTGCTCAGCTCGCGATCCAGCCGCGCGATATCCTCCGGCGCACCCTCCAGTAATTGAAAGAACGTCTCGGCGTCTTCGCGCTCGGCCTCGTCCCGCAAACACGCCGGCCCGCCCAGCGCGCGCCAAGTCTCCTCCACCCACTGCCGCAGCGGTCGTCTTGAACGCTCCGCAATCGCACTTCGCAACACCTCGTCGTCCAGCGAATCGTCCGCCAGCAACTCCGCCAACCGCTTGCCGAACCACGGTGCGCGCGCAACGCTCAATCGCGCCAACCGGTCACCCGGATGCAGCAAATACCGCGTCAACGCGCGCAAGTCCTGCACAATCGGCCGGTCGGCCAGTAGCTCGATCTCCACCGCCTGATATTTGATACCACGGCTGCGCATTTCGCGCGCGACACCCTTCGCCGCAGCCTTGGTGCGGACCAATATCGCGACCATTCCCTCCGCTGCTTCCACCAACTCCGCCACACGCCGCGACTCTTCCATCTCACCCGCGACAGCGTGAAACTCCGCGCCGCCGCCCGGCGCGCGCGTCGGTTCGCTCGCCGTATAACGGACCGCGCCTTCACCATCGTCGTCGCGCCCTCCCAGCACCGCCGGGAACGCTCCGTTGAACCACGCCACCATGTCCGAACTCGAGCGGAAGTTTGCCGTTAGTTGCAAGAACTCGAGCGGCAGCCGTCCCAATCCGTTCTCGCGGCACCTCCGGAACAACGTGACTTCGGCTTCCTGAAAACTATAGATCGACTGCATCGGATCGCCCACCGCGAACACCGTGCGCCCATCTCCCGGCGTCCATTCCGCCGTCAACCGTTTGAGTAGCCGCATCTTCGTCACCGACGTATCTTGAAACTCATCGATCAACAAGTGCTGCACGCCATAGTCGAGGGCGTAAGCCAGCGCCGTCGGATCGTCGTCGCCGCCTAGCGCCTCGATTGCGCCCATCGCCACTTCGATGAAGTCCACCGTCCGGCTCTCTTGGAACAACAGCCGTAGTTCCGCCGCCGCTAGCTTCAAGACATCGAACAACGCAACGATCAAGGACCACTGCGCATCCGTGTAAGCCACCGGAGGCAACAGCCGGACCTCATGCAAAGCGGTCAAATCGCAGTCCTGCAGATCCTTAAATTTCTTGCGAACCGTCCCTTCCTTCGTCAGCAACTTCTCGGCCACGGCCTCAAAGCTGGACTCGCCCGCCCACGCCCAATCCGGAACCACCGCCCGCGCCCGACGCTCTCCCGCTTCGCGAACGGCCGCAAGCGCCTCTTCCAGCGCCGCGCGGTCCAACGCTCCCGAATGCCGCAACCACTGATCGCGCCGCGCCAGCATCGCCGCCAGCAAATCCCGCGCCCGCACGTGATTGTTATCCACGTGCACCAATAGCCGCGCCACCGGCTCACCCATCGATGTTTCGATCAACGCCAGCGTCCGCAGCGCCGCTTCGCGATGCAACTCTTCCGCATCTTCGGCGATCCGCGGAGGCCCGCCCAAACGGCTCATCCACGGCATCTGCGCGGCGATCGACGCACACAACGCATCGAGCGTCAGCACGCGCAGCCGCGACGGATTTTCCGGCAGCCCCCAACCTCGCTCGGCGTCGCGCGCAAGCACCGCCCGCGCCAGCCCCCAGGTCTTCCGCTTGTACTCCTCGACGGGCTCTTCGCCCGCCGCCGCGCGCAACGCGTCGCCGATTCGCGTCCGCATTTCGCCCGCCGCCTTCCGAGTGAACGTAATCGCCACGATCGTTTCCGGGTCGTCCACCGCGCCCAACAGCGCCAGATACCGCTGTGTCAATAACTCGGTCTTCCCCGATCCCGCCGGCGCCTGCACCAGAAACGAAGTCGAAAGATTAAGCGCCCGCTCCCGCGCCGCGAAATCAGGAGGCGTCGTCATCGTTCGCCCCCTGTTTATGAATCCGGCACAGCGAATGCAAATGACAACTCCCGCAAGCTTTCAACTTCGGCGTCACCGCCGCGTGCCCGCGTGCAAACTCATCCCACAGCGCGCGCGTCACACGCCGCCACTCTTCGATCTGCTCCGGCCACGGTTGATCGTACTCTCGCACGCCCTTGATCAATCCCGCCGAAGCGCCCCGTCCCGTGTACCTAACACCTCCTCGCTGCAGCGACGCAAACGCAATAGCCGCCGGCGCCGGATCGAGCGAAACCGCGTACAGCGGCAGTTGCGGATTGTCCGGCCGTTCTCCTTCCCAGCCCTTTAACGCCGGCGCGTTGCTTTTATAGTCGATGATCACGCGTTCCCCGCCGGGCAATACGTCGATGCGGTCGATCCGCCCGCTCAGCCCATTGCCGAGATCGATCTTCCGTTCCACCGCCTCCACGGTAAAATCGCCGCGCGTCTCAAAGTCGAGTTCGATCATCTGCTCCAGCCGCGCTCGCAAACACTGCCGCTCTACTTCGATCAACTCCTCGCCTGCGGTTAGCCCCGACAAATCCAACGACTCATCGATCACCCGCTCCCGCTCCGCATGCGGCGCCGCTCGCAACGCCGCCATCGTCCGAAAATGTTCCCAGAAAAGCCGCAGCGCATCGTGCAGTATCGAACCGCGTTCCAGCGGTGGAATCCCCGGCTCCGGCTCTTCCAACTTCTCTGCGTTGAGCCGCGCCATCGCGAACGCGCGGAACGGACATTGCGCCTGCCAGCCGAATACGCTCGTGCCGCCGCGCGGCTTCTCCTCGCTCAGCGCCGGCGCGTTCGAATCGTCGAACTCTTCGCAGACACCGCGCCCCTCCAGCGCGCCGGTCACACTCTCAAAGGCCGTCAATTCCGGCGTCCACGCCGGCAACGCGGCAATCAGACGGCTCGGCCGCAACTCCACTTCTCCGTCCCGCCGCGGCGCGCTGAAGATCACTTCGTCCGCGCTCGACTGCAACCGCTCCGTGATCCTGCGAGCAAACTGCAATTCGCGTTCCGGCGTCGCATGCGGAAGATTCTCCGCGCGCTGCAACGATCGCGGAACGAACGGATTCGGCCTCGGCGGCGCCGGCCATGCCGTATCCGTCAAACCCATCACCCACAGGCCGTCGAACGTCGAACCCGCCGCCTGAAGCGCTTCCAGAATCTGCACCGGCATCTCCGCCGTCTCCGGCTGAAATACGGACTCTCCGCACAGATCCGTCAACAGCCCCACCGCATCGCGAAACACCATCGCGCCTTCGACCACATCCAGCGCCGCCAACTCCCGCAGCACTTTTTCGAACCGCGCCACCGCTTGCCGCTCCGTGCTCGATAACCCTCGTTCCCCCGGCCATCCGAATCGCTCCAGCAATCGCGGAATCACCCGCGCCCACGCTCCCGGCGTGATGTTCTCCGGTGCCGCGATCCCCGCGAACCCGCCTTGCGCCAGCGTCATTGCAAGCCGGTTACGCTTGCGCAAATCCATCTCGGCGCCGGCGTTGCCGCCTTTCACAAACGGCGAACGCAACAGCGCGCCCGCCTCCCCCACCGGCAACGGCCCGTTCATCCACCGCAGCAACGCCAACCCATCGGCGACGACCGGCCACTCCGTCAGCGGCAGACCCAGCGAAATGTTGAACAGCGGCTTGCCGAGCACATCTTCGAAGATCCCTTCGATCGCCGGCCGCAACTTTGCCAGATCCTGCACAACGACGCCGACCTGTTTTTTTCCATCGCGTTCCAGCCGCGTTCGCGCCCAACACGCCGCGGCGTAAGCTTCGGCGCGCGCGTCATCGCAAACGTGGAGCGCCACTGCGCCGGCGCGAGGCCGCTCGCTGGAGACCCGCTGCCACTGCAACTTCCCGAGCAACGCCGCTTGCGAAGGCGTGAACTCATCGAAGCCGTGGAGCCACACTTCCCGCCCCATCGAATCGCCCAGCGTCTCCGCGAGCCACGCCTC
The DNA here is from genome assembly GCA_016871055.1 of Acidobacteriota bacterium. Lineage (GTDB taxonomy): Bacteria > Acidobacteriota > Terriglobia > Bryobacterales > Bryobacteraceae. The sequence goes on from VFZW01000088.1 coordinate 6,759, forward strand.
GCGCTCCGCCGCCGGTAGCCACCGCCGCCGCTCCACACGCCGCTCCCAATCGAGCGCCCAGTTCCGAAACCGCGCCGTGTCGATGGCGTCGTCAAACGCTGGATGCCGCAACGAAATTTGATACTGTCTGCACAACGCCCACGCATCGGAAGCCGCGGCCGCGGTCGCGGCTACATCGAGCAGCGGCTCTCCGTCGCCGGCATCGCGAATCACGCGCTCCCACCCGCGCCGCTCCGCCATCGCCGGCGGCAGTACCCGATCGCTCATCGTTCGCTCGCAGTGATGGGCCACCCAGTCCGGCCACGCGCGGATCTCCGGCGCCGGCCAGACGTCCCGCCCCGCCTCCATCTGCGCGGCATCGAACGCTGATCTCCAGTGCCGCGCCAGCCGCCGGTTCGCCGTCAAAAGCAGCGCGCCGTTTTCCAGGGCATGAAGAATATTAAGCATGCAAGGAGACTTCATTGTAGCGGTGGCGATATACTTTCAGCCATGCTGCAAAAATTGTTACTCGCCTCGGCTGCCTTCGCCGCCCTCTCTTTCGGCCAGACACCCGAGCCCTCGCCCTCCCTGAAAAAGACCGGCAAGTTCTACGAACTCCGCATCTATCACGCCTTCCCCGGCAAGCTCGAAGACGTCCACAACCGCTTCCGCCAACACACCAACAAATTGTTTGTGAAGCACGGCATGGAAATCGTCGGCTTCTGGGGCCCGACCGACAAAGAAAAAGGCGCCGCCACGGATCTCATCTACGTGCTCGCCTATCCGAGCCGCGAAGAGCGCGACAAATCCTGGAAGGCCTTCGCCGCCGATCCGGATTGGGCCGCGGTCCGCAAAGCATCCGAAGCCAACGGCAAGCTCGTCGAAAAAGTCGACTCCGTCTACATGGGCGAAGTCGACTACTTCACGCCTGGCAAGATGAAGAAGAAGTAGCCGTGCGTGGCTGGCTGATAACCAAATCCGGATGCGAGTTGGGCGAGATCGACGACGCCCAACTCCCGCCCGGCGACCGCACCATCGAAGTCCGGTGGTCGAGTCTGAATTACAAAGACGCCCTCGCGATGACCGGATCGCCCGGCGTTGTTCGATCGTTCCCAATGGTTCCGGGTATCGACTTGGCCGGCGATGATTGCCTGGTCACGGGCTGCGGCCTAGGCGAGCGCCACTGGGGCGGCTACGCCGAACTCGCGCGCGTGCCGGAAGATTTCGTCGTACCCATTCCTGCGCCCTTCACGCCGCGCGAGGCCATGGCCATCGGCACCGCCGGCTTCACCGCCATGCAGTGTGTCGACGCCCTTGAAAAAGCGGGCGTCAAACCCGGCGGCCGCGATGTGGTTGTTACCGGTGCGGCCGGTGGTGTCGGTAGCATCGCCATCGCGCTGTTGAAAGCCAAGGGCTTCCGCGTCGTGGCCAGCACCGGCCGCGTCGAAGAAACGGAATACCTGCAACAACTCGGCGCCGCCGAAGTCATCGGCCGCGACGTGTTATCGGCGGAATCGAAACGCCCAATGGAAACCGAGCGCTGGGCCGGCGCTATCGATACCGTCGGCGGCGCAACCCTGAGCGGCATCATCCGGACCCTACAACAAAACGGCGCTGTCGCCGCCTGCGGCTTGGCTGGCGGCGCGAAGCTCGAAACCACCGTTTTCCCGTTCATACTCCGCGGCGTCAGCCTCCTCGGTATCAACTCGGTCGAAGTCCCCAACGCCGAACGCCGCCGCATTTGGGCGCTGCTCGCGCAGCAGCTAAACCGGGATCTGTTACAACGAATGACCGCCGAGATCCCGCTCGACGCCGTCGCCGAAACCGCGCCCCGCGTCCTCGCCGGACAGGTTCGCGGCCGCATCGTCGTCAAAATCTAGGGCCCTGGAACCGGTACCAGGACTCAACTAGAGTCCGCCGGTCGCACGATGCCCGCCTTCAAAACGGTGTACTAAGCCCGTACGGTTACCCACTGTCCCGGAAGTACCTTTGCGCCTGCGCATCGCGACCGTAGTCTGACAGGGACGAGCCAGCGACTGCGTTCGACGGCATCAATTCTCGCCCTGGAGCACTACGTGAAATCTGCCCTTCTTATTGCCTTCGCGTTCGCCACGACGGCGTTCGCTATACCGGTTACCTTTTCAACCAGCGTCAATTGGGACTGCAACGGGGCTGCTGCCTGCTCCGTCAATGGCAACGACATCCAATTCGGCAACCTCATTCTCCGCTACACAGCGAACTCCGCCACCGTTAACGCCCCCGCCTCTCCCGGCTACACTGGCGCCGGCTTTGGCGACGTCATCGCGCTTTGCGCCACCAGTGGCGGCTGTACGTCGCTCCAGAGCATCTCCGGTGCCAAGATTTCGGTCAACGTCAGCCAGACGGCGCCGTTCGTCACCAGCGCCACCTCCTGGCAGGGCTCGTTGAATGGCCAGATCAGCTCCACACAGGCCCTGAATCCGTCGATCGCTCTCTTTAATCCGACCTCCTTTACGTATTCCAGCGGCGGAGTCAACGTTAACTACTTCCTTCAGCAGCCCACGATGTTGGGAATCTCCGGATACATCTTGAATTCAATCAACGACAATCGTTCGACTACATTCCAGGGCGCTCTCAACACTTCGACCACGGGTGTCCCCGAACCCGCAACCTTTGGCCTCATCGGTCTCGGCCTCATGGGCATTGCCCTTCGGCGCCAGAAGGCCTAGGTAAACTTTTTTCCGAAAAACACATCGGCCGGGCCGTCGGGTCCCGGCCGATTTTCTTTTCCGTACCGGTACTTCGCGGCCGCTACTCCTATTGGCCTAAGGTACTGGCCCTAGGCGTCAAACTAGTAATACTTAGTTTGGAAGATAGCGGCTGCAATCGGTGCAATCTCCGGTAAATTCAACGTATAGCCCAATAGCTTAACGGTCCGTCGCAGCTGTGCGCGGTCGGGGCTTTTGTACTTCGGAGAGAACCAGGATGACAAAAACAATACTCGGAGCGCTGGCCTTGGCCGCCGCCTCGATGACCGCCTCGGCGGCGAATGTGACCTACTCCACTGCCATCACGTGGAACTGCAACGGCGTAGCCGGCTGCGGCGTCAGCGGCAATGACCTGACAATCAACGATCTCATCCTGCGTTACGCTCCCAACAGCGCTACCGTAAATGCACCCACCGAACCAGGTTTCACCGGCGCCAACTTCGGCGAACTAGTCGCGCTGTGCGCGGTCAGCGGCGATTGTTCGGGGCTCACCGATATCGGCGGAATTCTCATCACGGTAACGATCAACCAAACGGTCCCGTTCATTCAGTCCACGCAGTTCAATGGTGTTCTCGGTGGTATGATCTCCAACACACAGAGCCTCTCGAAGGCCCTTGTTACGTTTAGCCCCTTGACGACGTTCACCAGCGATGGCGGTTCCCAAATCGTCAACTACTTCTTGCAGCAGCCGTCCTTCCCAGCAAACGGCTACATCCTGAACTCGATCAACGACAACAGCCCGACCTCGCTCCAAAGCGCGATTAACTTCGACGACGTCCCCGAGCCATCGACAATCGCCCTAATCGGCCTCGGCCTGCTCGCGGTTGGCTTCCGCCGCCGCAAGACCGACGTCGACCCGCGATAGCAACGCAAAACCCACCGCGAAAAACACGGTAAGCGTCAACGCGGCGGCCCGATAGCTGCCCGTATGTTGCAGCGCCAGTCCGAAAACAAGCGGGCCGAGCCAGCTCGTCCCCTTGTCGCTAATCTCGTAGAGCGAAAAATATTCGGCCTCCTTACCAGCCGGGATCATCTGTGAAAAGATGGCCCGGCTGAGCGCTTGCGAGCCCCCCATCACCACGCCAACACACGCCGCCATTACGAAGAACTCCCCCGCCGTCGACACCGCCGCGTAGATATACCCGATCACTCCCAGCCAAACCACCAGTGCACCCATCACCGCCCGCTTCGCGGTAAACCGCGCGCTTAACTGGTTGAACAGCAGCGCCCCGCCAAACGCTACGAACTGCACCATCAGAATCGCGAGCGTCAACTGCGACATCGGCATCTTCAACTCATCGCTGCCGAACTGTCCCGCAATCGCGATGACGGTCTGAATCGCGTCGTTGTAAACCAGATACGCCAGCAGAAACAGCATCGTCCTCGGATACCGCCGCAACCCCTTCACCGTCGCGCGAAATTGCCGGAATCCCACGCCGAATACCGTCGCGCCCGCAGGCAGAACCCGTTGTGGCCCGCGATTGCGCAGCCGCGCCATCGGGATCAGAGTGAACAGTCCCCACCATACGCCCGCGCTGGCCAAACAGATCCGCACCGCCGTGCCTTCCGTCATCCCCAACTTTGCGGCGTTCGACAAAAAGACCAGGTTCAAGGCCAGCAATAAGCCGCCGCCGGCATAGCCGATCCCCCATCCTTTCGACGACACCGCGTCCCGCTCTTCCGGCCGCGCAATCTCCGGCAAAAACGAGTTGTAGACCGCCATCGACGACCCAAACGCCAGATTCGCCACAAAGAACAACGCACCGCCAAACAGATACCGCCCATCGGCGACAAAGAAGAAACAAGTCGTCGCAATCGCACCGGTAAACGCCAGCGCTCCCAGCAGTTCCCGCTTCTGCCGCCCGTAATCCGCGATCGAACCCGCCAGCGGCAGCACAAAAACCTGCGCCAGCACCGACAACGAAACCATGTAGCCCCAGAACGACCGCGGATCGACCTTGATGCCGAGCGGATAAACAAACCCGTCCGCGCCCGCCGCCGCCTTTGCCATCGCGGTTAGATACGGGCCCAAGAACAGCGTCAGCACCGTCGACGAGTACGCCGAGTTCGCCCAGTCGTACATGTACCAGCCGCGCTGCTCGTGCGTGTTGTCTAAAGGTGTTTGCGCAGGAACGCCCATGCGACATCTCCCCGCCATTCGTGTTTGCCGTCGAACTCTTGAAACTCGAAAGCGCCGTCTTTCGGATAATGCGTCTTTGCCTCCGCCGCCGCGCGCCGCACATCGTCGATCGGGAAACCTGGGTCATGCAGCCCGTTCTGTAACTGCAACGCGCGCGGCGCAATCATCGCCGCCAAATCCGCCGCCGGTGCGTCCACCGGCCGCCCTTCCGGCACCGCCGCCTTCGTCGTCTCTCGGTCGCGCGCCGAACAACTCGCCACGCCCACCTTGATCCGCTCATCCAGCGCCATCGTGTACAGCGTGAAAAAGCCGCCGTATGACAGGCCAATCATTCCGACTCGCGCGCGGTCCACCTCCGGCCGCTCCAACATCGCATCCAGCGACCGCGAAATCCGCATCACCTCGACGCCCATCAAACTCGTCCCCAGCTTACGAAACTGCGCGTCCATATCGCGCCGGACCTCCGCCGGAATCGGCGTCCCAGCGTCGCGATCGCCGTACGGATACATCAACGAAATCGGCGACCATACGACATACCCCTCACGCGCCGCCCCGCGAATCATGTCGTGATAGTTGCCCCCGCCCTTGAACAGCGCCAACTCTGGATACCCGCCGCCCCCATGTTTGGCGATCACCAGCGGCGCCGGAAACTGTGCGTTCTTCGGCACCAGGTAAAGACCATACACCTCCATTTCCGGCGCGACCTTCACCCACGCGCGATGATAGACCGCGATCGCATCCTCGCCGATCTTCTCCATCCGCAAGTTCCGCGCCTCATGAAACGCCGGCGGCGGATACCCGAGTTTGGCCGCGAACTGCGCCCGCATCGCCCGCTGCGCTTGCGTCTTCTCCAAATGCGCGGCGTAGTTCTGAATCTGCCGATAACTCTCCTCGCGCGTCTTCCGCGATGCGATCCGTTCTTCTTCATACAACGCCCGCGCCACCGGTGTGAACCGGACGTTGTCGATCTCCAGCCACGCATGCGCGCCCGCCGGCCGCGCCAGTTCGAACAGCAGCATCGTTAAGTCGTCGCCGCGCCACTTTTCGCCAAACCCAGTGAACGGAATCTCAACGCGCGACCACACCGGTCCCGCATCGAACTTCGCGCTGAACGGCGTCGCCGCCGACCGCGCCGCAACCTGCAGGGAATACGCGCCATCGCCTCGCGTGTCGAACGAGATCCCGCCAAACGCCCGCGCGTCCATCGGTTCGACGCCCCCGCGCGTTAGCGGCAAATTGATCCGGCCAAACGGCCGCCCCGTCTCCGACATCTTCGCCGTTACCGACAGCGCATGATCGCCCGGCCCGCGCACGACGCGCGTATAAATCATTTCCGTGTGATCGTGCCCCGGATCTGTTGAATTCACCCATCGCGTATCGAGGCGGCTTCGCCCGCTCACCGATTCAAAATCGTCAAGCAGTTCGACCGCCTGGCGCGCCACAACCGGCGAAGGCCCATCGGCGTGGATCCCCCGCGTCAACGCTGCCAAATCCACAACCACGCCGCCCTTCACAACGGCGTGAATCTTATCGATATCGCCAATCTGCTTATCCGGCGCGCCGTCGATCAGCACCAGATCCGCTGGACGCCCCGAAGCGACAAGCCCCGCCTGAGTCCGCAGCACGCGCGCCGCATTCGACGTCGCTGCCTTCATTGCTTCAAGCGGTCCCAATCCCGCTCCGGCCAGCAGCTTGATCTCGCGCAGCAGCGCCCAGCCGTGATGCGTGCCCGTGATCGTGATGCCCGCATCGGTTCCGGCGACGATCGACACGCCACCCTTGTGCAGCGCGGCGACATTCTGCTTCAGGAACTCGTACTTCCGCACCCGCTGCGCGCTTGGCTTCGCCAGCATCGGCCGCGCTTGCAGCGCCTTCAATGCCGCCGGATGCAGCAACTGCCCCAGCAGCGGCTCGTTGATGTAACCCGCGCGCGGTTCATACACCGCCGCCGTCGGCCCATACGCGACGTTGTTCTTCTTCATCAGCTCGATGAGTTCGTCATCGATCGGCTGATCCTGAATCCCATGCATGATCGCATCCACGCCCGCGCGCGCCGCGATCTTCCCCTTCGCCAGCGTCACCGTATGCGTCAGCACCGGAATACCCGCCTTGTGCGCGTCCTCGACGATCGCCCGCAAGGTTTCTTCTTCCATGCTTGTCATGTCCGCGGCGGTCGCGTACCGCCATCCATCGGTGAAGACTTTGATGACATCCGGTTTATACGGCAGAATCTTCGCCATCGCCGCATGCGCCTGCCGCGGCGTCAAAACTTCGTTGGTGAAAAAGTCCCCGCGTCCGCCTTCCGCCCCATGCCCGCCCGGCGTCGTGAATCGTGTGGCGAAATGAACGCGCGGCCCCTTCCACTGCCCCTCGCCAAGCAACCGCCGCACCGGTTCAAAGGTTTCCGCATAGGTGCCAAAATCGGCCAGTGTCGTCACACCCGATCGCAGATAGGCGTTGAGATTCTTCCCCCAATCGGCGGGCGCCCCGCCAACAGTCGAGTAGGGCACATGCGTATGCAGATCGTGCAACCCAGGGAGCAGCGTCTTGCCGCGGCCATCGATCACCCGCGCCCCCGCCGGCGCCACAATCGACGGCGCGACGCGTTCAATGACGGCGCCATTGATCAAAACATCGGCGGTCCTCGGCGGCGCTCCGGTTCCATCAAACACCGAAGCCGACTGAATAAGAATCGCCTGCGCGAACAGCAAGGATGCGGGGATCACGTCTTACAGCATGGCGCAGCACCCGCCGAACAAGCAACGCTTTGTTTAGCGAGTACGTGCTGGCTGATACGGCTGAACCTGGATCTCGCCGGCCCGCTCGCGCATGGCGTAGGCGTCGTGCCAAGCCTGCATACGGAGCAACATCTCCATGCCGACCCCAAATGCCTTTTCCACCCGCAGGGCCATTTCAGGCGAGAGCGCGGCTTTGCCACTGATGAGGTCCGAAAGCGTCGCCCGCCGCACGCCAAGTGCCTCCGCGGCCTTACCGGCCGTCAGTTTCAATTCATCAAGGAACTCTTGCCGGATGAATGCGCCCGGGTGTGGCGGCGCCATTTTGATTGGTCTCTTTGCCATCAGGGATTGCAAGTTACTTCCGTTCGCGCGATGGGATCCGGCAGCACCCTGACCGCGACGGTCTGGTCAAGCCGCGTGTCACGCGCCTTATACACTTCTACCATTCGGCCCGCGCCGAGCGAGGCGACGATTTCGTAGGGGGCCGAGTTTGTCGCCAGCACTGAACGGCATCGGAAGAGTTTTCTCAGTGAATCCGATCCGGAATTACTCGGGCCCGGGTGTCGCGTTGCCGGCCGGTGCCGTGCCCCAAAGGTCGGGTCCGGCGCCACTCCCGATAGATCTCAAGAGAGAGCGCCCATACCAGGCCGCCGAGCCTCCCGGCGCACAAATCCCGCTAACGTATATACGTTGCGCTACAATCCCCATAGTGGAAGACTCGATCGAATTCGATTGGGATACTGAGAACACGCGACACTTGGCCGCGCACAAAGTGGCGCCAGCCGAAGCCGAACAGGTGCTGAACAGCGAACCCTTGGACTTGGTGTTCGAAATGATCGGAAATGAAGAGCGGTACCGTTCCGTCGGAGTCACGAACCGAGGACGCCTTTTGACCGTAGCCTGGACGATTCGCGATGGAAGAATACGTGTCATCACGGCCTTTCGAGCGACCGTGGCCGATAGAAACGCCTACCTGGAGAAACCCAAATGAAGAAACAAACCAGCAGCCGAAAGGCGCCCGCGTTCAAGAACGAATCGGAAGAAGCGAAGTGGTGGCATCAAAATCGCGACCAGCATGGCAAACAGCTGCTCGCCGAGGTCGGCAAGGGCCAGGGGCAGGTGTTGACAAAGGAGAAACTCCTTTCAAGAATCGCAGCTTCCAAAACGTCAGCAGCCCCAGTCGTGTCTCTTAGGATCCCGGAGGCCGATTTGGCGTTGGCCCGGAAGCAGGCGCAACAGAAAGGCCTACCATACCAAACCTATATCAAATCGCTTCTACACGAAACACTCGCCGCAAGAGAGAAACGGAAAATCGGTTGGTAGACTAAACTAAGCAAAACCCCGCCATGGCTCTTTCCCCCGGCGACAAGCTCGGCATCTACGACATCGTCGCCCCCATCGGCGCCGGCGGAATGGGCGAAGTCTATCGCGCCAGAGACACCAAGCTCGGCCGCCAGGTCGCGATCAAGATTCTGCCCGCCACCTGGCCTCCAACGCCTCCGCCCGCGAGCGCCTCCGCCGCGAAGCCTCGGCCGCCGCCGCGCTCGACCACCCTTTCATCTGCAAGGTCTTCGAAATCGGCGAAGCGGGCGACGTGCTCTTCCTGGTGATGGAGTTCATCGCTGGCGAGACCCTGCACCAGCGCCTCGCCGCCGGGCCGCTCCCGCTCCCCGAAGCGCTGCGCATCGCCGCCGAAATCGCCGAAGCCCTCGAGGAAGCGCACAGCCAGCGCTTCGTCCATCGCGACCTCAAGCCGGCCAACGTGATGATCGCCCAGGGTCACGTCAAAGTCATGGACTTCGGCCTCGCCAAGCAGTTTACTCCGGCCGGGCCCGACACGCCCACCTTAACGCTCGGCGCCCCGCCTCTCACCGAATACGGCACCGCCGTCGGAACCCCCGACTACATGTCGCCCGAACAGATCCGCGGCGAAGATCTCGACCAACGTTCCGATCTCTTCTCCTTCGGCATTCTGCTCTGCAATCTGCTGGGCTGCCCGCATCCGTTCAAAAGGTCGACGACGCAGGACACGATGGCGGCCATCCTGCGCGATTCGCCGAACCTCGGCTCGGACCTGCCGCAAGGCCTCATGCTGATGATCCGCCGTCTGCTGGCCAAACCGCTCGACGTTCGTTATCCGTCGATGGCCGATGTCCGCGCGGATCTCGCGATGGCCTCGACCAATACGCTCGCACCGGCCCGCGCCGAACAGCACGCGCGAATTCCCCTGATCGGCCGCGAGGCGGAACGCGCCGAACTCCTGCAACATCTGGAAGACGCAATGGCGGGCCGCGGTTCCATGGTCATGATCGGCGGCGAACCGGGCGTCGGCAAGACGCATCTCATCAACTCCGTTCTCGACGAAGCCCGGCGCCGCGGCGCCTACGCCAACATCGGGCACTGTCATGAAATGGAGGGCTCGCCGCCCTACGTGCCCTTCATCGAGATGCTGGAGCGAACTTCCCAAACCGCGCCCAGAGCGGGGTGGCGCGCCGCGCTGGGCGATTCCGCATCGGAGATTGCCAGGCTGATGCCGGAACTGCGGCGGATGTACGCCGACATCCCTCCAGCCATCGAACTCCCGCCCGAGCAACAACGCCGCTACCTGTTCAACGCCTATCGCGAATACATCGAGCGGGCCGCGAAGAACACGCCCATCGTCCTCGTCTTCGAAGACCTGCATTGGGCCGACGAACCGACTCTGCTGCTGATGCAGCACGTCGTGCAGATCGTCTCCGCAACGCCGCTATTGCTCATCGGCACCTACCGCGACGTGGACCTCGAGGTCAATCGGCCGTTCGCGAAGACGCTCGAAGCGATGGTGCGCCAGAAGCAGGCGACGCGGATCTCGTTGCGGAGGCTTGGGGTGGACGGAGTAGAAGCGATGCTCGCCGCCATGAGCGGGCAGACGCCGCCGCCCTCGCTCGCGCGCGTGGTGTTCGCCGAGACCGAAGGCAACCCGTTCTTCGTGGAAGAGATCTTTCGCCATCTCGAAGAAGAAGGCAAGCTGTTCGACGAGACCGGCAAGTGGCGGCCCGGCCTGCGCGCGGATCAACTGCAAGTGCCGGAGGGCGTACGACTGGTGCTCGGCCGTAGGCTGGACCGTTTGGGCGCCGGCGCCAGAAAGATATTAACGACCGCCGCCGTGATCGGACGCAGCTTCAGCCTGCGCCTGTTGGAGGCGCTGGAAAATGCGCAGCCCGATGCCGCCCTGGACGCCGTCGAAGAAGCCGAGCGCGCGCATCTTGTCACCGCTGAACCGGTGGGCCGCGAGACGCGGTATCGCTTTGTGCATGAGCTGGTCCGCCAGACGCTGGCGGAGACCTTGTCGCTGCCGCGCCGGCAGCGTCTGCACGCCCGGGTGGCCGAGGCCATTGAAAGCGTATACGCCACAAATCTCGAAGCGCACGCATCGCCGCTGGCGCATCATCTCTATCAAGCCGGCGCGGCCGTGGATCCGGAAAAAACCTCGAACTATCTGGAACTGGCCGCTCGTAAAGCGCGCGCCGGCGCGGCGCACGAAGAGGCGCTGCAGCACCTCGAGAACGCCCTGTCGCTGTGGGAGGGCGAGGAAATTCTGCGTGTCGCCGAACTCACAATGCAGAAGGGCGAGGCGCTGCGCAGCCTCGGGCGGACGGACGAGTCGATCGCCAGCCTCGAGACAAGCATCGGGATGTTTGAAGCCGCCGGCGCGGCGGCCCAGATGGCGAAGGCGAGCTTCAGTCTGGCCTCCATTCATGCTTGGCGGCTGGACTACGCGGCAGTCGAGAGGATCATTGAAAGGGCGATTGAGTGTCCCGGAGCCGAGCAGCCTGACTTGCGGCTATACCTACTCAGCTTGCAGGCAGCGGCGTGGAGTGCCAGCGGTGATGTCTCCCGCGCCGCCAAGCTATGGGGGGAGTTGGGATCGCCCAACAACGTTTCGGCCGTGGTCTTCTAAGAATACTCGATGCAATATGAGCGGGCGGCGGAATCGGCGATTAGGTGCTCTGCGGCTTACCGCGAGGCCGGCGACCTGTGGCTCGCCACCGAGGTTGCATTTCGGGCCGGACTGATCGCTTTCTGTGGACGCCCGGAAGAAGGGGCCAAGCGGTTGGCCGACGACCTGCAGCTCGTTCAAAGGGTCGGGAACGACAACGTCTATTTTGTGATCAAATTGAGAATCGCCGGCGGTCATACTTCACGAGGCGCCCTCCGGGAGGCCGAGCGGGAATTCGAGGAGGCGTGGAACTTTGGGGAAGCTCACCAGTTGGCACTCGTTTTTCTAGCCGATGTGTTCCGCGGGACAATTGCTTTCCTACGGGGCAACCTGAGCGAAGCGGAGCGCTGGTTCCGCTTCCGCGAGGAGCCACGCACGTTCCTCTTCGGTTGGAAGGAAAGCAGCCTGTTTGCGCTCTGGGCGGAAGCGGGCGACGATCGCGCCGCGAACGCGTGGAGCGAGCGCCGCTGGATTTTCCCGGTGTCCGGGCAACCGAATTCCGCGGGCGCGTGGCTTGCTCTCGAAAGATCCGTGGTGGGGCTAGCCTCCATGGGTAGAAAAGAAGAGGCCGCCGCGCTGCGCCCGCTCACCGAAGAGATGCTGCTTACCGGCGTTTGGGTGAGCAACAGCCGGTTTCCGCTTCGCACCACCGCCGGAATCGCCGCCGCCTGCACGGGCGACTGGGCCGCCGCCGAAGAACATCACCGGACGGCGATTCACCAAATGGACACGGCCCCTTACCGCACCGGTCAGCCCATGGCGCGGGAATGGTACGCGCGAATGCTGCTCGACCGCAACGCCGCGGGCGATCTGGCTAAGGCAAAGGAACTGCTGAAGGAAGCCTTGTCCATGTACGAAACGCTGGAGATGCCCTTCCACGCCAACCGGACCAGTGCCCGGCTTAGCCCGAAGTTCCCCTTGGCAAAACGGGGCAATCGACACACTCCAAACGAGTTAGACGAAGAGGAGGGTGTGCGGCGCTGGGAACAAAGTGTTAGTATCTATCCAATAAGATTTTGACATTTCTTGGCAGGAAATCATGAAGTGGCGAAGCCGGAAGCCAGTTGAGGGATGATGACGAGCTCCCGGAGTTTGAGGGCGGTGGCGATAACGTCTTTGCCGAAGGCGGTGACATAGTACTTGTAGGTGCGCCCGATCTTCTTGACGAGGCCATGCGTTCGCAAACGTTTGAGGAGGCGCGAGACACGTGCGCTGTTGAGTTCCGGCAAGTGGCGT
>VFZW01000089.1 GCA_016871055.1 Acidobacteriota bacterium
AGTTTGTCCACAAACAGGCCGAAGCGGCTTGGCCCGGCCTGTCGGTCGAGCAACTTCTCGACGAACTGCGTACCGTCCAGCAATTTGTTCTCCTCTACCCGCCCCAAGGAGAAAAAGGGCCTAACCGCGTCGCCACCGTCTTGTCCAAACAATCCCTATCGCAGCACGCTCTCGCCGACGCTCTCGGCTTGGAGGCGCTGTGTAGTACCCAACGTGGGTAATACACCCTTGCCGCTCTAACCCTCGGAAAATCTTTGGCTTAGAGGTCTGCTTGGCCGCTTCGCAGTAAACTCCCGCTAGCTGTCTTCTGCCCCTTCATCGTCACCGCGGCGCCGGCCTGTCCGGCGGGCGTCGCGGTGGCTCATTTCCGCGCCGAAGCGCGCCGGGGCGCCGCCGAACTCGCCGTACCGCTGGAACGTGTCAACACGCTGCGCAAAGGCGACACGGTTACGTTCATACCGTCCGACGGCCCCGCCGGCGCCGATCTCGCCAAAGCGCGGGTGGCTCTTGTTGTGCTCACGTCGAACGGCGAGATGATCGTGCTCGAAACCAAGAAGGCCAACGCGCGCGTTACGTGGACTGTCCCCGACGATGCCTCGGCCGTGGCCATCGCTTACGGTCCGCGCGGCTTCGACGACGACCGCGTCAAAGGCCTTGCGTCCAAGGATCCCGAGATCATCGCGCAGCTCGCCGAATACAGCGAGAAGGCAACGCAGACCGAACTGCTTGTCGCCGCGTTGGCATCGGGGACGGTCGATGACCGCGGCTTTGACGGCGCGCTGCGCGGCCTCGCCTCGGCGCAGGGCGCCTCGGCGCTGAACCGCACCGCGCCCGCCGATCAACAGACGCTGGCAATGCTGCGCGGCTTGAATCCCGCCATCGGCGCATACGATCCGCTTGCTCCCGATCAACAGCAGCGCTGGCAACAATCGACAACACTCGCGTCTTCGGTGGCGGGCATGTTCTTCGGCAGCTACGTCGGCCTCGCCGGCGGCGGCGCGTCGATGTTTCTCAACCTCCGCGGCATGCTGTTTCCGAAGACCGAACTGCGCTCGGCGCTGCTGCGTGACACCTCGCTCTGCGCCGCGAAGCGGGAAGCGCCGCGATCGCGCCTTGGCTTCTTGTGGGCCCGCCGGCTGCCCGGCGGCAGCGCTCCGAAACTCAAGCTCGCGCGAACCGCGCATGTCGCCGCCGGTTTGCCCGCGACCGTCCCCATCGACGCCACCGGCGACGAACTGAACACCGCCGGCCGCGCGTTTCGATGGAAGCTCACCGACGCCGGTGGAGCGATCACGCGTGTCTCCGTGAGGACGCCCGCGAGCGAAAAGGCGCTCCGGTTTACAGCGCCATCGAAGCCCGGGCGATACACGCTCGCGGCCGATTGGGACTGGACGTCGCTCCCGATCGAAGGCGCGATCGAAGTCCACGCGCTGCCCGCGCTGTCGAACGTGCAACTCGCGAAGGACAGCGCGGAGAAACTGGTCGCGGGAACGGGCCGCGTGCGGGCGAAATTGGAGGGCGCGCCGCTGCACTTCCTCCAATCGGTGACGCTCCGCAAGCCCGGCGACGCGCTTGCCAAGCCGTCGGCGATCCCCTTCGCCGCCACCGACTCCGGCGCGGAAATCGAAATCGACACGGCGTCTTTGGATGCCGCCGCCTACGTCCTCGAACTGCGCCAGCAGGGCGGCTCCGCCGCGAACCTGCCCGTGTATATCCAGTCTCCGGCGCCCGAATTTAGCGGCCTTCCGTTGACCGTGCATCGCGGCGATACCGACACCATCACACTCAGTGGCACCGGTCTTGAGCGCATTCAAGCCATTACCACGAAGGACGCCACGGTGAAGTGGGACCGCGCCCGCCGAAGCGCACAGTTCCTGCTGAAGCCCGGCGCGCCGGAGCGGTTTGATCTGGAACTCACGGTCGAAGGCCGGCTGGCGCCGCTGCGCCTCGCCAACGCCGTCACGGTGGTTGCGGCCAGGCCCAAGATCGTGACCGTGAACCGGGCCGCCCAGCCCGCGGGAACCGTCGAGCGTCGCGACAACGAAATCGACTCCGCCCAGCCCGCGAGCTTTTCGATCCGGCTCGACCGCCCGGCGGCGCCGAAGGTTTCGCTCCGCTGCGGCGCCGAGCTGACGGTATTCGAAGCGCGCCCGATCGCCGGGGACACCATCTATGTGACGATCGCGGCATCCCAACTGGACAACTGCACGCTCGAGGCTTCGGTGAGCGGATCGGAACATGTAACCGTGGGCGCAATAATCTCGCTGCCGGCCATCGAGAATTTCGGCCTGACCAACGACCCGGCCGGCGATGCGAAGTTCAAAGGAACGCTGCGCGGGCAACGTTTGGAGAAGGTCGCGTGGACCGGCTGGACGCCGGAGCGGAGCGAAGAGACGAACGAACTGCCGACGCCGCTCGATGCCGCCCAACAACTGCCCGTCGTGATGCCCTGGCCCGCGCCCGCGCCACACGCGCCGCTGCTGATCTGGCTGCGCGGCGAGGCGCAGCCCCGAAAGACTACCGCGCGATATTAGGTCCCCACTTCTTTGCTCGCAACCGTTGCCGGTTCCGGGCCCCAGTTCTCGCGCACGATCATGGATTGATCGGAAAAGAAGCTGCGGCGGCCGGTGCCGCCCTTCGATTCGGGAGCGGCTGTGATCGAATAGCCGCGTGGCGTGCCCTGAAGCTGAAACAGGTAGCCCGACTTCTTGCCGGCGGCGAGATCTCCTGGTATCAATTCAGCGCCGGCGGGCGGCGGACCAAGGCCGGAAAGCGCCATGGCCATCTTGCCGGACTTCGAGAGGTGCTGAATTTGCGCGGTGTGGATGGTGCGGGATTCCGGCCACGACGTTACGAAGAAGCACGATAAAAACTGTGCAACTTTGGCCTGAAGGCCGGGCGCGAGCAAGCCGCTCGCAACTGGGCTACATGGTCCGCCAAAAGATAGCGGCGCAGTAAAGAATCGCGATGCCTATGAACAAATGCGCCTGCCTCGGCCGCCAGCGCCGCATCGACTAATTCCCAACTTCTTTACTCGAAACCGTAGCCGGTTCCGGGCCCCAGTTTTCGCGCACGACCATCGATTGATCCGAGAAGAAACTGCGGCGTCCAGTGCCGCCATGGGTTTCCGGGACGATCGTCAGAGTGTAGCCGCCGGGGGTGCCTTGCATCTGGAAGAGATAGCCGGACTTTTTGCCCTTGGCCAGATCTCCTGGGATAAGATCGGCCGCGGCCGCACCGGCTGCGCCGCTGGCGGGTGGTCCGAGTTCCTGCATCGTAACAGCGTATTTGCCGAACTGCGATTGGTACTGGGTCTGTGCCGTGTGGATGGTGCCAATCATACGAAGCGCGGCCAGTTCGTTGGCCTGCATCTTCGCGCCGCCGATCTTGGGCAGCGCGACCGCGAGCAACACAAAGATGATCGCGACGACGATCATCAACTCCATCAGTGTGAAGCCTCGGCGGCTTAGGTTTCGTTTTCTGGACACAGACATAGCTATACCTTCTTTATTCTATGACGTGGCCGCGCGCGATTCCGTTTAGGCCAGCTTCCACGGTTTTCGATACCGCCGGGTGACGAGCTTGTTGGCGTCCTTGTCGCCGACCACCTGTTCCTTGGTGTCATCCCACTGAATGCGGCGGCCGGTGCGTAGCGCTATGTTTCCCAGATGGCCGCCCTTGGTGAGCATATGGCCGTACTCGACGTCGCATGTCGTGATCTTGCGGCTGCGGATGGAGTCGAGGAACTCGCGGATGTGGTCGGGGGAATCGGGGATCGAAGGCGCGGGCGGCTGGAAGTCGGTCACTTCCTTGCCTTTGCGGAAAAGCTTCATACGGGTGTAGTCGACGGCGATGGTGCCCGTCTCGCCTTGAAACGCGCAGCCGATGCCCCAGTCTTCAAGCCCGGGAGGGCCGAGCGGGTTCAGCGACCACACCATGTTGATGCCCGGATACTCGTACTGCACTTCGAGGAAGTTAGGCGTTTCGGCGTTGTCGTCGGTGAGCTCGCGGCGGCCGCTGGCGGAGATAAATTTCGGCGCTTTCAGATCGAGCGCCCAGTAGGCGACATCGGTGATGTGGCACCAGAAATCGATGAACATGCCGCCGGAGTAATCCCAGAAGTAGCGGAAATTGAAGTGCGAGCGGTTCTTGTTGAACGCGCGTTTCGGCGCGGGGCCGAGCCACATTTCGTAGTTGAGCGAGGCCGGCGGCGCGGTGTCGGCGGGTGTTCCGAGGCCCTTCGTTTCCGAGGTCTTCCAGATCGACACGCGGTTGACCTTGCCGATCGCGCCGGACTTGATCAATTCGACGGTGCGCCGGTAGGTCGGCTGATCGTTGTGGATGTGGTTGCCCATTTGCGTGACGCGTTTGTTGGCGCGCGCGGCCTTCACCATCGCGCGGCCTTCGCCGATCGAGTAGCTGAGAGGCTTTTCGACAAACACGTCTTTGCCGGCCTGGCAGGCGTGCGCGGTAGGCAGTGCGTGCCAATGATCGGGCGTGGCGATGCAGACGGCGTCGAGGTCTTTCATCGCGAGCAGCTTCCGATAGTCGCCGAAGCGCTCGGGCGTCAGGTTGCGCGTGGTCTTGCAGTATTCGACGGCCTGATCGATGTGCGTGGCATCGAGATCGCAGATGGCGACCGGGTTCACGTCGGCGTGGCGAAGGAAGCCGCGCAGACGATTCATGCCCATGCCGCCGGTTCCGATGAAGCCGACGTTGATGCGGTTGGAAGGCTGCGCGAACGCGCTGGCCGAGAGAGCGACAAAAGTCCGGCGTGTCATAAGTTGAGGTGGAAGAAAAGGTAGTCGGTTGCGGGCGGCACGTGGCCGAGTTGACGGAGCATCGCCATCACCTGGCCGCGGTGCACCGTGGCGTGATTGACGATGTGGAAGAGCACTTTCCAGTGCGTGACGTTTTGCGCGTCGCCGTTCAGGCGGCGGAAGGAGAGATCGGTTTCGAAGAGTTCGGCGGGCGCGCGTTCGACGAATTCGCGCAGCGCTTTGATGACGTCGGGCCAGACGGTCTTCAGGTCATCGATAGAGGGGCCAGGATCGGGGTCCATAAACGCCTGGGTTCGTCCTTCCAGGCGTGAAAGCCAGACGCGATCGGCGTAGTAGATATGCTGCATCGTCTTCAGCACCGAGGTGTGCGAAACGTTCATGTCGCGCGTCAGTTCTTCGGGCGTGAGGCGCGAGCAGGCGTCGAGCAGCTTCGACGACGCCCAGAGCGTGTAGTCGAAATGCGTAAGCAGAGCTTCGCGGGATACGGTCATGCTTTGATGTTAAACCGAGCGGCGCTTGCGGAGTTCGTCGACACTGACGGCGAGAATGATGACGGCGCCGATGATGACCTGCTGCACATACGGATTGATGCCGAGCAGGTCGCAGCCGTTGGCGAGCAGCCCCATGATGAAACCGCCGATGAGCGTGCCGACAACCGAGCCTTCCCCGCCTCGCAGGCTGCCGCCGCCGATAACGACCGCCGCGATGGCTTGCAGTTCGTAGCCTTGCCCGGCGGTTGGCTGGCCGGTCATCAATCGCGAGGCTTCGATCATGCCCGCGAGGCCTGTCAACAAGCCGCAGATGGCGTAGATGGCGGTGGTGTGGAATCTGACAGGAATGCCGGCGTAGACAGCGGCGTCGGTGTTACTGCCGATGGCGAAGGTGTAGCGGCCGAGCTTCGTGTTTTCGAGGATAAAATGCACCAGCAGCGCGCAGGCGACGAGCAGCAAGAGCACGAATGGAACGCCGACGACGGTGCCTTCGCCGAGGTAACTGAAGTCCTTCGGAATTTCGTGGACAGGCAGGCCGTTGGAGACGACCAGCGCGAGGCCGCGCACGATGCCCATCGTGCCGAGCGTGACGATGAAAGGGCTGATCTTCAACTGCGTAATCAGCAAGCCGTTAAGGAATCCGAAGAACGCGCCCGTCGCCAAGCCCACCGCGACGCCAAGGAAAATCGGCTGGCCTTTGGACATCGCCATCGTGCCCATCAGTCCGCCCATGGCGAGAATGGAGCCGACGGAGAGATCGACGCCGGCGGAGATGATGACCAGTGTCATGCCGAGCGCCATGATGTTGAAGACGGCGGTCTGGCGCACGACGCTGGAGAGATTCGTCGCGGTGAGGAAGTGCGGCGATGCGATGGAGAGTGCGACGAACAGAACGACGAGTGTTAGAAAAGGCAGGAGGCGTTGGATCATTGCGGTCCGGCTCCTTCGGTGGTGTCGAGCGCAGCGAGGCGCATGATTTCCTCCTGCGTTGTGCGGCCGGGCAGTTCGCCCGCGATGCGGCCGTGGCGCATCACGAGGATGCGGTCGGCGACTTGCAATATCTCCGGCAGTTCCGAGCTGACCATCAAAATTGCGGCGCCTTGGCGCGCGAGTTCATCCATCACTTCGAAGACCTCGCGTTTGGCGCCGATGTCGATGCCGCGCGTTGGTTCGTCGAACAGGAAGATCTTCGCGCCGCGCGAGACCCACTTTGAAATAACAACCTTCTGTTGATTGCCGCCGCTGAGGCGTCCGGCCTTCTGCGCGCCGGAATCGCAGCGGATGCGGAGCCGTTCGATCGACTGGGCGGTGATCGTTTTTTCTGACGCATGGCTGAGCAGGCCGTAGGGCGAGATGGCGTCGAGCCCGGCCATGGTGACGTTCCAGGCAATGGGCAGTTCGCGCGCGAGTCCGGTTTTTTGGCGATCTTCAGGAATTAGCGCGACGCCCGCTTTTACCGCGGCGTTCGGTGTTCGGAAGTGCACGGGTTTTTCGTTGACCCACAGGCTGCCGCGCGCGTTGCGGTCGAGGCCGAAGATCGCCTTGCACAGCTCCGTGCGGCCCGCGCCGATCAGGCCCGCGAGGCCGACGATCTCGCCCGCGCGCACGGTCAACGAGACATCCTTTACGGCGGGCGGCGCGCTGAAGTTGTGCACGCGCAGCATCTCGGCGCCGGGCGTGACGGGCTCGCGGGTGTAGAGCGCGCTGACTTCGCGGCCGACCATGTAGCGGATCATCTGCGCGGTGGAGAGCGTCGACATGGCCTCGGTGTGGACGGTTTCGCCGTCGCGGAGGATCGTCACGCGGTCGCCCATGGAGCGCAGTTCGTCCATGCGGTGCGTGATGTAGATGACGCCGGTGCCGCGGTCGCGCAGGGTGCGGACGATTTTGAACACCTCTTTTGTTTCGGACTCGGAGAGGGACGATGTCGGCTCGTCGAAGATGAGCAGCGATGTGCCGTGTTGAATGGCCCGGCAGATTTCGACGAGCTGTTTGCCGGCGGGGCTGAGGCGTTCGACCTGCCACTCGGCTTGTAAGGGGAAGTGGTGCTCGGCGATGAGTTGGCGGGCGCGTTGGGTCATGGCGGCGCGATCGATCAGCCCAAAACGCCCGCGCACTTCACGGCCGAGAAAGATGTTTTCGGCGACCGAGAGATGGGGCGCGAGCAGCGACTCCTGATGGACCATGGCGATGCCCATGCGGGCGGCTTCGACGGGGTTGGCGAAGTCGACCACTTCACCGCGCCATTTCATGACGCCGCCGTCGCGGCGTTGCAGGCCGGCGATGATTTTCATCATGGTGGATTTGCCGGCGCCGTTTTCTCCCATGACGAGGTGGACCTCGCCGGCGTCAACGGAGAGCGCGCCGTTGCGCAGGGCAATCACCCCGCCAAAGCGCTTCTCGACGCCCGTGAGTTCCAGTAGCATGCGAAAGGGTTAGTTTAACAACACGCGGGAAAATCCGACGCCGAAGATCTTGAGATATAAAATAAAGGCAGCATGGCCAACGAGTACATCGAGCTTCGCGACGGTACCTACTACGTGACTGGGACGCGCGTGTCGATCGACTCGCTGGTGTACGCATTTCGCCGGGGCGACTCCGCCGAGACGATCTGTCAAAACTCAGACGTCCTTCGGCTTGAAGAGGTGTATGGCGCGATTGCATACTACCTTGGCCATCAAGCGGCGATTGACGAGTATCTGCTCCTTCGCGACGAGCAGTGGAAGGCGGCGAAACGTGATTCGCCACCGTTGCCGGCCGGACTTCGCGAGCGGCTAATGCGGGCGCGGGCCGAGGCCGGCTCGCAGCGGATGTCGTGAAGATCAGGTTTCTCGCCGATGCGGATTTGAATCGCGCGATTGTGAATGGGCTCGTGCGGCGTGAGCCCACGATTGATTTTTGTCGGCCGATGCCGCAGGCTTGCGTGGAAAGAGTGATGCAGAGGTGCTCGCGATTGCTGATGCGCAAAATCGAATACTTGTTTCGCACGATCTCGGAACAATGCCGCGGCACTTTCAGGCTTTTCTTGCGGACGGGAATGAAAGCAGCGGCGTGTTTCTCATCCGACAGCGGTTCGATATCGGAGAAGCGATCGAAGAGTTGTTGTTTGTGTGGCTCGCGACAGAAAGCGAGGAGTGGGCCGACAAGATCGAATGGTTCCCGCTGTAGCCTACGCCAACATCTTCCGCGCCACCTCGCCGTGCACGTCCGTAAGCCGAAAATCGCGGCCCTGGAAGCGGTAGGTCAGCTTGAGATGATCGAAGCCTAACAAGTGCAGACAAGTGGCATGGAGGTCATGCACATGCACCTTGTCCTTCACCACGTTAAAGCCGAGCTCGTCCGATTCGCCGATCGTCACACCGGGCTTGATGCCCCCGCCGGCGAGCCACATCGTGAACGCATTCGGATGATGATCGCGGCCGTCGCTGCCGCCCTGCACCATCGGCGTGCGTCCGAACTCGCCGCCCCAGATGACCAGCGTGTCTTTCAACAACCCGCGCTGCTTGAGATCCATGATCAACGCAGCGCTGGCTTGGTCGGTATCCTTCGTATTCTTCTTCAACCCGCTAACTAGGCTGCCGTGCTGATCCCAGGCCTCGTGATACAACTGCACGAATCGCACGCCGCGTTCGACCAGCCGGCGCGCGAGCAGACAGTTATACGCAAAGCTCGGCTTGCCCGGTTCGATGCCGTAGAGATCGAGCGTCTCCTTCGACTCTTTCGACAGGTCCATCAACTCCGGCGCGGACGACTGCATGCGGTACGCCATCTCAAACGAGTTGATGCGCGTCGAGATTTCGGGATCGCCGGTCGCCTTGAGGCGCTCTTCGTTCATCGCCTTAATGGCGTCGAGCGACTCGCGCTGCGTGGCGTCGTCGATGCCTTTCGGATTCGACAGATAGAGCACCGGATCGCCCGAGTTGCGTAACTGCACGCCCTGATGCGTGGTCGGCAGAAAGCCCGAACCCCAGCAGCTATTGCCGCCGGACGGTCCTTTCTGGCCGCTAGAAAACACGACAAAACCGGGCAGATTCTTCGACTCGCTGCCAAGGCCGTAGACGCTCCACGCGCCGAACGACGGGCGGCCGAACTGCATCGATCCGGTGTTCATCAGCAACTGCGCGGGCGCGTGATTAAAGGCGTCCGACACCATCGACTTTACAATGCAGATGTCGTCGGCGACCTTGGCCGTGTGCGGCAACAGCTCCGATAGTTCCGCGCCGGACTGGCCGTACTTGGCGAACTTGAACTTCGGCCCGAGCAGCTTCGAATTCGGATTGATGAACGCGGCGCGGTAGCCCTTCAGGAGGTCGGCGGGCGGCAGCGTGCCATCGAATTTGGTCAACGTGGGTTTGTTATCGAACAACTCCATGTGGCTCGGGCCGCCGGCCATGAAAAGGTAGATGACGTTCTTAGCTTTCGGCGTGTGGTGCGGCTGTTGCTTCGATTGGCCGCGGAGGAGTGTTTGCAGGGCCATGGCGCCCATGCCCACGCCACATTGATTGATGAACCAGCGTCGTTGCATTTCGGGTTACTCCTTGGTGATCGCTTCGTCGAGATTAAGCAGCACGCGGCTGACTGTGACCCACGCCGATTGGGCGTCTTTCTTCTGCGTCTGGCGCGCAAGTAGCGTGAGCATCGTGTCCTTCTCGGTCTGCGAAGGCACGCGGCTGAGCACGCGGCGGAAGGCGAATTGCAACCGCGACGCATCGGTCGCGCCGCCTTCGGCGAGCGTCTTCTTCGCGAGCGCTTCGGCGGCTTCGAAGAACAGCGGCTCGTTGAGCGTGGTTAACGCTTGCAGCGGCGTGTTCGAACGCGGGCGGCGGACGCAGCTCATGTCGCCGTTGGGCGTGTCGAAGGCTTGCAGCATCGGATAAGGCACGCTGCGGAAGCGGAACGTGTACAGTGCGCGACGGTAGCGGTTCGCGCCTTTTTCTTCGTACCAGTTTTTGGGGCCGTAGCTGGTGGGCGGGAGGAAGAGGAAGTCGGGCGCGGGCGGGTAGACGCTAGGGCCGCCGACCTTCGCGTTGAGCAGGCCGCTCGATGCGAGTGCGATGTCGCGCACGATTTCGCCTTCAACGCGCAGCCGCGACGCGCGGGCGAGCAGCCGGTTGTACGGGTCTTTCGCGAGCAGTTCCGGCGTCGCATTCGAGGTCTGTTTATACGTGTTGCTGCTGACGATGGCGCGGTGGAGTTTTTTCATGCTCCAGCCGTTGTCCATGAAATCGACGGCGAGCCAATCGAGCAGCTCCTTGTGCGAAGGCGGTTCACTTTGGCGGCCGAGGTCCTCGCTTGTGCCGATGATACCGGTGCCGAAATACGCCTGCCAAACGCGGTTGACGATGGCGCGCGCGGTGGTCGGCGAGTTGCGGTCGACCAGCCATTTGGCAAAAGTCAGGCGGTTGACGGGGGCGTTGGCGGGGATTTGATGAAGGAACGCGGGCGCGCCTGGCGTAACGGTTTTGCCGGGCTTGAGGAAGTCGCCGCGCATGAGCTGATGGGTCTCGCGCATCTCTTCGCGTTCGTTGAGCACGAGCTGGGTTGTGCCTTCGGGGTGCTCGCGCCACGCGGCTTCGATGGCGGCGTTGGCCAGACTCCATTCGGGGACTGTTGTTCGCCACTGGCTGAACACAGCGCCAGTTTCGGCCTCGCTTCGGTTGGGCTTGCCGATCAACGCGCGGACGCTTTGCGGAAGCGGGTCGGCTTCGGCGGCTTCGTTGGTAACAGAGAGGCGGAAGCGGCCGAGGTTGTGATTCATGTTGTCGTCGGAATTCCAGCCGCCGTGGCGCTGCGTGAGAAACACTTCGAGGACCGTGCCGTCGGGGAAGTCGATCGGTTCGGCGAGTTCGAACACGGCTTTGCGCGGTTGATTGCGCCGGCCGGGGTCGATATCGATGCCCCAGGCGGTTTCTTCCTTGCCGTCGATGGCGCAGCTAATCGGACCGGTGACGCGAGTGCGGCCGGTTTTGTCCCAGAACGCGCCGGCGATTTGCGTTTCGGGCGGATTGACGTCGGCGGTGGCACGGGCGATCTTGATTTTGCGCGCTTGCTTGCCGTCGGCCGAGGCGGAGACTTCGAACTCGGTCAGCGCCGCAGTGCCCCAGATGGACCGGCCGGGCCCGTTGCGCGGAAGGTTCGGATCGTTGAGGAGTTCGAGCCGCACGGCGCGGATGTTGCGCATCTTGGTGCGCAGCGTGAATTGAGTACGGAATTTGGTCGGCGCGTAGCCGCCGGCGAGGATCGAGTCATCGTCCATCTGCTGGTGTTTTTGGCCGCCGGTGGAAATGTCATCGATGTCGGGCCGAAGCGATTCCCACTTCGGCTGATCGTTCTTCACCTTCGCTTCCCAGGCGGCCATTTTCGTTTGCCAGTCGGGCATCTTGTGTTGCAGATCCGCTTCGATTTCGCGGATGCGGCGGAAGATATCGGCGCGCTTAGCGGTCTCCGCGGGCGTGTAGACGGTGGCCGCGCCTTCGTGCGAATTATTCAGGAACGCGAAGAGCTTGTAGTACTCCTCGTGCATGATCGGGTCGTACTTGTGCGTGTGGCACTGCGCGCATTGGATTGTGATGCCGAGGACGGACTTGCCGATGGCGTCCATGCGGTCGAACATCGCTTCCATGCGGAACTGTTCGGGGTCGATGCCGCCTTCTTCGTTGATCATCGAGTTGCGCAGGAAGCCCGTCGCGACCTTCTGGTCCTGCGTGGCGTTGGGCAACAGATCACCGGCGATCTGTTCGATGACGAACTGGCTGTAAGGCTTGTCGGCGTTCAGCGCGTTTATGACCCAGTCGCGCCAGAACCAAACGTCGCGGGCCTTGTCTTTTTCGTAGCCGTCGCTGTCGGCGTAGCGCGCGGCGTCGAGCCAGTGGCGCGCCCAGCGCTCACCGTAGTGCTTCGAGGCGAGAAGTTTGTCGACCTGTTTCTCATAGGCGTTGGGCGACCTATCGGCGAGGAAGGCGTCGACGTCTCGGGGCTCCGGGGGGAGGCCGGTGAGATCGAGATACAGGCGGCGGAGTAAGGTGGTTCTGTCGGCCTCTTTCGACGGCGCGAGGCCTTCCTGTGCGAGCTTGGCGAGGACGAACTTATCGATCGGCGAGCGCGCGGCGTTGCGTGGCAGCGGCGCTTTGACAGGCGCGATGAATGCCCAGTGTTTGGCGACGGTTGCGTTGGTGGAGGCGGTGTCTGGCCAGTTGGCGCCTTCGTCGATCCAGCGTTTGACGAGCGCGATTTGCGCGGCGTCGAGAGGCTTCGCGCCCATTGGCATGCGGGGTTGATCGGACGTGCCGGCGATGCGTTGATAGAGCGTGCTGGCGGCGCTGTCGCCGGGTTTCAGAGTCTTGGCGGCGGCGGTTTTGGAGTCGAGACGGAGCTGGCCGAGCTGCGTTTTCTCGCCGTGGCAGTTCGAGCAGGACTGCTTGAAGATGGGCTGAATGTCGCGCGTGAAATCGACGGATTGCGCGATGAGGGCGGGCGCGAGGAGCAGGCTGAATCGGAGCATGGTTGGCCATTGTTATCGTATCGAAAATGTTAAGCTGTCGTGTAATTGAACCGTCGCGATTTTCAGCGGCTGGCGCTTGTCCGTCTGGATGAGGCGCGAGTCCTCCTCGAGGCTGAGAAGTTCGAGGGTTGCCACTATCTTTCCGGGTATGTGATTGAGTGCGCGCTGAAGGCGTGTATTGCGAAGTTGACGAAGAGGCATTCGTTTCCAGACAAATTCGCCGTGCAAAATTCCTATTCGCACGATTTCTCGCTGCTGCTCAGAACGGCGGGAATTCAAGAGGCGTTGGCCGTTGAGCGTGACCGAAATCCGGCATTCGCAACCCACTGGAATACCGTGCGAGACTGGAACGAGCAGAAACGCTACGAAAGATCGGATGCGGAAGACGCGATGAAGTTATTCCGAGCGATCACGGATCCGAAACATGGAGTCTTGCGATGGATAAAGCGCTACTGGTAGGCCCTGGACTTGAAGGTGGCCACCGCTTCGTCGATGTGTTGGTGAAGACCGGCGTTCCAGTTCGCGCGGCGCTCTGGCACAAGCCGCCGCTCGCTGACTGGCGCTTATCCGTCGTCACGCCCGCGCGCGATTCCGAAGGCTTAGAAAAGCTTTTCGAGCGGACACGAGAAGTGTTCGAGAATACGGAGCCGCGCCTGGAACTTGACGAAAACGACATATACTTCTTGGGCGCCAAGACCAATTTTGCAAAGAGCCTAAGAAACCAGTGTTCCGGTATCAAAAACAGGGCTACCACCATTTACGATTTGGAAGGCGACGCGCACGAAGCCTTTGTCTATTTCGCCAAGTAGCCCGAACTCCCCGCCCGCCATCTGCGTCTAGATAGTCATGAGCCAAGAACTACGCGATGCCGCCACCGAAGCCGTCGCCGCCGTCAAAAAGCTGGCGGAACTCGCCATGTCCGAAGCCGCCGAAAACGTCGAACCGATCGTTAAAGACGCGGGCGCTGCGGTGCGCCAAATGGCCGATGAGATCGAAGCGCTGGTCCAAAAGGCAAAGCAGAAGGCGCCCTAGTCAGTACTTCGCCACCGGCTTCTCTTCGTGCAGCACTTGCGCGAACCAACAAAGCAGAATCAACTGGTCGAGATGCTCGACCGACTCGTCCTTCACTTCCAGCGACCCTTGAATCCGCAGTGCGCCTTTACGGCGAACACTGAAGAGCACGTTCTTGTCGCGGTCGACCAGCGCCCACTTGGTCGCCATAATGTTGGTGACTTTCCAGGTGAACTCCTCGCCCGCGAGTGTGACCTTCGCGCTCGTGCCGGAGAAGTTGGGCTCCATCGTCGCGACCGTCTTGCCGTCCTCGACCAGCGCCAGCCTGCGTTTCACGTAACCGCTGGCTTGCAGCTCGTACTTCGAGTCGCCGATCCGTCCGCGCGCGCCGGCAAATCGCCAGCCCCCGAACGCCATTTCGATGTGATCTTCGCCGATCACCCAGCGGCGTTTCAGGCCTTCCGGTTGCTTCCACTCCATGATCGGAATATCGGCGGAAATGGCGGCGTTGATTAGGGCCTACGGCGGTAGACGATCAGGCCTCCGGTCCTCTGCACTTCCTCATAGCGCACCAGCCACTCGCGCAGGTCGGGAAACTCGGTGATGGCAAGCTTCGGGTTGTAGGGGCCGAGGCCGTCGACGATCCAGTCGGGATTTGATTGCACCAATTTCGCCCGGTTCTCGGCGGCGAGGTTTGGCGCGGTTGGAACAGAGCTCGTCAGATGACGGTCGGCCAGGACCCCTGTCAAGGGCTGGGAGTCGAGGAACATCGTCGCTGCGGGCCGCCCGGCAAGCGCGTAGATCTCCGGACGATAGCCCCAGACAAACAACGAACCGCGTATGTGTTGCGCGGCCGCGCGCGAATCCTGCTCCATGGCTAGATCGGCCCACTGATGCGGCCGTCCCTGCACGAGATCGGCGGCGAGCGTCACATAGCGCGGGCCGAAGCGGATCAGCGGGATCATCAGAAGACAGATCAGCCAACGGCGGCATGATGCCGCGCGCGCGGCCAGCAACACCAGCGGCGGAAGCAAGAGGAAGTAGTAGCGCGGAAAGAATCGAAAGCCCGCGATCATCGCCAGAGCCGCGAGCGCGATCCACAGCAACCAGCGACGTTTGTTGGATTCAGTGCGTAGTGTAAAGATCGCCCCGGCGGCTATCGAAACGTGAAAACCGATCCAGTTGAGCGTACGTTTCAGGCCTTCGCCAAACGCGTCGGTGACGAACGTATCCCGCGAGTACATCATCCCCCACGCCCACACCTCGAGCCAGTATTCCCGCGCCACCGGCAGCAGAATCAACTGCGGCGCGACGAAACCCGCCACCCACAACGGCCGCGCTACAAAACACGCCGGCAGCAGAAACAGCATCTTGCCGTTGATCAACATGCCGAAGCCGGCGACCAGCCCCGCCGCCAGCGCATTGCCGCGCCATGCCGCCAGCACCCCGGCGGCTTGCAGCGGGATCAACATGAGATCCGGTCCGATAACCATGACCGTCGCCGGAATGCCGAACGTCAGGAAGAACGCAAGAATCGCGGCGGCGAATCGCTCTTCTGTTTCGCCCCACAGCGACCGCGCAAATCGCCCGAGGCTCCACGCGCTCAGAGTGACGAACAGCGCTCCCGCAATGCGCAGCGGCACGCCGGTCATGGCGCCGAACAGCAAATAGAAGCCAGGAAACAGCGGCGGCTTATCGAACCAGATATCGGCGTAGAGCGTTTTGCCCGCCAACATCTCGCGCGCCGCGGCGAGCGCATAGCCTTCCTCGACCCAGACGATGCCGCTGTGGCAGAGCCTTGTGGCTAGCACCAGCGCGAACAGGGCCGCATAGAACCGCCGCACTTTACTTGGGGAACTTCGATGCGTCGAGGCCGGGAATGATACGCAGCGCATTCTTGTAGTAGAGCTTCTTCAATACTTTGTCCGGCAGATCGAGTCCATACATCTTCCAGAACGCGTGGCGCTTGCGGTAGTAGTCGAAGTACTCGTCGTCGGTTTCCAGCACGCGGAAGTAGTAGTGATACTCGCTCGGTTCCCAGGTGTCCTTGCCGAACAGCACGCGGTCCTGATACTGCGTGAACCACTTGCGGGCGTAACGCGGCTGGCGGCCGAACTCGTAGAGCACCGCGCCGATCTCGGTCATCATGTTCGGCATCTGGTCCATCAGCTTGCCGAGTTGCCCCAAGTCCGCGCCGAGCCAGCCCAGGTGCGCGTTGATGAACGTGACCTTCGGATGCCGCTTGATGCGCGTGTACAGTTCGCCCATCAACGTCTCCCAGGAATCGTATTTGTCCCCAGGGCGATAGCGGCTGGGGAACTGCTTCAGCTCCAGCCAGCGCTCGTTGGTCTTATCCCACGGCGTAAAGAACGGCTTCGGTTCCGCTGTGTGAATCAGCACCGGCTTGCCATACTTGGCGCACATCTCGAAGGCTTTGTCGAAACGGGGATCGTCGATCTTGATACGCTTGCCGTTCTTCTCGCTGAGGTCCATGCCAAAGTTCTTGAAAAACTTCAGCCCCTGCGCGCCGGCCTTGAAATCGTCTTCCAGCTGCTTGGCAACGATGTCGGAGTAGTCAGGCCGTTCCAACTCCTCATAGGTCAAGTTGGCGAACACGGCGAAACGCCCCTTGTATTTCGGGTTGTTGGTGTAGGTTGCGACATTCGCTTTCAAGCGGTCGCCGTAGCCGCCCGACAGGTTCACCATGATCTTCAAGTTGATGCCGTCCATGTCTTTGACGAGCTTGTCCATCTGCGCCTCGTTGGCGTTCGGGCGCTGATGGTTGTGCACGTCAATGATCGGGTACTTCGCGCGCGTCTTCGGATGCTGCGGCACGACGAGCGACGATTTCGGATCGTAGTCTTCGATCGACATCTGCGCGGCGCGGTCGGGTTTCGGCCACTCCTTCGGCTGAGCGAGCGCAAGGAACGGGAGTGCGGAGAGAGCAAGAAACGGGCGGGTCATCGCCCTTTGATTATGTCCTACGGCTGGACGCCCAGCAACGCCGCGACGTCATTTCGCAGCTGTTCGGTTAAGCGCGTCTTGTCTTTGAAGATCAATCCTTCGGTCGCAATCGGCTTGCCGAGCCGCACCTTCACCGGGCCGCCGCGGATCGTCGCGTGATGCATCGGCATCACTTCGCGCGTGCCGATGAGTCCAAACGGAACAATCGGAATTCCGCTCTTGATGCCGATGATCGCCGCGCCTTCCTTAAACGGTTCCAGCGCGCCTTCGGTGCGGCCGCCCTCGGGGAAAATCAGTACCGAGATCGGGTTTTCGCGGATCATCTCCGCCGCGCGGCGCAAGCTCTTCAACGCCGCGCGCGGGTTATCGAGCGATACCGGAATGTGTCCCGCAAGCTGCAAATGGTGACCCATGAGCGGAATCTTGAACAGGCTCTCCTTCGCCATGAAACGAAAGCTGCGCGGCAGCGTTTTCAGCAGCGCCGGCGTGTCGGAATAGCTGCGATGATTACCCGCGAAGATGTAGTGCTGGCCGGGCTGCAAGTGTTCCAGGCCTTCGACCTCAACGTCCATCCCCATGACGACGGTCAGCATCTTGCCCCAGGTCCGCGCCATCAGGAATTGCCGCTCGCCGTTCGTATCGAACAGCGAAACGACCAGATTTATCGAACCCATCAAAGCCGTACTGGCCAGGATCATCGGATCGGTCCATAGGATTGTCCGCAAGAGTGCAAAAGACATTGAAGCGAATCTTCTATTGTACGAGGATTGCGCGCGCTTCCCCCACTAAGAAGAGCGAACCGGTGATGAAGATCAATTCGCTTTCGAAGTCCGATTCCAAAGCCCCCACGATCGACGCCACCGCGCGCGCCCGTGCATGCGGCTCCATTTCGAGGATCGCTTCCGGCCGCAGCGCGCGTGCCTGCCCGGGAGCGGTGACGACCACCTCGTGCGCCAGCGGGAACAACTCGGCGACGATCTCTTCGACGCTCTTGT
The DNA here is from genome assembly GCA_016871055.1 of Acidobacteriota bacterium. Lineage (GTDB taxonomy): Bacteria > Acidobacteriota > Terriglobia > Bryobacterales > Bryobacteraceae. The sequence goes on from VFZW01000089.1 coordinate 17,744, forward strand.
CCCGCATCGCGCCGTAGATCAGGCCGATCTTTTTGCCGGCGTGAAACTCTCCGATATACGCGGCCAGCGCCCGCGCGCCCGCCGGATTGTGCGCGCCGTCCAGCACAAACTTGCCGATCTTCTCCAGCCGCCCCGGCCACTTCGCTTTCGTGATGCCGCGCGCATCGAACCCCACTTGCAGGCACGCCGCGATCGCCGTCGCCGCGTTGACGACCTGATGCCGCCCCGCGAGCGGGCATGTGTACGTGATTCCTTCGATCGCAAACTGGCTGCCCCAGGCATCGACAACCGCATCAGGCACGGCGACGGGAATTAACTCCGCGCCCACGTCGCGCGCCCGGTCTTCGATCACGCGCATCGCCGCCGGGTGCTGCGGCGCGATCACCGCCGGCGCGTTCGGCTTCAAGATGCCCGCCTTCTCAAACGCGATCGACTCAATACTCTTGCCCAGCCACGCCTCGTGATCGTAATCGACCGGCGTGATAACGCACACCTCGGGCGCTACGATGTTCGTCGCATCCAACCTGCCGCCCAGTCCGACTTCGATTATCGCCCACTCCACGCGAGCCTCTTTGAACAGGCAGAACGCCATCAGCGTTACGGTCTCGAAATAGGTAGGATGCGATTCGAGTTCGCCCGCCGCGATCATCTCTTCGGAGACCGCATGCACCTGTTCAAACGCCCGCGCGAACTGCTCCTTCGTCGCCGGCTTGCCACCGATTACGATTCGCTCGGTTGGCTCCACTAAGTGCGGAGAGGTGTAGAGCGCGGCGCCTAGAGCCGAAGCGATCATGGCGCAGGTGGAGCCCTTGCCGTTGGTGCCGGCCACGTGAATCGTGCGGAACGCCCGCTGCGGATCGCCCAATTTCGAAGCCACCGCGCTCACACACTCCAGCCCCAGCTTGGCTGTTTTCAGTTCGTTGCCAAGCGCGTAGAGGTACTCGACCGAGGCCGGGTAGTTCACGCGTGCGACGGGTGCGCGCAGCCGTAAGTGGACGGCACGCGGCCGCCCTTGTTGAGCTCGCGCATGCCGATATCGGTGGCGTAGTAGACGCGCGCGGTCCAGCCCTTGATCTGGCGGAAAAACCGTTGGCCGGGTTCGGTGAACGGAAGCCTCACGCGGTCGAGTTCGGTCAGCATGTCGACCTGCTGCGCTTCGGTCAACCGCTTAAACGGCTTGCCGTGTTTCTTGGCCGCATAGCCGTCGAGCCACGCCAATCCCTCAAGCAGCGAATCGCGCTCGGCCGCGGGTCCGGCGGCGAGCAACCGGTCCATCCAGCGATTGACCAGCGCCGCTTTGGCGCCGGGCGTGTCGGTAGCGGGGATGATCAACTCGGTGAGGATGACGATTGTCTCGTTCTGGTGCGCGTCGAAAACCTCGGGTTTCCAATCGGGCGCCGTTGACACCTGTGCGAGCGCAACTCCCGGCGCGGCGGCGGTGAGTTGGAGGAGATCCCTGCGGTCCATACGAACCCCATCGTATCATCGAGAGGAATTGATATGAGGGCGGCTGTTTGCATTGTTCGAGAAATCGCCGGACCGATTCCAGTTCACGCTCGAATTCCC
>VFZW01000090.1 GCA_016871055.1 Acidobacteriota bacterium
GCAGAGCTCGCTTCCGTCTCTTCGACTACTGCGATTCTGCTAAAACTAAAACTAGCTGTCCACTGCTTTTTTGCAGGGGCCGCCAACTGTCTCTAAACTTTTGTCTCACCGTAGGGGACAACCTCACGGAATCGGCATCCCCCTGTTGATTGTCGTAGATTACACCGCCACTCCCCTTCTGACGTATCTTGATTCGGAATTTGTCGATTCCACCGCCGCCGTTGACGTCGCCATCGATCGCCGTCAGCGTGAACTCGTAATCGCCGGAAGAGTTGATCGATCCTGAGCCGCGAAACTGCGCTCGAGCTCCGGAAACGACCAGCCAATCATAGGATGTGGATCTAAAGACAAAATTAGCCATCTTAAGTTGGAACTCGGTGTTCCCAGTCGGAGCTTGGTTGCCATTCTGATACTTCGATACAAACCCGAACGTCGCCTTGCCGGAGACAGTGGGATCGGCCGTCAGTGAACCGGCAGTGGAAGTGAACCATCCGCCTCCCGTGACAAAACCTCCGCTGGGATCGTAAAAGACAACATAGAAACACTCGTCCGCTGAAGCATTATCCGCCAGATCAAATGCAGTCGCACACACGTTGTAAACGCCCGGCGAAGAGCGGGTAAATAGATCAGAAACCGTGACGTTTTGCCCAGCCGCCGATTGCACCGCGGGCGTGCCGCCATTGAGCGTGTATTGCCACCGGCTGATTCCACTGAGCGAATCGGAGAGTTGAGCAGTCAGAATGGCGCTCGCTCCAACGATTTGTGGATTGGGCGATGCGTTGACTCCGCTAATCGACGGCGCGGACTTGTCGATGTTAATTCCGGAGACAACCAGAGAAGCGGTGTTCCCGGCAAGGTCGGTACACGTGCCCGTAGCCGACTGCCCAGCACCGGAAGTATTCAATACGACCTGCGAACCGGGCGAGACAACTCCCGACAACGAATCGGTACAAGTGAACATCACGACGACATCGGTATTGTTCCAACCGGCCGCGTTCGCAAGCGGCGTCCTCACGGCGCTGATCCCTGGCGCCGTCCTATCAATTCGCACCTGGAGCGAGCGCGCTGGCTCCGCATTACCGGCGTTGTCGGAAGCGAAGTAAGTAACCGAAGTAATTCCTTCCGCTGTGATTGCCGTTGACGCCGCACTGCCCGGGACGATTGTAACAGCCACCGGCTGCGCTCCCGAAGCGGAGTACTGAATCTGACGCACGCCCGATCCACCCACTTCATCAATCGCCGACAGTTGCACGGACACATTGGTGTTGTTCCAGCCCGCAGCGTTGGCAGCCGGCAACAGCGTCGATGTGCTTATCGGCGCTTGAAGATCGCCCGGTCCCAGGACGGCGGTATAAATCGCATTACTCTTCGTCGCGCAATATGCCGATGCACAACCGCCAATGACAAATCCGAAATTTCGGACAACGGCCTTGCCGAAGTTGTGCCGGCTCACCGGCAGCGGTGCGCTGTATGTGAACAGGCCCAAACCGAGGTTACCATCAAGACTCGATTCGACCGTCTGCGTGGAATAGGCGTGTACACCGCCGGCGACCAGATGCGTCGTGCCTTGGTAGCTAAGGCGCTCTCCATGCGGCCGGGGCTCGGCCAGCAGGCCCACGAATTGCCAAGGCCCAAGGTTGCCGCCTGGTAGAACCTGCGCACGCCGCACATCGCGGGAAACCACGAGATTCGCATTCGCGTTCAGCCCGCCATAGACGTAAAGGTATCCGTTGATCAGCGAAAGCGCGGCGCTCTGAATCGGAATCGGGAAGCTGCCTAGCGAACGCCACGTCGAAAGCGTTCCATTCGAAAACGTAGCCACGTCCACGGTAGACAGCCGGGGATCCGGCGTCCCAAGGCAGCAGCCGCCAATCGACCAGATGTTCACGCCATCGGAAACCACGTGGTTTCCGTCGGAGTTCAGAAGCGGGTTGACGCCAGGGGCCGCGCGCCAGGCTGAAATAGAATCGTCCGGGAGAAAATCGGCAATATACGAGTTGGGCCAAGATGCAAACAGGAGAGAATCGCCCACTACCACGTACCGCTCGCTCGAATAGTTCAGCGGATCCGGAGGCTTCGGGATCGATCTCCAGTTCGTAATGATTCCCGACTGCCCGACTGTCCCGACATCGCCGGCGTTCTCGGCGAACACCAAAATTGAGGATCCGCGCGCCACCGCCGCGGCCGAGCTCGCTTCCGGCAGAGGAGTGTTCAGAGTCCAGTTCGAAATAAGCGTTTGCCCGCAAAGAGGCAGCGCGACGATCAACGCAGCCGCCAAGCGGTAGCACCGCTCGGTCCAGCGTGGGGGTGAAGTCATGTGTAATCTCCAGGATTGATTTGCGACCGGCGGACCGGTCTACCTGAGAAGCATGGGGCTTCGGCTTGGCAAACGCGATGGCAATCTCGCGAAATCTAGCGTAATCGTGGGTATTTTGGGGTATTCGGCCCGGATCCACCCGTCAGTGTATCCGGGCGGGCCGAAGAGAGGCGATCTCCGCCGGAGACAGCTCGTGGTCGATTTTCTTGGCGGCGTGCAGACGCCCATGTTCCCCAACGAACGAGGATCCCGGAACGGCGCTTAAGAACTCCAGCCTCTTCGTAAAGTGGTAAAGGATCTCGGGATACCCAGGCGGAACGTCGAGTTCGTTCACATGAACAGTAATTCCACCCGCATCCTCACTGAATCCGTTCGCAACATTCATCGGTTGAAAGGCTCGATTGATACATGTTCGTGGGAACGTGAATCGAGCAGTCTCCCCGATAGGCGGCCCGCCTTCGAGTTGGAATGGCTCCGGCTCTCGGCTGGCGCCGCCGAAAGAGTCCGGATCCAGCGCTAAGAATGTGGCCTCGTTCATCGAGTTTCGAACTCCGGCGACCAGAACTAGCGGCCGTCGTCCGGCCGAGTAACGCAAGCTTTGGTGTAATTGCCCGCTGTGCCAGTACTCCCGTATCAGGTTTCCGCGGTGATCGAGTAACGCGACTTGTGATGGATAGTACAAGTGATGAATGCTGTTCACGACAATCCGGCGCTGCCCGGTTTCGTCGGCCGGCAATACCAGAACGCTCGTGACCCCATACGGCGGGTGAAACGTTTCTCCCCCTTTGCTCTTCACCGGTTTCCCAGGTAGGAATCGCCAACGTTCGGCGCCACTTCGGTCGAAACACAGCAACATCCATCCGGCTACGGAGTCCTGCGTTTGCGGCGAAAACAACACTTCGGCTGCGCCATCGCCATTCAGGTCACCGACCCACGCCAACCCGCGCTTTTCTTCCGCCCTGTACCACTTCTGCCGCAACGGCACGGTCGAGCTGTAACGCCAAAGATGATTACCATTCGTGTCCTTTACGGCGAATCCTTGTGCTTCGACCTCAACGAGAGCTGGCTGGGCCGGCTTCGCCATGAACAGCGAAGCCATCATGATAGCAACGATCACGATCAACCCTACCGCCAGCGCGACCCGAGTACTCACTCGCTTTTTCACTGGACTCAGCGACACTTCTACCGCGTTAGACCGCTTCCAGCTTTCAAGCTCCGCCGCTTCCGCCCATACACGGCCCCGGCCTCCCGGCAATCTTCGAACCGGCAGGCCGCGGTTCTGTTCCCGCAATTGAGCAGTCTTGACGCTTACGCCCAAATAGTTGGCAATCTCCTTCCACGACGCCAATTCGGCTAGCGGGCCTGGGGACATAAACGAATAGTTTTACCACATCGATCCCTGGGGCTTTCGTTTTGTATCCTAGTCCTCATGCAGGATTTTGAAAAACTCGGCGCGTTCTACTTGGGCAAGAAGCAAGACGGCTTGCTCATGCTCGATTCCAAGGACCTCGTCACCCACGCCGTTTGCGTCGGCATGACCGGCAGCGGCAAGACCGGCCTGTGCGTCGGCCTTCTCGAAGAAGCCGCCATCGACGGCATCCCGGCGCTCATCATCGATCCCAAGGGCGATCTCTCCAATCTGCTGCTCAATTTCCCTACGCTTGAGGCTGGCGAATTCTTGCCGTGGGTCAACGAGGAAGAGGCACGCAAGAAAGGGCTGACGAAAGAACAGTTCGCCACCGAAACAGCCGCGAAGTGGAAGTCCGGTCTCGAAAGCTGGGGCCAGTACGCCGCGCGGGTTCAACGCCTGCGCGACTCCGCCGAATTCGCTATCTACACGCCAGGCTCCAACGCCGGCCTGCCTGTGTCCGTGCTTCGCTCCTTCGGGGCGCCGCCTGAAGTTGTCCGCGACGATCGCGAAGCCATGCGCGAACGCATTCAGTCCACCGCGACGGCGCTGCTTGCATTGATGAACATCGCCGCCGATCCTATTCAATCGCGCGAGCACATCCTCATCAGCAAACTCATCGAAACCGCCTGGATGAACGGCAACGATCTCGACCTCGCGACCTTGATCGCCCAGATCCAGAAGCCGCCAGTCACTCGCATCGGAGTGCTCGAAATCGAAGCGTTCTTTCCATCGAAGGAACGTTTCGAACTCGCCATCGCACTCAACAACCTGCTCGCCTCGCCGGGCTTTGAAGCATGGCTCGAAGGCGAGCCGCTCGACATCGGCTCGCTGCTCTACACATCGACGGGACGCCCGCGCCACGCCATCTTTTCGATCGCGCACCTGAGCGACGCGGAACGCATGTTCTTCGTTGCGCTGCTACTGAATCAAGTCGTGTCGTGGATGCGCACGCAGCAAGGGACCACATCGCTCCGGGCCCTCGTCTACATGGACGAAATCTTCGGCTACTTCCCGCCCGTCTCCAACCCGCCGTCAAAGCAACCGCTGCTGACGCTGCTTAAGCAGGCGCGCGCCTTTGGCATTGGCGTCGTCCTCGCCACGCAAAATCCGGTCGATCTCGATTACAAGGGCCTGTCCAATTGCGGCACATGGTTCGTGGGACGCCTCCAAACCGAGCGCGACAAAGCCCGGCTCATCGAGGGGCTGGAGGGCGCGGCCGCGGCGATGGGCGGATCGACGAACCGCGATGCGCTCGACCAGTTGCTTTCCTCGTTGAAGAGCCGCGTCTTCCTGATGAGCAACGTGCACCGCGGCGCGCTTGAAGTCTTCGAAACCCGGTGGGCGCTGTCGTTCTTGAGCGGCCCGCTTACCAAGGCACAAATCAAGATCCTGATGGACGCGCGGAAAAAGGACGCGCCACCGTCGGCCGCACCCGTTTCGGCGCTATCGAAAAAACCCGCGGGTTCGGCGCGCCCCGTTCTGCCGCCGGAAATCGAGCAACACTTCCTGCCCGTGCGCGCAACAGGCGGCGTGAGCTACGAACCGGTTCTCATGGGCGTCGCGCAAGTCCGCTTCACCGATACAAAGACCAAGGTCGCTTTTACGCGCGAAGTGAAATTCTGCACGCTGATTGAGGACGGCCCCGTCAACGTGAATTGGGAGCAAGCCGAGGAAGCCGAGTTCGATCTCGCCGAACTGGAAAATGAACCGTCCGGCGATGCGTCGTTCGGCGAATTGCCCCCGAGCGCCGGCAAAGCCAAATCATACGCGGCATGGAGCAAGGACTTCACCAACTGGCTCTTCGCGACGCAAAAACTGGAGCTTCTGAAGAGCGCCAATCTGAAAGAAGTGTCGAGCCCCGACGAAAGCGAGAAGGACTTCCGGGTGCGGCTCACCACGTCGTCGCACGAGGCACGCGACGCCGCCGTCGCCGCCCTGCGACAGAAGTACGGCCCCAAGCTCGCGGTGCTCGATGAGCGCATTCGCAAGGCCGAACAGATGGTCGCCAAGCAGGAGCAAGAAGCGACGCAGTCGAAAGTTCAAACCGGCTTGTCGATCGCGACGAGCGTGCTGGGCGTCATCATGGGCCGTGGCTTCATGACGAAGTCCGCTGTGAGCGGGCTCGGCACTGCGGCGCGCGGCGCGGGCAAGGTGCTGCGCGAGGGCCAGGACGTCGGCCGCGCTTCGGAGAACCTCGCCGCCGCGCAGGAACAAAAAGCGCAGCTCGAGCAGCAGATTCAAGAAGAGATCGCCGGGATGACGGCTCAATACGACACCCTAAGCGAGACGTTTGAGACGATCACAATCGCCCCCAAGAAAACCGGCATTCAGGTGAAGTTCTGCGCTCTCTGCTGGCGAGGGTAGCGGAAACGCGGACGCTTGCCGTGTTCGGCGATTCCCGATACACTCGTCCCATCCGACATGTCTTCCCCGAATCGCCGCGAGGTCTTCCGCTCCGCCGCACTGCTGGGCGCGCTGCCGGCGCAGGCGGCCGTTACTCCAGATGTCTACACTCAACTCGGCGTTGAGCCTTTCATCAACGCCACCGCGACACTGACCATCAACGGCGGTTCGCGCCTGTTGCCCGAAGTGATCGCGGCGATCGAACAAGCGTCGCAGTTCCACGTCAACATGGATGAGCTCATGGCGAAGGCTTCGGAGCGGCTCGCCGAACTGTTGCAGGTCGAATCGGGCATCGTCACCGCCGGGGCCGCCGCCGCGCTCTCGCACGCCGCGGCCGCTTGCATCGTTGGCGCCGATCCGGAGAAAATGCAGCAACTCCCCGATCTACGCGGCCTCAAGAATCAGGTGATTTTCCCCAAGGAGTCACGCAACGTCTACGACCAGGCGACGCGCACGTTGGGCATCGAAGTTGTCGAGGTCGAAAACGCCGCGCAACTCGAATCGGCTATCGGCCCTCGCACCGCATTGATCCAAATCCTCGGCGAACACTTCGGCGGCGCCCGCTTCGGCCTTGAACAGGTCGCGCCGGTCGCTCGAAAAGCGGGCATTCCGATTCTCGTCGACGCCGCCGCCGATTACCTGATCGTTCCCAACCCATACCTCGCGCGCGGCGCGACGCTGGTCGCCTACAGCGGCGGAAAGATCATCCGCGGCCCGTCCACCGCCGGGTTGTTGATCGGCCGTAAAGATCTCGTGCAAGCCGCGTGGGCAAACTCGGCGCCGCATCACGCCTTCGGGCGCGCGATGAAGGTCAGCAAGGAGGAGATCGTCGGCATGGTGGTGGCCGTCGAGTCGTTCGTCAAACGCCGCAACTTGCAGGCCGAGTTTCAGGAATGGGAAGGATGGTATCGCCACATCGCCGATCGGATTGCAAAGATCGCCGGCGTCACGACCAAGATCAACGGCCCAGCGCGCGGCGGCCCGTTTCCGACACTTTCGGTAACGTGGGACACGAGCCAAATCGGATACACGGCCGGCCAGATCGGACGCCTGCTTTCGACCGGCAAGCCGCGCATCATGACGCACGCCTCGGGCGATGGCAATACGTTTCTCATCCGCCCGGTGGCGCTGCGCCCGGACGACTACAAGATCATCGCCGAACGGCTCGCCGAGATCTTCCGCACGGCGCCGAAGGGCCTTGCAAAGTCCCCGCTGGCCGCGCCCGCGGCGGACATCACCGGCCGTTGGGACGTGCAGATCCAGTACCAGCTCGGCGCCGCGAAACACAAGCTGTTCCTGGCCGCCAAACGCAATAGAGTTTCCGGCACGCATATCGGCTGGGCCAATGAAGGCACGTTGCGCGGTGAAGTCGACGGAGCAACTGTAAGCCTGCGTTCCACGCTCATCGCAGGCCCGCAGCCGCTCCCGTATCACTTCAAGGGGACGCTCAACGGCGACACGATGTCGGGAGAGGTCGAACTCGGTGAATACGGCAAAGCGACGTGGACCGCGACCCGAGCGAAGGAGTCCGCGTGAAAGTAGCTTCGCTGCTGATTGCGGCCGCGGCGCTTGCTGCGCAGCCGCGCTACGAGATCTTGATCAAAGGCGGCCGTGTTATCGATCCCGCCAACAACATCGACGGCGTTCGCGATGTGGCCGTGGCAAACGGTAAGATCGCTCGCGTCGCCGCCAACATCGCGCCCTCCGAGGCGAAGACGGTCGTCGACGCCGCCGGCCTCTACGTCACCCCGGGCCTCATCGATCTGCACGCGCATGTGTTCGGTTACTCTGGCTCCATCCGGCCCGACGACACGGCGCTTCCCGCCGGAACGACCACCATCGTCGACGCGGGCGGCTCAGGCTGGCGCACCTTCGACGACATGCTCGAACGGGTCATCAAGCCCGCCAAAACGCGCGTGCTCGCGCTCATCAACATCGTCGGCCACGGCATGATCGGCCAATCCTACGAAGACAATGTCGAGGACATGGACCCCGCCAAGACGGCCGCAAAAATCGCCGAGCGGCGTCAGCACATCGTCGGCATCAAGACCGCGCACTTTGGCGGTTACGGCTGGGCCGCGCTCGATGCCGCGATCGCTGCCGGCAAGATTTCGAACACGCCTGTGATGGTCGACGACAAAATTTTCACCGGCACCGGCCGCACCAGCAAGGAGAAACTCTTGCAGCGCATGCGGCCCGGCGACATGCACACGCACGTGTTCAACGATCGTCAGCTCGAGGTTGTCGATCGAATGACCGGCAAGCTTCAGCCCTACATACTCGACGCCCGCAAACGCGGCGTGCGATTCGATCTCGGCCACGGCGGCGGCAGCTTTCTGTGGCCCGTCGCCGCCAAGGCCATCGAGCAGGGCTTCTACCCGGACACGATCTCGACCGATCTCCACTCGTCTTCTATCATGGGCCCAGAATCCGACATGCCAAACTGCATCTCGAAAATGATGAGCCTCGGCATGAGTCTGAACGACGCGGTGTTGCGGTCGACCGTGAATCCGGCGAAGGCCATTGCGATGTTCCCCGACATCGGCACGCTCGGCGAAGGCCGCGTGGCCGATGTCGCAGTGTTCGCGCTACGCGATGGGATCTTCGCTTACAAGGACGCCTGGAATAACAAACAGATCGGCGCCAACAAGATCGAACCCGTACTCACGCTGCGCGCCGGCGAGTTGGTGTTCGATCGCGATGCACGGGCGTTTCCCGAATGGCGGAAGGTGGCGCGATGAAGCTCGGAGTCGCGCTAGCCTTGATCACAACCTCGCTCGCCGGGCAAGAGGTTTTCGATGTGTTGCTGAAGAACGGCCGCGTCGTCGATCCGAAAAATCAACGCGACGGCCGGATGGACATCGGCATTTCGAAGGGGCGAATTCGCAAGATCGCGGCGTCGATACCTTCGGTGCAGGCGCGAAAAGTCCTCGAACTCGGCGACTACATCGTCGCACCGGGCCTGATCGATCTCAACGCCAACTTTGGACCGAACGGCGTCGATCCAGACCACAACGAACTGCGCGCGTGTACGACCACCGCTGTCGACGCCGGCAGCGCCGATCCATCGTCATTCGCGAGCTTCAAGGCCCGCGTGATCGATCGCTCGAAGACGCGGGTGCTGGTGTTTCTTAGCCCGGGCGCGAACGCGGACGCAGCCGCCACGGTGGCGCGGGCGAATCCGCAAATCGTCGCCGGCTTCCGCGCCACGGGCGGTGCGCCGCTCCCGGCCGCATTGTCCGAATGGACGGCTTTCGGCGATGGCCCGGGGCTGCGGCCGGGAGATATTCAAACGCGCTTCTATCGCGAAGGGGGAACGCCAGAAGCCGCGCGCGGCGTCATCCACGATTTGGGCCATGGCTCGGACGGCTTCCGGTTCCGCGTCGCCGCGCCTGCGGTAAAACAAGGGCGATTGCCCGATACCATCTCCACTGGGCTCGACGCCCGAAGCGTCATGCTTCCGCGCGTTTCGATGACCAACGTGATGACCAAGATGATGGCGCTCGGCGTGCCGCTTGCCGGGGTGATCGAACGCGCGACGAGCGCGCCTGCGCGCGCCCTGCGCCGGAGCGATCTGGGATCGCTCGAAGAAGGCGGCGTCGCCGACATTGCGGTGCTCGAAACCCGCGCCGGGAACTTTGGGCTGCTCGACGCGGGGCGCGAGAAACACATCGCCGATCGCGAGGTTCGCTGTGTGATGACCTTGCGCAACGGCACCATCGTTTGGGATGCGGAAGGCCTTGGCGTAACACACTGGCGCGACGCCGGGCCATACTCGAATTTCAAGTAGCCGGTCAGTCGACGTAGGCGATGCAGTCGATTTGGAGCAGTTGACCGGCGCGGCGGAATCCGGTCGTACCGAAGTACGATCGCGCCGGGCGGTCCTTCACGAAGAACGTGTTGTAGACGTCATTCATCGGATCCCAGTTCTTCTCGGGATCGACTAGCGCGACCTGCACCTTTAGGACGTTCTCCATCGAGGAGCCGGCCTTCGCCAGCGACTCTTTCATGATCGTGAGCGCATCGGCCGTTTGCTCTTTAATGTCGCCGGGCTTGGGGCGGCGTTCGCGATACCATCCGCCGATGCCGCTCAGAAACAGCAGATTTCCGGAGCGGACGGGGCCGCCGACAATCTTCTTCTTGACCGGCGTTTGCGCCTGCATCGCACCGGCAGCGCCCAACAACAGCGCGCGGCGTGCCTTCGACTTGCTGTTCATTTTGCCAACCTCGCGCCGAAGTACGCGGACGGGAACAGAACGAGCAGGCTGGCCACCCAGAACCACAGCGGCGGGGGCAGCATGAGATTATTCGCAACACCAGCCAGCGTGAGGAGCGCGCCAAGTATCACACCGCAGCGCAGGCTGCCGTCGCCGGCGATTCGCGTCGCCGACCAGCCGCCAGCGAGACCGCCCAACAGCCAGCCAAGCAGGACGACCAGAAACGCGCCGACCGGAGCTCGCGCCATGATTCCCCGAATCACTTCGGGGTCGGTGACACCTTCGGCGGCCTTGGCCAGGTCCGGGTAGAGCACGCGACCGTTGATGAACTCAACGATCATCATGACGATGCTGGCGACAATAAAGCCCGCGATGACCGCGGCGGCTTTCTTGAGTACGGACATAGTGGAATGTAGTCTAACACTCCGCGGTTCCCCTGTCCGAGAGGGGAACCGCGGAGGACTGGGACATACCCGATCAGAACGTCAATTTCATACCGAGCTGAATGTTCCTCGGTCCAACCTGAACACCGCCGATGCGGCCGAATGCGGCGCTGGTGAAGTCCATGATCGGATTCCCAAACACGACGCGGTTGAGCGGGTTCTGCATTTCGACGCGGAACTGCGTTTTGACGCGCTCGCCGATGTTCGTGTTCTTAAAGAACGCGAACGACTCATCGAGCCTTCCCGGTCCACGTACTTCGAGAGCGCGCGGCGCGCTGCCGTAGCGGCCCGGCGCCGGGTTCGCAAACGCCGACCGGTTGATGTAGGTCCACTTCGCGGAATTGTTCGGATCGTAATCACCCATCGAAATATTGGACCGGATGTCGCCGCTCACCAAGTCGGGCCGCAAGTCGAGGTTGAAGAATGGCAGCGTGTTCGACGTTCTGACATAGAGCCGGCCGCCGGTGGAATAGGTATTGACCGTGCCCAGTTGCCAGCCGCCGAGCAAGCCGTTGGCTAGGCCGTTGTGGAAGTCCCACTTCAGGCCCTTGCCGACCGGCAGGTCGTAAACGAGTGAGAAAGTCAGAACCTGCGGATAGTCGGAAGGATGATAGGATTTCTCGCGCTTGAGCGCGTTCTGCTGTCCGGGGTTGCCGTCGAACATCGCGGCGTCGGTGAGGAACTTCGACCACGTATACGCGACGGTGCCGGTCAGACCCCGCGCGTAGCGTTTATCGAGCTTGAATTGGAACGAGTGGTAACTTGAGTTTCCAACTGTCGAACCATACTGGCCGACACCCAAGTACTGCGGAAACGCGCGCAGCGCCTGATTGACGCGCGCCGCGGCGCCAAACAACTGCGAGAAGCCCACGAACGGTTCGCGAATGCCCGCCGCGCGCGCTGCATCGGAGTTGATGTTCGACGTCAACAGCGACAGCGGAAGATTCTGCGCATCCGCCGACAACTGGTTGTGTTGCTGCGTGTCGTAGAGATGCCGGCCCGCGTTGGCGACGTAAGAAAAGCTCATCGACAGATCACTGGCGAACTGCTGTTCAACCGCGAAATTCCACTGCACCTTGTAAGGCAGCTTATAGTTCTTGGGCAACACCATCGTCGCGCCTTGGCCGTTGGCGGCCGTCGCTTCCTTCACCGGAGGCCGGCGGAAGTTCTGCGGGAAGCCGCCATCCCACGCAAAGGCCGGCGTGAAGTTATCGGCCGAGACAAACGCCGTCGTCTGCGAGTAGCCGAAGGCCGGCAGGCCGAGGCCCTGATTGATGTAGTTCGAGTTGAAGATGCCGCCGCCGGCGCGAATCACCGTCCTATTACTGAGGCGATACGCGAAGCCGAGGCGCGGCGCGTAGTTGTGCCAGAGTTGCGACAGGAAGCGGTTGCCGTTGCCGGGGCTGCCACCGAAACGCATCGCGCCGGGAAGTCCACCGGCCGCGTCGTTGCGCAGCGTGACGTCCATGAAGCTGATGCGGCCGAGGGGATCGCTGTGCGGCGTGACCGGTTCCCAACGGAAGCCGTAGGTCATCGTCAACTTCTGCGAGATCTTCCACGTGTCGTCGATGAAGAAGCCGTAGACGGTGTAGCGGCCGCCGGGAATCGAGTCGCGGAAGAGCGCGTTGCCGTTGTAGGGCTGGCCGAGCAGGAAGCTGGCGAACGCATCGCCGCTGACGCCGGTCCCACCCAGCAACCCGGTCGTCTCACGCCGGTATCGGAACGTGCCGCCGCCGTTGCCGAAGTTCCGATAGTTGTCGCGGTGGCGCTGTATCTCGCCGCCGATCTTGAACGTGTGATTGCCGCGAATCATTGTCACGGTGTCGAGCGCGGTGAAAGTGTGGAAGTAGTTGTCGCTGGCAATGTCGTCGCCGAAACGGGTGTAGCCTTCGGTATCGAAGAGAACCGTGGGGAACAGATCGTACTGCAAGCCACGCAGGCCGAGCTTTCCGCCGTTCGGTTGTACCCATCCCTGATCGAGACCGAGGCTGAAGTTCGGATTGCGGAAGCGCGAGTAGCCGAGGCCGATGTGGTTGATCGTCGTGGGCGAGAGGTTCGAATCGATGTTGACGTGAAGTACGTTAGTTCGGACCTTCTGCAGGTTGTAGTTCAGCAGGCCGGTTTCCTTGATGCCGCCGATGGGTAGCAAGCGCGACGGACCGGGGCTCTTGATCGACGGCCGGTAGGTGTCGTTGTACATACCACTCACGCGGTGTTGCGCCGAGAAGATGTGATCCATCTTAAAGCCGGCGGTGCGTTCGTCGGCAGTCGGGCTGCCGAGTGGCGCGACCGAGTTGTTGACGATTCCGGGCAGTTCGGGAGCTGGCAGGAACGGAAGCATCTTCTTCGACACTTCGCTGAAGCGGCTGGCGGGGATGGTCGCATTGGGGAAGATTGTCCGCTGCGCGGCATTGGCCGACGAAGCGGGATCGTAAATCGCGCGTCCGGTTTCGCCGAAATCGCCGCGCGCCATGCGCATAGTGGGCAGTGTGTTCAGGCCGCCAAGCGCGCCACCTCGGCGATAGAACTGGTCAAAGGAAAAGAACCAGAAAGTCTTGTCCTTGCCGTTGTAGATCTTGGGCAGCACGACGGGTCCGCCAAGCGTGCCGCCGAATTCGTTCTGTTTGGCCGGCGGGCGCGTAGCCGGGAAGAAGCCGCGCGCATCGAACTTTTCGTTGCGGACGAACTCGAACGCCGTGCCATGCAGTTGATTCGTGCCGCTCTTCATGGTGAAGCTGGTGACGCCGCCGAGCGCGTGGGCGTATTCGGCCGAGTAATTATTGGTGATGAGCTTAAATTCGGCGATCGCATCGACGGAAGGATTGACTTCGGCGTCGTTGGAGAGATCGCCGCGGCTGAGCGCGATGCCATCGTAGTAGATCTGGTCCTGGAAGCCGCCGCCGCCGGAGATCGACTTCGTCCACGTGCCAGTCGGGGTCACGCCGGGTGAGAGCTTGATGAAGTTGGAGGGGTTGCGGATGCCGCCGCCGAGCGTGAGAGGCATGTCGAGGAACTGCTTGGCTTCGACAACGATGCCGACTTCGGAGCTTTCCGTCTGGATGATCGGCACGCCGCCCTGGACGGTGACACTTTCTGTCACGGCGCCGACAGAAAGGTTGATATCAATCGCCGCCGTCTGGTTGGTCTGAATCTGAATGCCGCGCTGGACAAAGGTGCTGAAGCCATTCGCGCGGGCGGAGAGATCGTAGAGACCGATCGGCAGACCGACGAGCCGGTAGGCGCCGGTGCCGGTCGAAATTGTTTCCAACTTCGTGTTGGTGGCGGTGTGGATCGCCTCAATCGTTACATTCGGCACGGCCGCGCCGGATTTGTCGGTAACGACACCGGTGATGGCGCCGCGGTCACCCTGCGCGAAAGCAAAACCGGTGCACAGACAGAAAGCGAGCAGAACCTTCGCGTTTGCGTATTTCATGTTGAAACCTCCCGAAAGCGTGACTTTGTTCCATACGTTCTAGAGCGATCGCAGGAACTGACGAAAGCGTATCACATTGGCCTTTACGAGGGAACAGTTTTGATGCATACTTCATTAGAATGACAAATGAAAGAGCCGGAGTACTGCAAGGAACACTGGATCTGATGATCCTGCAGACGCTGGCTACCATGGGCCCACAACATGGCTACGCGATCGCGGCGCGGCTGGAGCAGGTCTCCGAAGGCGCGTTGCAATTGAACATGGGTACGCTATACCCGGGCCTGATACGGCTGGAGGCGAAGGGCTGGATTGAAGCGGCGTGGAACACAACGGAGTCCAATCGGCGCGCGCGATTCTATTCGCTGACACGCGCGGGGCAGAAACGGTTGGCACTAGAGAAGACGGACTGGCAGCGGACGGCTTCGATTATGTCGCGCATTCTGGAGGGCCAGCGATGAGGGAGTTCATTTGGCGCCTGCGGGCGATGTTCCAGCGCGATCGATTGACCCGCGAGTTGGAAGAGGAGATGCGTTTTCACATGGAGATGGATCCGTTGCGTGCGGGACCGTTGACGCAATCGCTGGAAACGACGCGCGATGAGTTTGGATTCCGGTGGCTGGACGGCGTACTCGGCGACCTGCGCCATGCGGCGCGTGCGCTGCGGAGGTCGCCGGCGTTCGCGCTCGTCGCGGTGTCGGCATTGGCGGCGGCGGTGGCGATCAACACGCTTGTGTTTTTCCTGCTCGACGCGGTGCTGCTGCGCCCGCTTCCCTACCCCGAGCCGGAACGGCTGATTCGGGTGTACGACTCCGGGCCTCGGGTCGAAAAATGGCCGATGGCCATCGCACACTATCAGGAGCAAAAGCGTTCGGCGCAGTCGATATCATCGATCGCCCTTTACACCGGCGCGGATGTCGAGATGAATAACGAGCGCGTTTCGGGTATCGCGATCACGCCCGAATTCTTCGACGTTCTTGGCGCGAAGCCGTTCGCGGGCCGGTTTTTTCTCGAAAGCGAAATGACGCGGGCGGCGCGGTCGGCGATCATCAGCGACACGGTGTGGCGCGCGCATTTCCATTCCGATCCGGCGATCGTTGGCAAGGCGGCGCGGATCAATCGCGAGTCGTGGACGATCGTGGGCGTCGCGCCTCCGGGCTTTCAACACGTCGGCGGCGACTATCGTTCGCCATTGCAAGGCGAGACCGTGGGCGTGTGGCTGCCGTTGGCGCTCGATGGCAACGAGAATCGCCGCCGCCGTTCGCACTTCTCCAACGCGGTGGCGCGGCTGAAGCCGGACGTTACCGCCGAGGCGGCCAAGCAGGAGTTGTCGGCGATCACCGAACGGGTCAGCAGCGATCAGAAACATTTTGTCGAGAAGTGGAACGCGAACGTTGCGCCGCTGCATGACGAGATCGCGGGACGGTCGAAGGATGTCGTCTTTCTACTGGCCGCCGCGGCATTGCTGGTAATGATGATCGCGTGCGCCAACGTGGCTGGGCTCGTGATCGCGCGGACGCTGGCGCGGCGCGATGAGTTGGCGATTCGTCACGCGCTGGGCGCGAGCAACTGGCAACTCGTGCGGGTGGGCCTGACGGAGAACTTGTTGCTCGGCGCCGTGGGCGCGTGCGCGGGGCTATCATTGGCGGCGGCGTTGTTGCCGCTGCTTCGAACGCTGTTACCGGCGAACTTTCCGCGATTGCACCAGGTCGCGCTGACGCCTCGCGCGGCGGCGTTGTCGATTACCCTGGCGATCGCGACGGCGATTTTTGCCGGGTTGATCCGCACGCATTCCTCCAAACGCCAGACGTTGCGAATGCGCGGCGCGCTTGTTGCGGCCGAGGTTGGATTGGCGTGCCTGCTGTGCGCGGGCGGGCTGTTGCTGATCGAGAGTTACCGGCGGCTGGAGGCGCGCGATCACGGCTTTCAATCGAGCGGCGTGTTGACGTACGCGGTTTCGCTGCCCGGACCGGAGTATCGTAACGGGGAACGGCTGATTCGCGTTTCGCGCGAGTTGCGCGCGGCGATTGGCGCGGTGGCGGGCGTCGAGAGCGTCGGCATCGCGACCGATCTTCCTTGGAGCGGCTGGGACGAGAATTCATCGTGGGGATTGAAGGACGAACACAGCGCGCGCTTTCACATGGCTTCGCCGGGCTTCTTTGAATCGATTCGAACGCCGTTGGCCGCGGGCCGTTATTTCGACGAGCGCGAGTATCAGAAGCAGCCGTCGTCGATCATCGTCAACGAGGCGCTCGCCGATCGCCATCTCGGCGGGAAGTCCGCGATCGGCACGAAGATGAGAGCGTGGGGCAGCGAGCGGGAGATCGTCGGAATCGTTGCCGATGTGCGCGACACGCCGGCGGATCTCGCCGCGAAGCCTGCCTTTTGGTTTCCGGCGGGGCAGAAACCGTTTGCGCAGTTCTCCGTTGTTGTGAAGACGTTCGGCGATCCGTTGCGGCTCGCGCCCGAGGTGAAGCGCGCGATGGCGGCGGTCGATCCGGAGTTACCGATGGCGCGCGTCAAGACGCTCGGCGAACACGCAGCGCAGGCGATGGCGCAGCGACGTTTCGCGCTGTGGTTGTTCCAGGCGTTCGGCGTGCTGGCGATGGCATTGGCGGCGGTGGGCGTGTATGGACTGCTTGCGTTTTGGGTGGTCCAGCGGCGCAAGGAACTCGGAATTCGCATGGCGCTTGGCGCGACTCGTTCGGGCTTGTGGAGGCTGGTCGTACTCGGCGGTTTGCGGTTGGCGGCGATCGGCGCTATTTGCGCGGCGGCACTGGTGCCGTTTGCGGGACGTTGGATTGGATCGTTCCTGTACAGCATCGAAGCAACCGATCACGTCGTGCTGATTGTCGCGCCGGCGCTGTTGTTGATCGTTGCGCTGCTGGCAAGTCTGGGGCCGGCCTACATGGCGACGCGGGCCGATCCCGCGCAGGCGCTGCGGCAAGATTAAACTGGTTGGCGCACCATGAATCGCCGACACTTCCTTGCCGCGTCCGCGGCGGCCGCGGCGCAGGCCTCGCCGCGCCCCAACATCCTCTTTGCAATCGCCGACGACATGAGTTGGCTGCACACGAGCGCCTCGGGGGATCCGGTCGTCAAGACGCCGAACTTTGATCGCGTGGCTCGCGCGGGTGTGCTTTGCAACAACGCGTTTTCGACGTGCCCCGGCTGCGCGCCGTCGCGCGCGTCGATCCTGACAGGGCGATCGATCTGGCAACTCGAAGAGGCCGGCACTCACGCTTCCTACTTTCCGAAGAAGTACACGGTGTTCCCCGATCTGCTGAAACAGGCCGGCTACTTCATCGGCCTGACTGGAAAGGGCGCGGGGCCGACGAATTTCAAGGACGCCGGGTGGCCGAACAATCCGGCCGGGCCGTCATTCGACGATCACCACGTGACAGACAAACAGGGCTTGGCGGTTCACAACGACGATTACGCCTCGAACTTCGAAGCGTTCCTTGCCAAGCGGCCGAAGGACGCCCCGTTTTATTTCTGGCTCGGCGCGCACGAACCGCATCGGAATTACACGGTGGGCTCAGGCGCGCGCGCGGGGAAAGATCCGTCGAAGGTTCGTGTACCGGGCTTTCTGCCGGACACGCCGGAAGTGCGCTCCGACATTCTCGACTACTACCAAGAGATCGAGTACTTCGATGCGCAGTTCGGGCGCGTGTTGAACGCGATCGAAAAGGCCGGCGAGTTGGACAATACGCTGGTGGTTGTTTGCGCCGACAATGGCATGTCGTTCCCGCGCGCGAAGGCGAATGTGTATGAGTACGGCATTCACCTGCCGCTGGCGATCTCCTGGCCAAAGGCGATTCCCGGTGGCCGGCAGGTCGACGACCTGATCAGCTTCCGCGATTTCGCGCCGACATTTTTGGAAGCCGCCGGGTTAAAAGCGCCGGCGGTGATGAGCGGCCGCAGTTTGATGCCGACGTTGAAGAGCAAGCTGTCGGGCTTGGCCGATGCGACGCGGACCGCCGTTTACGCGGGCCGCGAACGGCATTCGCACGCCCGGCGTGACAACCTCGGCTACCCGCAGCGTGCGCTGCGCACGGCGCGGTATCTCTACATTCGCAATCTGGCGCCGGACCGCTGGCCGTCGGGAGATCCGCCGTTGTTCGCCGATATCGATAACGGGCCGTCAAAGACCGTGGTGACTTCGAAGCAGGGCCATTTCTACGAGCTCGCGCTGGCCAAGCGGCCCGCCGAGGAGTTCTACGACATCGTGGCAGACGGCGCGTGTTTGAAGAATCTGGTGAACGATGCGCGGCATCAAAAGGCGCTAGCGCTGCACCGCGTGCAGTTGGAGGAGACGCTCAAGACCGAGGGCGATCCGCGGGTGCTGGGCGCCGGCGACGTGTTCGAGAGCTATCCGCGGCATTCGCCGATGAAGAAGGAACTGGGCGGGTTCGCGGAGCAGGGGAAGTATAACCTGGCGTTTCAGAAGAAGAACTAGCGGCGGCGATTCCAGTCAGAGCGAACCCATTGCGCGATCGTCGCTCGAAGCTCGGCACTCGCTCCCGGAAGTCGCATGGAAAGAGTCAACATATTTGGGATGTCACCAAGGAGCATGACGAGGCCGTGGATGGGATCGGAGTTGGCTTTGACCGATCCCGTAGTTCCCGCTCCTTCTTTACGTGCGGCAGTTGTGAACTCGATCTCGGTATCACTTCGGCGGGTTAAGACGTCGTTGGCGAATGGCTCGCGAGGAATCGGCAGATCGAAGCCTTTTGCCACCCGGTCAACGAAATCCTTGCGAGAAGGAAAGAGCCGGGCGATCATCAGCGCAACTGGATAGCTTCCAGATGCATCCCCATAAGTGATAGAGATCTCGATGACGGGACCGGAAAATCCGCGGCGACCGGAAAAATAATCGGCCTTACTGATCGCCCCAGGCGTTAGTATCTATCCAATAAGATTTTGACATTTTTTGGCAGGAAATCATGAAGTGGCGAAGCCGGAAGCCAGTTGAGGGATGATGACGAGCTCCCGGAGTTTGAGGGCGGTGGCGACAACGTCTTTGCCGAAGGCGGTGACATAGTACTTGTAGGTGCGCC
>VFZW01000091.1 GCA_016871055.1 Acidobacteriota bacterium
GCAAAGACGTTGTCGCCACCGCCCTCAAACTCCGGGAGCTCGTCATCATCCCTCAACTGGCTTCCGGCTTCGCCACTTCATGATTTCCTGCCAAAAAATGTCAAAATCTTATTGGATAGATACTAATGCCCCACCCGGATTCGGTTCCTCCGGATTTGTAGAGCTTCTCCCAGCGAGCCGTATCGCGGATGAGGAGGGCGTAGACCACCTCGGCGCGTTCACCGCTCAGCTTCTTGTTGAAATCGTCGTTGCCGACGGGATCGGCGTGACCAAAGATGGTAAGCGGCGCTTTCGGGTGCTTCTTAATGAGAGCATCGAGTTCGCCGAACTCTTTCTTGGTATTGGGCAGTAGAAAGCTTGAGCCGAAGGTGAAACGGACGTCGTCGAGACGCCAGCAACCGACGGGGTTGAGCCGGGCGCGAATCGAGTTTTTTCCCTTGCCGTCGTTGGTCGGGGAGAGAAACAGCGCAGGCGGGTTGTCAACCGGAAGTTCGGCGGCGATTCCGCCAATCTCATTCATGTCATCGCCGTTTGTCATGACTATCTTCTAGCGCGAATTTCGGCCGACAAATCCGTCTGCAAACTGCAATCAGAATAGCGACTAGCGCGGCGGTTGTCGAGCAGGTATAAAAGGCAGGTGAACGAGTTCGGCAATCGCAATTGGCCTTTAGTGCCCCGGAATCGCGCGAAAGACTCTGATCGAGAACTAGCTGCGTCGCGCGGCCGAGATTTCGATGGCGGTTTACTCGATGTCGAGCTCGGGACAGTTGCGGCAAAGATCCTCGCGGCTCGGATAGATCGCAACCGCTTCGACAACGCGTCGGACGGCAAGACGCATGCCGCCAATACTCGGCTGCCCCTTTTCATCTGCTGACGGTTCCACGGAATGCGGTCAAACTGGTTCATCGATCAACGCTCTCGCAGATGCGATCGCGCGCGTGGGAACTAATACGCCCGATTCCCCGCCACCCAAGTCTGCTCCACACTCCGCGAATTCTTAATTTCAGTCAGCGGGTTCTTGCCAAGAACCACGAAGTCCGCCCACTTGCCCTTTTCGATCGTCCCAAAGTTCTTCGACTCGCCCAGAAACTCCGCCGAGTTCTTCGTCGCCGCCGTCAGAATCTGCACGGGCGTCAAGCCGGAGTCCACCAGGAACTCCATTTCGAGATGCTCGAAGTAACCGGGAAACCGCGCGGGCGGGCCCGTGTCGGTGCCGAAGCCAATCTTCACACCCGCGTCCGCCAACTTCTTGATGTTGCGCTTAGCGATATCCATGAACTCGTTCTGATAGCGCGGATACGTGTGATCGAGCGCCGCCTTATCCTGAAACGCCTTCGTCTTGATCGTCGCGCGATCGGCCGGATCGACGCTGCGAACGAACCACGGATCGTCGGCGAACGGCGCGCCCTTCACGTACGTAAAGACCGAGTACTCGCGCGTCAACGTCGTCGCCGCCATCCACGCGCCATGCTTCTTCATCAGCGCGATCAACTCATCGTCGACCGGCTTGTCGCGCACCGAATGCGCAACGCCATACAAGCCGGCGGCTACGAGCTTCTTGGTGTCCTCGAGGTAGAACAGATGCGCCGACGTGCGCAAGCCATGCCTCTTGCCCTCGCGGATGATCGCCGCCGTCAACGCCGTCGGAATCTTCACATCGCGGCCAAGATGGTCGTCGACCCATACCTTCAGCATGTCGACCTTCTTCGCGGCCTCGGCCTTCACCGCCGCCGCCACCTGCGCCTCCGTCTCGACCTCGTAAGGCACGCCCTTCATGCCCGGCGCGAGGGTCGGATACCCAGCCTTGCCAGTGAACCCGCGCCCCGCCGTGTAGATGCGCGTCAGCGACGGCCGGCCCGCGCGCTGCTCGGCGCGCATGTCGAAGACAAGCGGCTGATCGCTGCCCATGCTGAGCACAGCCGTCACGCCGTTCTTGGCGTACGTCTTCAGCTGATCGTTGACGTTGTCGCGTGTGAAATTCTTCGGATCCTGCGCCAGCGCCTTTGTGTTGCCGAGATGGCAGTGCAGATTGATGATCCCGGGAATCACGAACTTGCCCGTGAGATCGGCAACTTCAGCATTGGCGGGCTTCTTCAACGCCGACTTCGCGCCGACCCACGTGATCCGGCCGTCGGTGACGATCATCGCCGCATCGGCTACTTGTGGTTTGCCGGTTCCGTCAAAAAGCGTAAAGCCTTGAAAGACTCGGGTCTCGGCGGAAAGGGCAAGGGCCGCCGCGAGCAACGTCACCACTGTTCGCATCATGGACTCGAATTCTATCAAACGTCAGTCCCGAGAAGGTTTGTGGAAGGAAAACGTCGTTTGCAGGATATGCCGATTGCCAGGGTTGCGCAGGTAAATGTGGTCGAAGGCGTAGTGGATATCGACGTCGATGGAGCGCGACGCCGCGAAGGCAACCCCCACACGCGGCCGCGTGCGCTGATGTCCGGCGTGTTCGACGAACTCCTCGTTTCCGGCGTATGGACTGATGCGCGCGCGCCAAGCCGACTGCCAGAAAAAGCGATACCGCGTGTAGGAGGCGTCGCGCATCCCGAATAAGCGATCGGTTTGGAAGCGCGCCAAGTGTGCGAATCGCCGCGTCCGGATTTCTCGCGTAACCGATCCCCAAAACCGTTTTTGCGGCGCCCAAAACGGCTCAGCCTCCTGTGCTTGCACGAAAAATCCGCCGCCCACGAGCCAATGTTTCCCAATGCGCTGACTCCCGTACACCGAACCGCGCGCCAACTGAAAAACCGAAAACCGGTCGCGCGTGCGGAAGTGGAATAACGCGTCAAGCTCAGTCTTGCCGTTGTCGAACAGCACCGTTTCGAACGCGTGCCAGGAGTAAAAAACCGGAGGCTTCTCCTGCGCCGCAACGGCCAAGGAGACTAGAAAAAGTCGAAGGATCATTCCGCGTCTTTAAGCAGATCCTTCTTATGCTTCGGCTTCTTCCGTCGCGGATCGGACTCGATCAACTGCGCCGGTTTCACAGTGCCGACAACCGTTCGCGCCACGCGCCGCGCCGTCTTCGCGGGGTCGGATTTCGGAAGTTTGATCTTGATCGGCATGGGGTAGGTTGACGGCGGCGCGCCTTCACCTATAATGATAGATGTAATCAGAAGGAGGCCGTATGCGCCAAATTGGGCCAATGGAACTTGTTATCATCCTCGCCATCGCCTTGCTGCTTTTCGGCGGCAAGAAGATTCCTGAGATGGCCAAAGGTTTAGGGGAAGGTATCAAGAACTTCAAGAACGCCATCAAAGAAGAACAAAAACCCACCGAGGAAAAGAAGCAGGCTTAGGCTTCCTCTGGCCGCTCGCACGTTGAGCGGAACGGTATCGGTATCAAACACAAACCCCGCCGGATGCGCTCCGGCGGGGTTTGTGTTTTTACGGCTCGAACGAACTACTTCTTCTTCGGAGGAACAATAGCGTCTTTAACAGCCTTGGCGACGCGGAACTTCACGACCTTCTTGGCCGGAATCTTGATCGCCGCGCCGGTCGCCGGGTTGCGGCCCATGCGCGCCTTGCGCTCCTGGCGGACCAGGCGGCCCAGACCAGGCAGAACGAACACGCCGTTCTTCTTGGTTTCTTTGATTGCGATATCGGAGTAGGCGGCCAATAGCGCCTTCACCTGTTTGCTGGAGGACCCTTCGACGGCGTCGGCGAGGGCCTTTACGAGTTGAGTCTGCGTCATGCGAGCAGCGGCCATGTTTAAGCTCCTTACTAAACTAAACTTCCTTGCGGGGCGCCTGAAACGTTTTGTGGTGAAAATGTTTTCGGCAGTTCCGATCATAAGGCACTCGGAGCGCCTCTGTAAAGAGGAAAGATGCAGAAACTGGCCAATTTTAACGGTTTTCTTGCCGCGCAAGCGCCGAAAGGCCCGTCTGACGCGGTTTCCGAGCGTCCCGCGCTTCCCAAAGTGGCGCTGGAAACCCCTTTCGGCACGCTCGTCGCCGAGATTGACACCGCCGCCGCGCCGCGCACCGCGGCCAATTTTCTCCGTTACATCGACGCCGGCGCCTACGATGGAGGTCAGTTCCATCGCGTTGTCCATCGTAACAATCAGCCCAACGACGAAATCCGCATCGGCGTTATCCAAGGCAGCCGCCGCGCCGACTCCCCCGCGTACGACGCGATTGAACTTGAACGAACCACCATCACCGGATTACGCCACTTGCATGGCGCGCTCAGCATGGCGCGCGTCGGCCCCGACACCGCGCGCGATCAATTCTTTATCTGCGTGGGCGATCAGCCCGAACTCGACTTCGCCGGTCGCCGTAACCCCGACGGCCAAGGCTTTGCCGCCTTCGGCCGGATTGTCTCCGGCTGGCTCGTGCTCGAACAAATTCAGAACGCGCCCGCCAACGGCCAGACGCTCGCGCCGCCGATCAGGATCCACCGCGCCCGCCGCGCCTAATTCGTACTCACCCCCTCCGGCCTCCACCCCTGCATCTCCGGCCGGTCACGCTCAAGGTACGGAATCCCCCGTTCCATCCACGCCGGCTTCTTCGCGCCCTTCAAGAAGTGATTGAAAAACTCAAACTGCCGAATGGCGTAGTCCCGCTGATTCACGCGCTTCCGAATCCCGTGCGGCTCCCCGTTGTAGTTGAAGAAGTAAACTTCCTTGCCCAGCCTTCGCAGCGCGAGAAAGAACTCGATGCCCTGCGTAAACGGCACCGCGTCGTCGCGATCGTTGTGGAGCATCAACAACGGCGTCTGCACCTTATCCGCGCGGAAGATCGGCGAATTGTCGATGAACCGCGTCGGGTACTGCCACAGCGATCCGCCAATGCGGCTCTGCCCGGTCTCGTATTGAAATTGCCGCGGCAGGCCGGGGCCATAGCGAATCCCGTCGTAGGCCGACGTCATATTCGCAACCAGCGCGCCCGGCGACGCCGCCGCGAATAGATTCGTCCGCGTCACCATGTAGGCGATCTGATACCCGCCCCAGCTATGCCCCTGAATGCCGATCTTCTTCTCATCGACAATCCCCATATCGACGACCTTCTTCACCGCCGCGCTCACGCACTGCAGCGCGCTGTCGCCGGGGTAACCGGTTGTATAGGCGATATCGGCATGCAACATCAAATAACCGTTCGAAACATAGAGCGTGCGATTCAAGTCGTGCGAAGGCGCGGGATCGGCGAACGTGTGCAGCCCGTTCGAAAGCCGCTCGTAGATGTAGACCAGCATCGGATACTTCTTCGTCTTATCGAAGTCTTCGGGTTTGTAGAGTATCCCTTGCAGCGGCACACCCTGCGGTGTGCGATAAGACAACAGTTCCGCCGTGCCCCACTTCAATTCCTTCTTCCGCGGATTCGCATCCGACACGGCTGCGAACTTCCCGAACGAAGAATCGGTCACTTGCAAATCGGGGAACTGATCGAACCGCGAGGCTGTGAGCAAAATGACATCGGCGTTCCTAGCCAGCTTCGGCGTCGAAAAAGCGCGCGCCTCCAGGATCAACTTCGCCGGCGCTCCGCCCGCAAACGGAACCCGAGAAAACCCACTATCGCGAGTCGTCTCGTTCACCGCGCTGAGTAGCAACGGTTGTGCCGCGTCGATGCCTCGATCTCGCCGATCCACACGCGCCCGCACGACGCGGAAAACCGCCTTCGTCCGCCGCCCCGCGCCGCCCGTAACATTCCGCGGCGATTCGGCAGGCGAAAGAGCCCACACGTCGTAGCGGTCGTAGACAAGGAACGACTTCCCGTCGCGAGTCCAGCCCGCCGAACCATTCGATCCCGGCGCCTGCGGCGTGTCGCTCAACTCATTCGCAAACGACATCCCGGGCGCGAGGTTCTTGATCGCGCCCGTCGCCGTGTCCAGCGCCCACCAGGCCTTCTTGTCGTAGTACACACCCCACTTCCCATCGGGCGACAATGTCACGCCGCCCATCCCCGCCAGCTTCTTCACCGCAAGTTTCTTCTCGCCCGTCGCCGGATTGACGATGTACACATCCCGATACGAGCCGTCGTACTCGCGCGCCGGCAAATACGCCTTATCGCCGTACCCAAGCGCAACTCCGCTGTCCTCGCTAAAAACAAAATCGGTGACATCCTCGCTGCCCAGCGTGACGAGCTTCTTATCAGCGATATGCAACGCTACCCGCGTCGCCCTCCCGCCTTCGGTCGCCGCGCGCGCTTTCTGAATCGTCTGCACGCGGTCGTCCTTCCAATGCCACAACTCAAACACCGCCTTTTCTTCGGACGCCGGCGCTTCTCCGCGACGCGCACGACGTGCCGAAGCCAATCCTGCCTGCAATATCTTCCCGTCACGCGTAAAGCTCAAGCCCGCGCGATCGGCAAACGGCCCCTTCGCCCACTCCGACGCAGCGCTCTCGCCGCGCCGCCAGCCATAAATCGCGCCATCGGCCAAAAACGCCACGCGCTGTTCGTCGAAGTCGAACGTCAATTGCGCATACCGCGCCTTGCCGCTCTTCAACACCGTCTTCGCACCAGTTGTCGTGTCGATCGCGATGACAAACTCCTCGCCCGCAGCCACGGCAACGGCCCCATCGCGCGACAAGGCAAACTCGGAAACACCTTCAAACAGGCGCGCTGCCGATCCATCCAGCGGACGAATCCCCAACCGCTTCCCTCTCAAGTACGCAACCACGCCGCCGCCATCCTCCGGCACGCTGAAATTCTTCACGTCGTCGATCACCACCGGCGTGCGATCGCCCAACGGCAAAATCGCCATACCGCCATTCCCCGCCGGCTTCCGCCCCTTCGGCGGATACGTCTGCGCGATCAAGTACTGCGAATCGGCCGAGAACTCAACTTTCGGCCCACGCGCCGGCGCGCGCCGCTCTTCCGGGTTCTCGCCATCCTCGTCGGTCCGCGGTGGCTGCATGCCGATCGCCACGCGAATCTCCTTGCCGCTCGCAATCTCGCGCGCGATTACATGGCCATCGCCCACTTGCGGCTGCAACGCGTAGGCCACCCACTTGCCGTCGTTCGAAATCGTCGCACTCGTGATGCGATTCCACGCATCGTAGTCGGCAAATGTCACGGGCCGCTTCGACTGGCCGAACAGAGGAAGCAGAAGTACCAACGCTAGAAAATAACGCATAGCCTTACAATACAATTTCAGAAGATGCCGAACTTGACCGCGCACGGCGCATTTCAGGGCACGTCGCGTTTCGGCTGCCTTGACGGACTGCGGTGCATCGCTGTTTTGTGCGTGGTATGGAGCCACGGGCCCGGCCTACTGTACCTCGCGCACTTCGGCTATGCCGGCGTTCAACTCTTCTTTGCAATTAGCGGCTTTCTCATCACGACTCTGCTGCTGCGCGAACGCGCGAGGACCGGATCGATCTCCCTTCGCGATTTCTACGCACGCCGAGCCCTGCGCATCTTCCCTCTTTACTACGCTCTTTTCTTCGCCTACCTCGCCGCGGTTTTTGCGTTTGGGCGCCACGAGCCCCGAGGCGTCGAGTTCCTATCGAACGCGCCCTACATCGCTACGTTCACGTGCAATTGGCGGATGGGCGACAACTTGGGAGTCATTCTCGGCCACACCTGGAGTCTCGCCGTCGAAGAACAGTTCTACCTTCTTTGGCCAGTGCTGCTCGCCGCGATTGGGCGCCCCTCTGCCTGGATCGCCCTAGCCCTCGCGTTCGTGTCGCCGGCATTGTTCGCCGGAGGGCGTATTTCGCCAGCGCTGTTCTGGGGCGCGCTCCTCGCCGTGGTCTTGGACAACCCGCGTGGCTTCACGGCGCTTTGGGTCGTGTTCGGACGGCGCGGCATGGCGTTCGTTATGGCGCTTGTTTTCGCCGGAACGATCTTGATCCGTGTCGCCCAACCCGCGCACGGCTTTTTGATGGCCGCGCTTGTCGCCGCATGTGTCATCCGCGAAGACAACGTACTCGCGTCTCCACTGCGATGGCCGCCCATCGCCAAAGTCGGTGTCGTCAGCTGCGGGGTCTATTTGTTACATCCAGCGCTATACAGCTCCATTTCCCGCGTGGGCTCGGCGCTGTCGTTGCCGCTCAAGCCGCACGACCTCTTGGCATTCTTCCTCGTGCTGACGATGACGATGGCCGCCGCCCTGCTCAGCTTTCGCTATCTCGAAACTCCGTTCCTTCGGCTTCGCGCGCGGTTCTCACCGCGCTAGTCCCGGCACCCCGCTCATCGTCCGCGCCGCCTTCACCGCGCGCACAATCGACTGCCCGACCGCCTCCGCCGCCGCCACGCCCAACGCATCTGTGTCTTCGACGATCTCACCGCACGACATGGCGATGACCACATCCCCATCGACCGTCGCATGCCCCGGAGAAAGCGCCCGCAACACGCCCGCCTGCCCCCGCTTGGCCAACCGCGTTGCGCCAACTTTCGAAAGTTTCGCATCGGTCGCCACCACACACAGCGTCGTATTCGCCGGCGCAACCGCGTTCTCTCGCCGCGCGCCCGCCAGCAGCGCCTTCTCCGTATCGAGCAGATCCCTAGACTTCTCCGACTTCCTACACCCCGCCAACAGCTTCCCGGAAGCTGGATCGCGCACGTCGCCAAACGCGTTCACCGCCACAATCGCCGACACCTTCGCCTTGCCGCACGGCACCGTGTAGCTGCCGATCCCGCCCTTCATCGCCCGCGCCAGCCCGAACAATTTACCAACCGTCGCACCAGTGCCCGCGCCCACGCAGCCCTCGACTACAGCCTCGTCCGTCGCCGCGGCAGCCGCCGTCTCGCCCATCTCGCGCGTCGGCCGCACGCCCGGCTTCGCAAAGCCGAGATCGAAAAGAATCATCCCCGGTACAATCGGTATCCGCGATCCCCCGTACGGAAACCCAACGCCATGCTGTTCCAGAAACCGCCGCACGCCGCACGCCGCTTCCAAACCAAAGGCCGACCCTCCCGCCATCGTCACCGCATGGATCGATGACGTAATGTGCAGCGGGTTCATCACGTCCAATTCCGAGGATCCCGTCGCCGATCCGCCGATGTCGAACCCAGCCACCGCGCCCTTCTCGCACAACACAACCGTCACGCCGGTGCGCCCCTCCAGGTCGGTCGCGTGACCGACCTGAATTCCAGGGATGTCTGTAATACCCTTCATTCCGGTGTTACCATCGAATTTTCTGTCAAGGAGCCTCCCGGTTGTTTGACTTCTTAAAGTCGCCCACCCTCACATTCCAAGAGTTCATCAGTCTCGCGGGACGAGCGACTATCAACATTGTACGGCGTCCCTTCCACGCCAACGACATGATGATCCAGATGGATGTCATCGGTGTCGGCAGCCTGCCGATTACGGTGCTGATCGGATTTTTCTCGGGCGCCGTCATGGCGTTGCAGATGTCGCGCGCATTATCTCAGTACGGCGCGACCGGCCAGGTCGGCCAGATCACCGCCATCACGCTCGTGCGCGAAATGGGCCCCGTGTTGACCGCCCTGTTGGTCGCCGGCCGCAACGCATCCGGCATCGCCTCCGAACTCGGCTCGATGAAAGTCACCGAGCAGATCGACGCCATGCGCGCGCTCGGCACCGACCCGGTCAAAAAACTCGTCACCCCGCGCCTGCTCGCCATGTGCTGCACGCTGCCGTTGTTGACGATCCTCGCCGACATGATCGGCATCATCGGCGGCTTCATCGTCGCCGTGCCCATGCTCCGCCTGACGACCACCGAACAGTACTGGAACAACGCGTGGCGCTCGCTCGAATACAACGACATCGCGCAGGGCCTGCTGAAACCGCTCGTTTTCGCATACATCATTGCGCTCGTCGGCTGCCTCTACGGCATCCGCACCACCGGCGGCACGCAGGGCGTCGGCCGGGCAACCACGCAAGCCGTCGTCGTCGCCAGCGTTTGGATTTTCGTCTTCACGTTCTTAATCACCCGCGTCTTCGTCAATCTCTGATGTCCACCTCCGTTCTCAAATTCGACAACGTCTCGCTGTCTTTCGACGGTGTCGAGAAGGTTCTGGACAGCGTCTCGCTCGAAATGAATGCCGGTGACACGCTGATCATTCTCGGCGCGGCCGGGACCGGCAAAACGGTGATGGTCAAGATCGCGCTGGGCCTATTAAAATCGACCTCCGGCCGCATCACGCTCTTTGGCCAGGACGTCACTCACTTCACCGAGCCGCAGTGGCTCACCATCCGCCCGCGCATCGGCATGTTGTTTCAGGAAGGCGGCCTCTTCGACTCGCTCACCATCGAGGAAAACGTCGCCTATCCGCTCGTCAATCGCACAAAGATGACCGCCGAACAGGCCAAGCCAAAGGTCGAAGAGGCGCTCAAATTCGTCGAACTCGGCCACACGCTCGACAAGTTTCCGAGCGAACTCTCCGGCGGTATGCGCCGCCGCGTCGGCATCGCCCGCGCCGCCGTTAGCGATCCCGATCTCCTACTCTACGATTCGCCCACCGCCGGCCTCGATCCCATCACCGCCAACCGCATCATGGCGCTGATTATTCAGGAGCGGGAGATTCGCAACGCAACCTCCGCCATCATCTCGCACCGCTTTCAAGACGGCCACATGATGGCCAACTTCCGCTACAATCCGGAAAGCAAGCAACTCGAACGTATGCCCGAGGATTCCCCGCTGCGCCAGCGCACGCGCTTCCTCGTCATGCACGATGGCCGCATTGTTTTCGAGGGCAACGAGCGCGAACTCGACGCCTCGCGCGATCCGTATGTTTCCAAGTTCTCCATGCACCGGTCCATTCACTAAACGCCATGTCTACTACCTCCAGTAAAGTCTCCTGGGCGCAACTCCGAGTCGGCATCATGGCCGTCGTCGCGTTCGCAATCCTCGCCGTGCTGCTGTTTCTCTTGACCGGCAACAAAAGCCTCTTCTCCAAAGAAGTCACCATCTACACGTTTCTCGACGACTCCGCCGCCATCACCGAAGGCTCCGCAGTCCGCCTGAACGGCATCCAGATCGGCAGCATCGCTACGGTCGGGCTATCGGGCGAAAACAAGCCCAACCGCATCATCCGCCTCGATCTGCTCATCAACGCCGCGAATCTCAAACAAATCCCCTCCGACTCGCAAGCCGCCATCGGTGCCGAAAACCTCCTCGGCACCAAGTACATCAACATCAAGATGGGCAAGTCCGAACAGCCCATCGCCGCCGGCGGCGAACTGCGCAGCCTCGACACGCGCGAATTCCAGGATCTCGTCAACGCCGCCTACCCTTCCCTCCTGTCGCTCCAAAAAATCGTCGAGCGCGTCGACAACATCGTCTCCGTCGTCGAAACCGGCAAAGGCTCGATCGGCAAACTCCTCGTCGACGACGAACTCTACAACAAGCTGGTCGCCACCGTCGCCGAGGTGCAAAAGGTCACGCAAGCCCTCTCCAGCGGCAAAGGCACCATCGGCAAACTGCTCTACGACGAAGGCCTGCACGACGATCTCCGCAAGTCCCTCAAGCGCGTCGACGACACCATCGCCGACGTGCAAAACGACTTGAAGTCGGGCCAGGGATCGCTCGGCAAGCTGATGAAGGACCCCGCCCTCCACGACGATCTCCGCGCCACCATCGCCGACGTCCGCAAGACCATCGACGCCATCAACAAAGGCCAAGGCTCCATGGGCAAGCTGATCTACGACGACGCCCTCCACGCCAACATCAACAAGCTCGTGCTCGATCTCGACAAGACCGTCGGCATGATCAACAGCGGCCACGGCACCATGGGCCAGTTGATGACCAACCCGTCGCTTTACGAATCGCTCGACGGAAGCATGAAGGAGATGAACTCGTTCATGAAGGAATTCCGCAAGAATCCGAAAAAGTTCCTGACCATCCAACTGAAACTGTTTTGAAACGGCTCCTCGTCAACGCCGATGACTTCGGATTCACGCGCGACGTCAACGCCGGAATCGTTGAGGCGCATCGCAGCGGTATCCTCACCGCCACAACGCTCATGGCCAACGGCGCTGCGTTCGACGACGCCGTCCGCCTCGCCGCCGAAACGCCCTCTCTCGACATCGGCATCCACTTCGTCCTCATCGGCGGCGAGTCCCTGGTGACAGGCAAGCCGTTTCCGCCGAGTGTCCCCGCGCTCGTCCAAGCCGTATTCGCTGGCCAATTGAACCTCTACGACGAGTTCGCCGCCCAAGCCCGCAAGATCTTTCAAGCGGGTTTGAAACCGCTCCACGCCGACACCCACAAACACACGCACTTGCTCAAACCCGTCCGCCGCGCGCTGCTCTCCGTGGCCGAAGAGTTCGGCCTCCGCTGGATCCGCAAACCCGCCGACTTCAACGGCCGGGGCTTGCTTTCGTCCGTAATGCGTCGCATGATAACTGGGTTGTCCGGTGAAGCGCAAACCACCGATCACTTCGCCGGTTTCGCCCTAACCGGCCGTTTACAAACTCATAACCTAGCCGCACTTCTAGACTCGTTGCCCGATGGCGCCACGGAGTTAATGACTCACCCAGGCCATTGCACCGCCGAACTGGAAGCCGCGCCGACCCGGCTAAAGAAAAGCCGCGCGCTCGAACTCCAAGCTCTAACCGCGCCCGAAACCCGGGCAGCGATCGAAAAAAACCAAATCGTACTTACCAGGTATCGAGACCTATGAAACTTCTCCTCCTCTTCACCGCCATGCTCATCGCCGCACCCACTCCGGAAACCAGAAAGGACGATGTCGTCGATACGCTCCACGGCGTCAAAGTTCCCGACCCCTATCGCTGGCTTGAAGATCAACAAAGCCCCGAAACCCGCGCGTGGCTGAAACAGCAGGACTCCTACATGCGCGCCTACGTCGACAAACTCCCGCAGCGCGCGTCGATCGTCAAACGCATTACCGAGTTCAATCGCGTCGAAACAGCTTCCGGCTTCACCTACGCCGGTGGCCGCCTGTTCCACATGCGCCGCGCGCCGGAGCAGGATCAATCGGTGCTAGTCATGCGCGAAGGTGTCGACGGCAAAGACGCTGTCCTCGTCGACCCGAACCCCTGGGGCGGCGCGAAATCGATCTCCGTCCGCGACTACACGAGCAACGGAAAGAAGATCGCTTACGGTGTACAAAAGGGCGGCGAGGACGAAGTCGAGTTGCACTTCTACGACGTCGATGCGCGCAAGGACTACGGCCCGGTGCTGCCGCGCGCTCGCTACATGACCGTCAGCCTGCTGCCCGACGGTCAGTCGGCCTATTATGTGATCGCCACGCCGAAGGGCCCACGCCTTCACGAACACAAGTTCGGCGGCGAAGCGAAGGAGATCTTTGGTGGACATCTCGGGCCGATGATGCTGATGATCGCCAATCTATCGGCGGATGCAAGATACCTTTCGATCATGGTGCTCGAAGGCTCTGCCAGCGCGAAGAATCAGGTGTATGTGCTGCGGTTGAGCGACGGCAAGCGCGTCACGGTCAACGAATCGATCGCCGCGCGCTTCTCCGGCTCCATCGGCGGCGATACGTACTTCGCGCTCACGAACTGGAAAGCCCCGCAGCAACGTGTAATCGCCATCGACCTGAACAACCCCGCGCGGGAGAACTGGAAAGAGGTCGTCCCGCAAGGCAAGTGGAACATCGAGTCGATGCGCCTTGTCGGCGGCCATCTCGCCGTACACACGCTCGAAAACGTCCAGCCGAAGATTCGCCTGTACACGCCCGCCGGAAAGCTCGTCCGCGAGGTCGCTCTGCCCGGGCACGGCAGCGCCGCGAACCTGAGCGGCGAGTGGGACTCCGACGTCGCCATCTCGAATTTCAGTTCTCTGTTCCAGCCGCCAACCACTTACGTTCACTCCATCGCCAAAGGCACCCGCCGCGAGATCCATCAGACCAAGGTGCCTCTCGAAAAAATGCCGGTCACGCTCGATCAGAAGTGGTTCACATCGAAGGACGGCACCAAGGTGCCGATGTTCGTCGCGCACAAGAAGGACATCAAACTCGACGGCAAGAACCCGGCGCTGCTCTACGGCTACGGCGGCTTCAACCTGTCCACGCTGCCGCAATTCAGCCAGTTCGGCGCGTGGTGGATCGAGCACGGCGGCGTGTTCGTCATCGTCAATCTCCGAGGCGGCGCCGAGTTCGGCGAACCGTGGCACGAGAAAGGCATGCTCGCCAACAAGCAAAACGTGTTCGACGATTTCATCGGCGCCGCCGAATGGCTGATCGCCAATAAATACACCAGTCCCAAGCACCTCGCCATCCGCGGCGGCTCGAACGGCGGCCTGCTCGTCGGCGCGGCGATGACCCAGCGCCCCGAACTCTTCGGCGCGGTCAGTTGCGGTATCCCGCTGCTCGACATGGTGCGTTATCACATGTTCAAGGTGGCGCGTTACTGGGTGCCGGAATACGGTTCGTCGGAAGACCCCAAGCAGTTCGAGTACATATTAAAGTACTCGCCCTATCACAACGTCAAGCCCGGCACCAAGTACCCTGCGACGATGATCTTGAGCGGCGACAACGACACCCGCGTCGACCCGCTCCACGCCCGCAAAATGGCCGCGCTGCTGCAAGCCGCCAACGGCGGCGACCAACCGATTCTGCTGCACTACGACACCGAAGGCGGCCACTCCGGCGGCCTCCCCGTCGCCAAGCAAGTCGAAAACATCGCGGACGAACTCGCGTTCCTGGCTGCGAATACGTTCGCCCGCTAACGCCTCACCTCCACCCAGGCCGGCTCGCCCGCCTTCGCCTCAACAAAAACACCCAACTCCTCCGCGTCCGCCGCGAACACACGATACCGCCCCGGCGCCAACCCGCGCAGCGAAAACTTCTCATCGCGGCCCGCCATCGCCCGCTTCCGTTCGCGAGTCGCGCCTTCGCGAACCGCCTCAATCATCGCCGACACCGGCTCGCCGCGCGCATTGGAAACCTTCCCCGCCATCAACGCCGCCGGCTTGGCGATCACCAACTGCACCGACCGCTTTGTTACGCCCGAAAGCCGCACGACATCTCCCGCCGCCACGCGCGTCTCCGGCAGCAAAATCGATTCAAAGAAATAGCCAGGCGCCAATCCAAGCACCTCGAACTCATACGGCTCGTCAGGCCACATCCAGATCCGAGGAGATTGCCGCAACTCAACCCGTGCCGCATCCGAATACGCCAACTTCGCAAACACCCGTCCACTCGTTTTATCCACCGCAAAACCAACATCGGCCCAAAAACCCGGCCGCGCCAGCAGCTTAATGTGCTCGTTGCGTGCGACATGCAACGACCGCGACGCGATCTCAAATCCCTGCCGCACCGCTTCAAACACATACTCGCCTTCAGGCAAATTCTCGACGACAAACCCTCGCCCGCACGCAATCTGCGATCGCGCCAGCCGCTCCCGTACCATCTCCTTGCGGCGGTACACCGAGACATCGTAGGAGTCGGAGCACGATCGCCCCTCGATCGACGACGCCACCGCGTGCAGCGGAACCTCGGCCGCATATACCTTGCCAACCACCTGCTCGAAGGCATGCGAAATCGCAATCGCGCGATCGGGCTCCTCACTGCGAATCCCCGGCCAATACGCCACCGCGCGCCCCGTCCGCTCCGGCAGCGCCTCATCGGCGGAGCCTTCGCGCACAAGAATTTCGGCGCTGCTAATCCGCAGCGCAAACGACGCCGGCAGGAAGCCGTTCAGGGCAAAACGCCCATCCCGCCCGGTCACGGCCGCCGCTTCCATCGGCACAAATATCCGCTCCCCCCGATACTTCGTCTCCCGCAACAGCCGCACTTGATAGCCCTGCAGCGGCATCTCCGAGGAAGGGTCGAGCAGCGTGCCTGTCACCGTTTTCTTCCGCGCCAGATAAATCCGCACCGCCATCGACGGCGAATCGTTCGGCACCGGCAACTCCTGCACGCCGTCGATCGCCATGAACTCCGCCGCCGAAGCCGAAACCGGAACCGTGGCGTCCCGGGTCCGAATATCGACCATCGCGCGCCCCGCATAATCCCCCCGCACCGGCCGGCTGCCAACGTTCACCTGCGGCCAAGGCACCGGCGCCGTCGTCCCCAACTCGCGCACCTCCACGAATACCCGCACATCCGCGGCGCCAAGTTCAACGGCCGCGCAGAGAAAGAGGACGCGGATCATGAAGGATAGACGTATCCAAACCGTACTTCGTGCAGCGAAAATAAAGACATGCCCAACGACGCCTTCAACGAGCCCAACCTCACCCTCGGCAAAATCTACACCCGCACCGGCGACGAAGGCAAAACCTCCCTCGTCGGCGGCCAGCGGGTCGCCAAGGACGACGCCCGCATCGCCGCCTACGGCGACATCGACGAACTGAACAGCTTCCT
Organism: Acidobacteriota bacterium; assembly: GCA_016871055.1. GTDB lineage: Bacteria > Acidobacteriota > Terriglobia > Bryobacterales > Bryobacteraceae. Next base: position 16,196 of record VFZW01000091.1, read on the forward strand.
CGGCGCCGCCATCTGCTCGATCCCCGAGAAACTCAACCCGCTCAAAGCCGAACTCGTCCGCATCCAACACGAGCTCTTCAATCTCGGCTCGCAATTGGCGACGCTGCAAGAAGACCTCCACCCCAACCAACCCGTCATCCGCGCCGAAGACGTCAAACACCTCGAAGACTCCATCGACGCCATGAATGCCAATCTTCAACCTCTCCGCAGCTTCGTCCTCCCCGGTGGCGGCCGCCTCAACGCCGAACTCCACATCTGCCGCACCGTCTGCCGCCGCGCCGAGCGCAATCTCATAACCCTTACTCAAACCACCGGGGTATCCTCCGTAGCACTCGAATACGTAAACCGGCTCAGTGATTTTTTCTTCGTCGCCAGCCGCCATTCGAGCCGCGTACTGAACCAGCCAGAATCCCTCTGGAACCCCAACCACCGTTCGCAAGTATAAGACAACAAAGGAACCCTAGTACCAGCCGCCCATCAGGAGTTCTACACCTTAGAGCTACTCTATAGATCCAAGTCCCGTTGCTGAAAGACGAGTGACCCGTACGTTGACTAAAGGCAAACTGAGACTGTCCGAAACACTCCTCGGAGTCCACAGATGCCCAATACCACGACCTCAATCATCGTTCCCTGCTACGACGAAATTGACGGGTTGCCCCAACTGATCCGCCGCATCACCGCGATGCGCGAAACGGGACGTATCCCGAACTGGGACATCTACCTAATCAACGACGGCTCCACCGACGGCACCAAAGAGGCAATCGACCGCCTCGCCGCCGAACACCCCGATTGGATCCGCGCCGTCCACCACGAAAAGAACAAAGGCCTCGGCGCCTCGATCCGAACAGGGTTTGCCGTAACTCACGCCCCCATCGTCTGCACCATGGACAGTGACTGCACCTTCGCGCCCGAAACGCTCCCTCAGATGGTGGAAATGCTCCACGCCGGCGCCGATCTCATCACGGCTTCCCCCTGGCACCCCGAAAGCGGCCAGGGCACCGTCCACCCGATGCGAAAAATCCTCAGCCAGGGCGCTTCCTGGGTCTATCGCCAAATTCTCGGCGACAAAGTTCACAGTTTCACTCCCATGCATCGCGCCTACCGCCGCGAGGTCATCAAGAAGGTCGTGTTCCATTCGAACAATTTCTCGGCTGTCGCCGAGTTCATGGTCCGCGCCATCTTCCTCGGCTTCCGGGTTAAGGAACTGCCGATGCCGGTCGACCGCCGCCAGTTCGGCGAGTCGAAAATCAACGTTTTCCAGTCCGTCAAATCACGCCTCTCCCTGATGCGGTTGGCGGGCTGGACCTCCCTCACAATGTGGGCCGACGCGAAGTTCGCAGGCGGCCGTCTGGTAATCGAAGAGTAACGAGAAAAGGATTTCCCATGACTCCCCTACGTCATCGTGTTGCAGTGCTCGGAGGCGGCATCTCCGGCCTCGTCGGTGCGTTGCGCTTGCTGCAGCAGGGCAAACACGTGACGATCTTTGAAGCCTCCTGCGAACTCGGCGGTCTCGGCTCGACCTTCGAGCACGAGGGCCACGCCATGGAGCGCTTCTATCACGTCATGTTGAACTCCGACGAGAACCTCCTGCCCCTGCTCAAGGAACTCGACCTCGAAGACCGCATCGTGTGGAAAGAAACCAAAATGGGTTTCCTGCACGGCAAGAAGCTCTACCCGTTCAACACCCCGCTCGATCTCCTGAACTTCGGCGGACTCAGCCTTTGGGGCCGCATCCGCACCGCGATCGGCGGCGCCTATATCGCCAAGTTCTGCAACGATCCGAAGGGCCTCGACTCGATCAGCGTTTCCGAATGGCTCGAAGGTCTCTTCGGTGCCGAAGTCTTCAATCGCTTATGGAAACCGCTGCTGCGCGCTAAGTTCGGCGATCTGTTCGAAGAGGTGCCGGCCCACTGGTTCTGGTCGCGCCTCCGCCGCGAAAAGGGCGGCACGAAAGAAGTGAAGGGCTACGTCCGCGGTGGCTATCGCCTCATCGTCGAACGCCTCGAAAAAGAGATTCACCGGCTCGGCGGCGACATCCGCATGCGCACCCCCGTATTCGCCGTTCAAGACACCCCCTGGGATGTGCAGCTAAACGTCAGCGGCCGTTGGGAAGCCTTCGACGCAGCCATCTCCACCCTGCCCATTCCGGTGCTCGGCAACATCGCCCGCGGATCGCTAGCCAACATGCTGCCGAACAAGAACCTGGTCTATCAAGGCGTCGTCAACGCCGTGGTGATCATGAAAAAGCGCCTGCAGCCCTACTACTGGAACGCCATCGTGAGGAAGGACTATCCATTCCAGGGTCTGGTCGAAACGACCCACGTCGTCCCCGCTTCGCAAACCGGCGGCCACCACTTGGTTTATCTCCTCAACTACTGCCAGGCCGACAGCGACGTCTACAACCAGACCGACGGCGACATCCGCTTCCAGGCCCTCAAAGCCCTCCGCGATTTCAACTCGAAATTCCAGCCCGATTGGGTCGAAGACATCAAGGTCTTCCGCACGCCTTTCGTCGAACCGATCTGGCCGCTCAGCTACCAGAAGCTAAAGCCCCGCATGCGCGTCGGCGACTCCCGCGTCTACCTCGCAACGACGGCCCAGTGCTACCCCAACGTCAACTCCTGGAACACCATGGTCGGCATCGCCAGCGACACGGCCGCCCGCGTCGAGTTCGATCTCGACAACGTCTACAACGCCCGCAATCGAGCGGAACAGTCACTGGCGCAGTCGCACTAGTGTCCGGTCTCATATAACTATGTACATATAGGCAGAGTTGCCTCATACTGGGTCATGTTCACCCCAGCAGCTCCCTTGGCGGTAGAAGCGAGCCA